>NZ_JAFBAT010000269.1 GCF_019247615.1 Mycobacterium sp. | reverse complement strand
CGACGAAACCCCCGAGGGACGCTCGGTCGTGGTGTTCGCCAAACAACACTTCGGGCTGCGCGCGCGCACGCCGGGCGAACTGTCACAGGCCCAGTGGGTGGCCTTTTCCGCCTCGACCCGGATGTCGGGCGTCGACCTCAACGGGCACCTGCTGCGCAAGGGCGCCGCGAGCTCGGTCGCGGAATGGGTTCGCGCTCAAGGCGGCAAGGTACCGCATCAGCTCGGCGAGATCGTCGACGGCATCTCGGCGGGCGGCGGCACCCCGCTGGTCGTCGGTGAGTGCATTGATGGTGAGGCGGCGGTGCTGGGTGTCATCCACCTCAAGGACGTTGTCAAGCAGGGCATGCGCGAGCGCTTCGACGAGATGCGGAAGATGGGCATCCGCACGGTGATGATCACCGGCGATAACCCGTTGACCGCCAAGGCGATTGCCGACGAGGCCGGCGTCGACGACTTCCTCGCCGAGGCCACGCCGGAGGACAAGCTCGCCCTGATCAAGCGCGAGCAAGAAGGCGGCAAGCTGGTCGCGATGACCGGTGACGGCACCAACGACGCGCCGGCCCTGGCGCAGGCTGACGTCGGCGTAGCGATGAACACCGGCACGTCGGCCGCCAAAGAGGCCGGCAACATGGTCGACCTCGACTCCGACCCGACCAAGCTCATCGAGATCGTCGAGATCGGCAAGCAGTTGCTGATCACCCGCGGAGCGCTGACCACCTTCTCAATCGCCAACGACATCGCGAAGTACTTCGCGATCATCCCGGCGATGTTCGTCGCGATGTTCCCCGGGCTGGATCTGATCAACATCATGCGGTTGCACAGCCCGCAGTCGGCGATCCTGTCGGCGGTGATCTTCAACGCGATCATCATCGTCATGTTGATTCCGCTCTCTCTGCGCGGCGTGCGGTACACGCCGAGCAGCGCGTCGAAGCTGTTGAGCCGCAACCTCTATATCTACGGACTCGGTGGCATCATCGCCCCGTTCATCGGGATCAAGCTCATCGACCTGATCGTCCAATTCGTCCCGGGGATGTCCTGACATGAAGTTCTCGAATTTCGTCCGCATGCACTGGGCGGCTTTCCGCGCGCTGCTGGTGATGACCGTGATCACCGGTCTCGCCTACCCGCTGTTCATCTGGTTGGTCGCGCAGATACCCGGCCTGCACGACAAGGCCGAGGGGTCGATGCTCACCGCCAACGGCAAACCGGTCGGCAGTCGGCTCATCGGTCAGCTATTCACCGACAAGGACGGCAACGCGCTCCCGCAGTACTTCCAGAGCCGTCCCTCGGCGGCCGGCAACGGCTACGACCCGACGTCGTCGGGCGCGAGCAACCTCGGGCCGGAAAGCATCGTCGACACGCCCGCCGATCCTTCGCAGCTGGCGGCCGGAAAGTCAGCGTCGGATGCTGGCTTCAAGCCGAGCCTGCTGACCCAGGTGTGCACCCGCAGTAGCGCTGTGGGCCAACTGGAGGGTGTGGACGGATCACGGCCGTTCTGCACGGGCGGCGGCGTGGGCGCGGTGCTGTCGGTGATCGGCCCCCGCGACCAGCGCGGGAACGTCCTTCACCCGACCAGGGTGGTCAGTGTCAACGAGCCTTGCCAGTCGACGCAGGCGCCGTTTCTGAACTTGTACGAGGGTGCGCGTGTCGAGTGCGCCAAGTACGGCCCCAAAACTGGGCAAGACTACACGATCGGCCAGATTGTGCCGATTCGCGGTGCCGCGTCCGCGAATCCCACCGTCCCGGCCGACGCGGTCACCGCGAGCGGCAGCGGCCTCGACCCGCATATTTCCTTGGCATACACGGACATTCAGGTTGCCCGGGTGGCCAAAGCGCGGCACGTCAGCCCGGATCAGATCCGTGCGGTGGTTGCGCAGTACCGCAGCGACCGCGCGCTGGGATTTCTCGGTGAGCCTACGGTGAATGTGCTGGAGCTCAACCTGCAACTCGATCACAAGTATCCAGTGTCGAGCTAGCGCCACGGGTGGATGATGGTTGACGTGACCGGAACCGACCAACATCCCAAGCGCGGAGAGCTGCGCATCTACCTCGGTGCGGCCCCGGGTGTCGGCAAGACGTACGCGATGCTCGGCGAGGCGCACCGGCGCCTGGAGCGCGGCACCGACGTGGTGGCGGCCGTGGTCGAGACCCATGGACGCCGGAAAACGGCTGAGCTGATTGATGGCATCGAGGTCATCCCGCCGCGCTACATCGAATACCGCGGCGGCAGCTTCCCCGAGCTCGACGTGCCGGCCGTGCTGGCGCGGCACCCGCAGGTGGTTCTGGTGGACGAGCTCGCCCACACCAATACGCCGGGTAGTAAGAACGAAAAGCGCTGGCAGGACGTCGAGGAATTGCTCGACGCGGGCATCACGGTGATTTCGACCGTGAACATCCAGCACCTGGAAAGCCTGAACGACGTCGTAGCCCAGATCACCGGTATTCAGCAGCACGAAACCATTCCGGATTCGATCGTGCGCCAGGCCTCGCAGGTCGAACTCATCGATATCACGCCGGAGGCGCTGCGCCGCAGGCTATCTCACGGCAATGTCTACGCGCCGGAGAAGATCGACGCGGCGCTGTCCAACTACTTTCGCCAGGGAAACCTTACGGCGCTAAGGGAATTGGCGTTGCTCTGGTTGGCCGACCAGGTGGACACCGCGCTGGCCAAGTATCGAGCGGAGAACAAGATCACCGACTTGTGGGAGGCCCGCGAGCGGGTCGTGGTGGCGGTGACCGGCGGCCCGGAGTCGGAGACGTTGGTGCGACGCGCATCCCGGATCGCGTCGAAGTCCAGCGCAGAGCTGATGGTCGTGCACGTCATCCGCGGTGACGGGCTGGCCGGGCTGTCGGAGCGCAGGATGGGCAAGATCCGTGAGCTGGCCAACAGCCTGGACGCTTCGGTGCACACCGTGGTGGGCGACGACGTGCCTACAGCCCTGCTGGATTTCGCCCGCGAGAACAACGCCACCCAGTTGGTGATCGGCACCTCGCGCCGGCCTAAGTGGGCCCGCATCTTCGAAGAGGGCATCGGCCAGACGATCGTCGAGCGGTCCGGGAAGATCGACGTGCACATGGTCACGCATGAGGAGTCGAAGCGCGGCCTACGGTTGGCCACGCTCTCTTCCCGCGAGCGCCGGGTGGCGTCGTGGCTGGCTGCCGTCATCGTGCCGTCGGCCATCTGTGCGGTTTGCGTCACGCTGCTGGACCCATATCTGAACAACGCCGGCGAGAGCGCGTTGTTCTTCATCGGGGTCCTCGTGGTCGGACTCCTGGGAGGGGTTGCCCCGGCGGCCCTTTCGGCGGTGCTGTCCGGTTTGCTGCTGAACTACTACCTGATACCCCCGCGGCACAGCTTCACCATCGCCGAACCGAACAGCGCCATTACCGAGTTGGTGCTGCTCCTGATCGCGGTGGCGGTCGCCGTGCTCGTCGACGGCGCGGCCAAACGCACCCGGGAAGCCCGGCGCGCCTCCCAAGAAGCCGAACTGCTGACGCTGTTCGCCGGGTCGGTGCTGCGCGGCGCCGATCTGGAGACGCTGCTGGAGCGGGTGCGGGAGACCTACTCGCAGCGTGCGGTCAGCATGCTGCGGGAGCCCGGTGAGGAAGAGCGCGCCACCGGGAGAAAGGGCTACGTCGTTGCCAGTGTCGGCAAAGACCCTTGTGACAGCGTTGATTCCGCCGACACTGCGATCGAGGTCGGCGACGACGAATACTGGATGCTGTTGGCCGGCAAGAAGCTCTCCGCACGAGACCGCCGGGTGCTGGGCGCGGTGGCGAGGCAGGCGGCGGGTCTGATCAAGCAACGCGAGCTGGCCGAAGAAGCCAGCCGGGCCCACGCGATTGTGCAGGCCGACGAGCTGCGGCGGTCCCTCCTGTCGGCGGTCAGCCACGATCTGCGCACGCCGCTGGCGGCGGCCAAGGTCGCCGTGTCCAGCCTTCGCGCCGAAGACGTCGCCTTCTCCGCCGAGGACACCGCCGAATTGCTGGCCACCATCGAGGAATCCATCGACCAACTGACCGCGTTGGTCGGAAACCTGCTCGATTCCTCGCGACTGGCCGCGGGCGTGGTACGTCCGGATCTACGCCGGGTTTATGTCGAGGAGGCGGTGCAGCGTGCGCTGGTCTCGATCGGCAAGGGCGCCACCGGTTTCTATCGATCCGCTATCGACCGCGTCAAGGTCGATGTCGGCGACGCCGTGGTGATGGCCGACGCTGGTCTACTCGAACGAGTCCTCGCGAATCTGATCGACAACGCGCTCCGCTACGCGCCCAACTGCGTGGTGCGGGTCAACGCGGGACAGGTCGGCGATCGGGTCCTGATCAACGTCATCGACGAAGGGCCCGGAATCCCTAAAGGCACCGAGGATCAGATCTTCGAAGCATTCCAGCGGCTGGGCGACCACGACAACACCACCGGGGTGGGCCTGGGAATGTCGGTGGCGCGCGGCTTCGTCGAAGCGATGGGCGGAACCATCGCGGCCGGCGATACACCGGGCGGCGGGCTCACCGTCGTGGTGGATCTGGCCGCAGCGCAGGGGGATAGATGACCCGCGCCGGCGACGATGCACTGGGGGCACCACCCGCTCGCGGGGGCCGCAGCTGTGAGGTGGGGGCACTCCCCAGCTCCGCGGGGACCCCACCCGCTTGCGGGGGAGAGCGGCGCCGATGACCCGCGTACTGGTGATCGACGACGAGCCGCACATCCTGCGCGCCCTGCGAATCAACCTGTCCGTGCGCGGATACGAGGTCGTCACGGCATCGACTGGGGCCGGGGCCTTGCGCGCCGCCGCCGAGCACAAGCCCGACGTGGTGATCCTCGATCTCGGCCTGCCCGACATCTCGGGCATCGAGGTGCTGGCCGGGCTGCGGGGCTGGCTGATGGCGCCGGTGATCGTGCTCTCGGCGCGCACCGATTCGTCGGACAAGGTGGAGGCCTTGGACGCCGGTGCCGACGACTACGTCACCAAACCCTTTGGGATGGACGAATTTTTGGCCCGGCTGCGCGCCGCCGTGCGCCGCAACGCCGTGGCGTCCGAGATGGATGAGCCGGTGATCGAGACCGAGGCGTTCACCGTCGACCTGGCCGCCAAGAAGGTCATCAAGGACGGTGCCGAGGTGCATCTCACACCCACCGAATGGGGCATGCTCGAGGTGCTCGTGCGCAATCGCGGCAAGCTGGTCGGCCGCGAGGAGTTGCTGAAGGAAGTTTGGGGCCCGGCGTACGCCACCGAGACCCATTACCTGCGTGTGTATCTGGCGCAGCTGCGGCGAAAGTTGGAAGACGACCCGTCGCACCCCAAGCACCTGTTGACCGAATCGGGCATGGGCTATCGCTTCGAGGCGTGAGTCACATGCGTCACTTCAGTCCCCGGAGGGGAGGCGGTGCTCCTTTTGCCCGGCTCGCAGCGACAATTTCGCTGCCGCGCGCAAAGCCAGCACCCGTTGGTGTATCCGGTATTCGGTGGAGCGCGGGATGTAGCCCGGACCGTACAACCCCCGCCGAAGCCGGCGTACCCTGTCCCGTCCGGTCTCCCACCGCCGCAAGGCATCCGATATGGCCTTCGACGGCCTGCCAGCGATGCAAAACCCTTGTGCCTCAAGCGCATCAGCCATCTCGGTGATAGTCGCGCGTCCATTGTGGGCGAGATGCATTGCGAGCACGTAACGAAGCTCTATTCCTGTGAGATTCATATTCCGACGGTCGCATGCCGGTATGACATCAATCAGAGTTGTCGCTACGAGGCGGGCAAAAAGCCGACTGTCTCCCCAGCGGGGACTCCTGTGGCTGATGTGACTCAACCAGCGATCGACAGTACGATCCCGTCCAGGATGTCGTGCTCGCTGACGATCAGCTCGTCGATCCCCGCGCGGGCGCGGAGTTCGCGAGCCAACTCCTCCACCACGATCGCGCCGCCAGCGATCACATCGGCGCGGCCCTCGTGCATCGGCCCCAGCGCCGCGCGCTGGGCCCGGGTCATGCCGATCAGCCGCTCACACACCGCCAGCAGATTGGCGCCGGGAACGCGCGAAAGATGAATGGCCGCAGAGTCATAGGCCGTCATGTTGTGGGCGAGAGCGGACAGCGTGGTAAACGTTCCGGCGAGTCCGACCCAGCTGCGCGCGCCCTCGACGGGCACCACGCCAAGCGCGACTTCAAGGCGCTCGCGCACCACCCGGCGAGCCGCCTGCACTTCCTCGGGTGTCGGTGGGTCCGAGCGCAAACAGCGTTCGGTCAACCGGACACACCCGATATCGGCCGAGTAGCTCGCCACCACCGCATCGGTACCCAGCACGATCTCGGTGGAGCCACCACCGAGATCGACCACGACGAAAGGCGCCGCCGCGCTGTCCAGTTCAGCGACGGCCCCACTGAAGGACAGCGCGGCCTCCTCGTCACCGGTGATCACCTCGGCAACCGCGCCCGGCACGACGGCACCCAGCACCTCGGCCGTCATCGCAAAGAAGACGTCGCGATTGGCGACATCCCGGGCGGCCGATGTGGCCACCATCCGTGCCCGGTCCACGCCGTGTGCGCGTAGCAGCGCGGCGTAATCGACCAACGCCGCGCGCGTTCGGGCTATCGCTTCAGGCGCGAACTCACCCGTTGCGTCGACGCCCTGACCCAGCCGGACGATCCGCGTCTCGCGATGAACATCCCGCAGCCGCCCGGCGCTGACGTCGGCGATTAACAAGCGAATCGAGTTGGTACCGCAGTCAATTGCGGCGGCCCTCACCGCCACTGCGGCCCCACTAATTCCGCAGCGGTCCCCGCTTCGCGGGCCAGAATGGCCAAGGACTCGTCGCCGAGCGGATTCACGCCGGGACCCTTGGCCAGCGAGTGCGCCATCAGCACATGCAGGCACTTGACCCGGTCGGGCATTCCGCCGGCGGAAAACGTTGTCCCCAGCGGCTCGATGGCGTCGCGCTCGGCCAGATACGATTCGTGGGCTCGCCGGTAGGCGGCCGCCAGTTCCTGGTCGCGCTGCAACCGATCGGTCATCTCTCGCATCAATCCCGTCGTCTCCAGCCTGCTCGCGGCCGCGGTCAGCACCGGATGAGTCAGGTAGTACAACGTCGGAAAGGGCGTCCCGTCAGGAAGTTTCGGCGCGGTTTTGACCACGCCGGGTTCACCGTTGGGGCACCGGTAGGCGATCTCAAGTACCCCACGCGGCGCACGCCCGAGCTGACGCGCCACCGCTTCCAGGTCGGCGCGGTCAACCACCGGGGGTCGTGGGATTCGGCGCGCTCTCCGGTGGCAGGTGGGGCGCGTCGGCGATGGTATGCCACAGCGAGGTGTACCAGGGGTTGTTGGTCGCCGGTTTCGCCGAGTCGGCTCCCTGCTGCGGGGACGCTGCCGCCGTCGGCGGCAGCTGAACCTGGAACGGGATGTCGCCCGGCATCACGAAGCCGAGGCGCTCGCGGGCCTGCGCCGCAATGTATGCCGGGTCGGCCAGCTTGCCCTTCTTTTGCTCGAGGTCGGCGATCTGGCGCCGCAGCGCGGCTTGACTTGCCGCCAGCTGGTCCATCTCGGTGCGTTGCGCGAAGTAGGTGCGCACCGGCCCGGCGATGGTCAACGTCAACACGCAGATGACCGCGGCCAGCACCGCCGCACGTCGCGCGGTGAAACCGAGTCGCTGATCGGAACGCTGCTCAACGGATTCTGCGACCTGACGCTTGATGGGCTCGACGACACGCTCACGCAACGTCCGGGTGGGATCGCGGCTCACGCGGGTTGCGGGCTTCGCGGCCCCTCGGCGCCGGTCCGAATCGCCGGCCTTCCCCGGGCGTGACGCCGGGGATCGCCGCTTCGGATCCGGCTTGGCGGTCAAGGGAATTCCAACCTACTTCTGCTCCAGCGCGAAACGCGGAAACGCAAGATCACCGGCGTAGCGTGCCGCGTCGCCGAGGGCCTCCTCGATGCGCAACAACTGATTGTATTTGGCCACGCGCTCGCTGCGGGCGGGCGCGCCGGTCTTAATCTGACCGCTGCCGACCGCCACCGCGAGGTCGGCGATCGTGGTGTCTTCCGTCTCACCGCTGCGGTGGCTCATCATCGTGCGGTATCCGCTGTGATGGGCCAGCGCGACGGCGTCGAGAGTCTCGGTCAAGGTGCCGATCTGATTCACCTTGACCAGCAACGCGTTTGCCACGCCCTTCTCGATGCCCTCTTCCAGGCGTTCGGGGTTGGTGACGAAGATATCGTCACCGACGATTTGCACCCTTTCTCCGATCGCCGCCGTCAGGGCCGACCAACCATCCCAATCGTCTTCGGCCAAGGGGTCTTCGACGGACACCAGCGGATACGAGCCGAGCAGGCCGGCGTAAAACTCTGTCATCTGCTCGGCTGTGCGCGTCTGGCCCTCGAACGTGTAGCCGGTGCCGTCGCTGTAGAACTCGGTGGCCGCGGCATCGAGGGCCAGCGCCACGTCCGCACCGAGTTTGAAGCCGGCCGATTCGATGGCCTGGCCGATCATGTCCAGCGCCGCGGTGGTGCCGGCCACATCGGGGGCGAAGCCGCCCTCGTCGCCCAGGCCCGTGCTCAGGCCCGCCTTCTTCAGCACCGCTTTGAGGGCGTGGTAAACCTCGGCGCCCCAGCGCAACGCCTCGGTAAAGCTGGGCGCCCCGATCGGGGCCACCATGAACTCCTGGATGTCGACACCGGTGTCGGCGTGGGCACCGCCGTTGAGGATGTTCATCATCGGCACCGGCAGGATGTGCGCGTTCGGGCCGCCGAGGTAGCGGAAAAGCGGCAACTCGGCGGAGTCGGCCGCCGCTTTGGCGACCGCCAACGAGACGCCCAGGATCGCGTTGCCGCCCAGCCGCGACTTGTCGGGGGTGCCGTCCAGGTCCACCAGCGCCTGGTCCACCAACCGCTGATCGTCGGCGCTGAGCCCGATGACTGCCGGAGCGATCTCGTCCAGCACGGCTTGTACCGCCTGCTGCACGCCTTTGCCGCCGTAACGCTCACCGCCGTCACGCAACTCGACGGCCTCGTGCTCACCGGTGGATGCGCCGGACGGCACCGCGGCGCGAGCAAATGTCCCGTCCATCAGGGCGACTTCGACCTCGACCGTCGGGTTGCCTCGCGAATCGAGGATCTCGCGGGCCCCGACCTGCTCGATAATCGGCACTGGGTTCTCCTTGCCTGAACTTGCCTCGTAGCCTCGATACATCCTGCTACAGCGGATGACCCGACGCGTAGGCGGTTGCCCAGTCCCGGACGGCCCGCGCGTAAATGCCGGAGTTGTTGTAGGCCCGCAGCGCGGTCAGCCATCCACGCGGAGTAGCGAGATCCTTGCCGCGCCAACACAAATAGCCCGCGGCGGCCAGCGCTGCGTCGTCGATATTGTCCGGGCTGACCACGCCGTCGTTGTGAGCGTCGACACCGTAGAGCCGCCACGTCTCCGGGATGAACTGCATCGGTCCCATCGCGCGCACGGTGCCGCCGTCGGCGCCACCCCCGGTGTCGACGATCCTTAAGGTGCCGCCGCTGCCGTCCAGCCGAACACCCCGAATGGGCGGATTCACATCTCCGTTCGGCGACAGCGTCGCCCCCCGGTAAGTGCCGTGGTGGCTCTCGACCTGCCCGATGCCCGCGAGCGTCGTCCATGCGATATGACATTTCGGATTCTCGACCTCGGCGACCCGCGCGGCATACCCATAGGCCTCCAGCGCGATGACCGGGATTTCCAACGCCGACGAGCGCTGCTCGGCCCATTCGCGCAGCTGATCCGCGGGTCTTCCGCTGACGTGCGTATCCACGGGCGGCACCGGATCCCCGGAGGGCGGCGGAACGCCCTCGGGGATGAAGAGGCTGAGTTGCCAGGTGCAACTGGAGGCCAGAAGCATCGCGGTCGCGCCGATGACGGCAGCCGCGCGCAACCAACGTCTCGGCGACACCACGCTCCCCAGTCTCCCGTGTCTTCGACTCCCCGCCACCAACTTCGGCCACGACCATCGTCCCATGGGATTCGGGGCTATCCGGCTGATTGGGCCCCGAACTCGCCAACGCGGCGCGGGGTCAGCGGGAAATAGGTTAGCTGACGGCAACGATGGCTAGCGAATCCGGAAACTTGCGACGCGCCCGATTCCCGACCCCAACTCTCCGTCACAGGTGCCTAAACGACTGACATGGCAAACGTCACGCTCATCGCTGCCGGGCCAGTGCCGCGACCGCGGATTTGATCGGCCTTACCGCCGCCCCCGGCGTCGCTTCGAGCCCCCGCCGGACGCTTTCGGGCCGGCCCGAGACTTCTCTTCGGCTTCGGCGGTCCCCTCCTCGGCCGCTGCGGACCTCGGCATCTCGCCGTGGGTTGCCGATGCACGAGGTGGCCAGTGCCCCCGCCACTCCTGCTCGGTTACCTCCCCGAGGGGGGCCACGTCCAGCTCGTCCGGAATGATGTTCCCCCGGCGCGCGGCGGCGATCGCCCACTCGGCGATGCGAACGCTGTCTACGAACTCCAAAACGGCCGTCCGCAGGGCGCTTTCGGCATCGATGTCTGCCGACACCGAGATCGAGGTGATCTCCGGCGGGATGAGATCGTTCGGAAAACCGGCCTGTTCGGCGCGTTGAATCACCTTCTGCGCCAATGCAAGTGCCGGCTGGCCGGTGTGGACGTCGTCCATCACCGAGTTGCGTGCCTTTTCGGCCGCCTTGCGCTCTTCCCACTGGGCCAATTGATCTTCGAGCGAAATAGATTGTCCCGCAAGGACTCCGGGTACGCGATTGCCGAGCTTACGCATCAACGCGGCGGCGACGTCGTCGATGGTAAAGGGAGACTGCGGCGCATCCTCTGCGATGCGGGCGTGGAAAAGCACCTGCAGCAGCACGTCGCCGAGTTCTTCCCGCAACTGGTCGGCGCTGCCGCTGCGAACGGCGTCCAACAACTCGTAGGTCTCCTCGAGCAGGTACCTTCGCAACGAATCGTGGGTTTGCTCGCTTTCCCACGGTCCGGCGGTGCGCAGTTTGTCCATCATCGCCACGGCGTCCACCAGCCGCTCCCCGCGCGGCGTCTCCGGCGCCGAGATCAGGCGGGCTCCGGCGGCCAATCGTGCGGTGACTGCGGGGTGGTCGGGATCGGACGACAGCAGCACCGGCGCCGGGGCTTCGGGATCTCCGGTGTGCACCGGCCGCGCGGCGGGTAGCGACCACGGCACCGCGACGGGCATCTCCTCGGTGTACTGCACCTCGCCGGTGAGGTACTCGATGGCCTCGACGGGTACCAGCGACGGTCGCCGTGGGTCGAACAAGACGACGATCATCGCGCCTGTCGCTCCTCCCTGGCCGTCGGTGACGCACTCGTTATACCAATCTCCTGCTGTGGCTTCCCCTGCAGTGCTGTCACGAGATCGGCCACCATCTGCACCAACTCGACATCGCGCATAGGGGCGGCAGCCCCGAAACTTTTGGAGCCCCCGCCGGCTCGCGGGATAGGAACTTGCACCGTTGACGTGGTGGCGCGGTAGTGCGCCGCCGGATACATCCGCTTCAGGCGCACCTGGGCCGAGTCCAGCAGCGTCACCGGCGAGAGCCGCACGGTGGCCGCCGACGGCGCCGACACCTCGGTGATGCCTGCGGCGCGGCACAGCAACCGCAACCGCGCCACGGCCACCAGCCGCTCGGCGGGCTCGGGCAGCGGCCCGTAGCGGTCGATCAGCTCCTCCACGACGGCGTCGATCTCCGCGTCGGAGGACGCCGCGGCCAGCCGCCGGTAGCCCTCGAGGCGCAGCCGGTCGCTGGCGATGTAATCCGGCGGCAGGTGGGCGTCAACCGGCAGGTCGATGCGAACGTCCTTGGGCTCCTCGGCGGTGGTGACGGTCTGTCCGTCCTCTGCTGCCTTCAAGGCTGCCCGGTAGGCCTCAACGGCCTCGCCCACCAACCGAACATAGAGGTCGAAGCCGACCCCGGCGACGTGCCCGGACTGCTCGACACCCAACACGTTGCCGGCGCCGCGGATCTCGAGGTCCTTGAGCGCGACGGCCATGCCCGCGCCCAGCTCGTTGTTCTGGGCGATGGTCGCCAGCCGGTCGTAGGCCGTCTCGGTCAGCGGCGCGTGCGGCGGGTAGAGAAAGTACGCGTAGCCCCGCTCGCGGCTGCGGCCGACGCGGCCGCGGAGCTGGTGCAGCTGGGACAGGCCGAAGGTATCGGCGCGCTCGACGATGAGGGTGTTGGCGTTGGAAATGTCGAGACCCGTCTCCACGATCGTCGTGCACACCAGGATGTCGTACTCGCGATTCCAGAACCCCTGCACGGTGCGTTCCAACAGATCCTCGGGCATCTGCCCGTGCGCGACGGCGACGCGCGCCTCGGGCAACAGCTCCCGGACCCGCGCCGCCGCCCGGTCGATGGAGCTGACCCGGTTGTGCACGTAGAACGCCTGGCCGTCGCGCAGCAGCTCGCGGCGCAGCGCGGCGGCGACCTGCTTGTCGTCGTGCGGACCGACGTAGGTCAGCACCGGGTAGCGGTCTTCGGGAGGCGTCAGGATCGTCGACATCTCGCGGATCCCGGCCAGGCTCATCTCCAGGGTGCGCGGAATCGGGGTGGCGCTCATCGTCAGGACGTCGACGTGGGTGCGCAGCGACTTGATGTGCTCCTTGTGCTCGACGCCGAACCGCTGTTCCTCGTCGACGACGACGAGGCCCAGATCCTTCCAGCGCACGCCGGTCTGCAGGAGTCGGTGCGTGCCGATCACGATGTCGACCGTGCCGTCGGCCAGCCCGTCGATGACGGCGCGCGACTCGGCGGGGTCGGTGAACCGGGACAGCCCCTTGACCGTGACGGGAAACTCGGCCATTCGTTCGCTGAACGTCTGCAGGTGCTGGTCGGCCAGCAGCGTGGTGGGCACCAGCACGGCGGCCTGCTTGCCGTCCTGCACGGCTTTGAACGCCGCCCGCACCGCGATCTCGGTCTTGCCGTAGCCGACATCACCGCAGATCACCCGGTCCATCGGGATCGGCCTTTCCATGTCGGCCTTGACCTCTTGGATTGCCGTGAGCTGGTCGACGGTTTCGGTGAAGCCGAACGCGTCCTCCATCTCGGCCTGCCAGGGGGTGTCCGGCCCGAACGCGTGCCCGGGGCTGGCTTGCCGCTTCGCGTATAGCGACACCAACTCGCCGGCGATCTCGCGCACCGCGCGTCGCGCCTTGGTCTTGGTGTTCGCCCAGTCGCTGCCGCCGAGTCGGCTCAGCGCTGGCGCCTGGCCGCCGACGTACCGGGACAGCTGGTCCAGCGAGTCCATGGGGACGTACAACTTGTCCGACCCGCCGCCTCGCTTGCTGGACGCGTATTCCAGCACCAGGTATTCACGCCGCGCCCCGCCGACCGTGCGCTCGGTCATCTCGATGAAACGCCCGATGCCGTGCTGGTCGTGCACCACCAGGTCGCCGGCGGTGAGCGCCAGCGGGTCGACGGTATTGCGCCGCTTGGCGGCCAGGCGCTTGCCCTCGACGGCGGTCGCGCGATTACCGGTCAGGTCCGTCTCGGTGATGATCACCAGGTTGGCGCCGGGAATCACGACACCGTCATGCAGCGGTCCCTTGAGGACCCCTACCACGCCTGGCTTAGGCGCGGCACCCGGTTCCAGCATGGTGGCCGGGGTGTCGGAGTCGGCCAGCCGCTCGACGACGCGATGGGCGGTGCCCATTCCCGGCGTTACCACCGCGGCGCACCCGCCGGTCGTCACGTGGGCGCGCAGCATCGCGAAGATGCCGTCGATGTCCTGCTGGTGCCCGCGGGCCGACGGCGCCGCCCGGAGATCCAGCTCTATGGCCGACTCGTCGGAGAGCTGGCTGAGCGTCCACCACGGATGACCCGACCGGGCCGCCGCCGCCCGCGCATCATCCAGTTCGACGAATCCCGAACCGCCCAATTGTTGAACGTCGACGGGCGCGTCCCTCCCGAGGGCTGCGACCGACCAGGACGCCTCGAGGAATTCCCGACCGGTCTTGATCAGGTCCGCGGCCCGAGTCCGCGCCTTTTCCGGGTCGCACACCAACACCGGCGTGCCCTCGGCGAGTTGATCGGTCAGCAGCGTGTGCGCCCCGGGCCGGAGCACCGGCAGCAACGCCTCCATTCCGTCGACCGGGATGCCCTCGGCAAGCTTCGCCAGCATGTCGGAGACGCTGCCGGTGACGACGTTCTCCCCCGCCGGGTACCGGGCGGCCAGCTCGACGGCACGCGCTCGCACGTCGTCGGTGAGCAGCAGTTCGCGGCAGGCGACCGCGACGACCGTGTCGATCTCGATCTCCGGAATGGAGCGCTGGTCGGCGACCGAGAACATCCGCATCTCGCTGACCTCGTCGCCCCAGAACTCGATGCGGACCGGGTGTTCGGCGGTCGGGGGGAAAACGTCGAGGATCCCGCCGCGCACGGCGAACTCCCCCCGGCGGCCGACCATGTCCACGCGGGTGTAGGCCAGTTCGACGAGCCGGGCGATCGCATCCTCGAATTCGACTTCCTGGCCGACCGTGAACGTGACGGGCTCAATGTCGCCCAGCCGCGGCGTCATCGGCTGCAGCAACGAGCGCGCCGGAGTCACCACCACGCGCAGGGGCGGGCCCAGCCTGGTGTCGCCGGGGTGGGCCAGCCGGCGCAGCACCAGCATCCGGGCGCCGACGGTGTCGACGCCGGGCGAGAGCCGCTCGTGCGGCAGCGTCTCCCAGGACGGGAAGACCGCCATCGCGTCGCCGAACACGCCGCGCAGCTCGGCGGTCAGGTCCTCGGCCTCGCGCCCGGTCGCGGTGACTACCAGCAGCGGACCCAGCCGCGCCAGCGCAGTGGCGACGAACAGGCGCGCACTGGCCGGCCCGACCAGGCTCAGTTCGGGGGGTATGGCGGCCGCGGTCTCGGTCAACCGCTGGAAGGTCGGCGCTGTCAGCGCCAGGCCCACGAGCCCCGCGATCGGGGTTTCTGAGATAGCAGGCCCCGGTGCGGTCATGATGACGCCATTCTAGGGCGCCTTGGCGGGCAGCGATTTTCGTCGGACTGCGGCCCGGGCTACTCGTCCTGCAGCCTCGGGTCGGCCTCCAGGTGGGTCAGGCCGTTCCACATCAGGTTGACCAGATGCGCGGCGACAACCTCTTTCTTCGGCTCCCGTGTATCGAGCCACCATTGCGCCGTCATCGACACCGAGCCCACCAGGGCTTGGGCGTACAGCGGCGCCAGATCCGGGTCCAGCCCGCGACGGGCGAAGTCACCGGCCAGGATCGAGCTGACCTGGCTGACGGCGTCATTGAGCAAGCTGGAGTAGGTCCCGGAGCTGATCGCGGCCGGCGAGTCGCGGATCATGATGCGGAAGCCGTCGGTGCGCTCCTCGACGTAGGTGAGCAGCGCTAGCGCGACGAGTTCGACGCGCACCCGTGACCGGTTATTGGTCAGCGACGAGGTGATGCCGTCCAACAGCGCCGACATCTCCCGGTCGACAACGACGGCGTACAAACCCTCCTTGCCGCCGAAGTGCTCGTAGACGACCGGCTTGGACACGTTGGCCCGCAGGGCGATCTCCTCGATTGAGGTGCCTTCGTAACCGCGTTCGGCAAACAGCGAGCGGGCGATGCCGATGAGCTGTTGCCGGCGCTCGGTGCCGGTCATGCGGGCGCGCGGCGGGCGCACCTCTTTATCCGCCTTATCCGGCTCTTTCTGTATATGAGGGTCCAGAACGGCCACATCAATGAGCGTATCGGTTCACGGGCACCGCGACCGGCCCGCCGACCGTCTAGAGTCACCGTGGGCACGCAATCCGTCGTGGTGTAATCGGCAGCACATCAGATTTTGGTTCTGAGAGTTCAGGTTCGAGTCCTGGCGACGGAGCACGAACAGGGGCTTCGAGAGGGCCTGAGAAAAGGGCCTGGTTCTTTGCCGCGAGGGGGCGTCAAATGACACGCTTGACGGCGTGTCGGCGTACAACCACGCTCCCCCGCAAGCGGGAGGTGCCCCCAGCTCGCGCAGAAGGAGGTCCGATGTCGTCTGATGGTGACACCGCGGCCCTGGTTCTGGCGGCCGGCCCCGGCACCCGGATGCGGTCAGACACCCCGAAGGTCCTGCACACCCTCGCCGGCCGCAGCATGCTGTCGCATTCGGTGCATGCCATAGCTAAGGTGGCGCCCGGGCACCTGGTCGTCGTGCTGGGCCACCAGCACGAGCGGATCACGCCGCTGGTCGCCGAGCTTGCGGACACCCTGGGACGCACTATCGACGTCGCGCTGCAGGACCGACCGCTGGGCACCGGCCACGCCGTCCTGTGCGGGCTGTCGGCGCTGCCCGACGACTACGCCGGCATCGTGGTCGTCACCGCCGGCGATACCCCGCTGCTGGACTCGGACACCCTGGCCGATCTGATCGAGAGTCACCGGACGCAGTCGCCCGCGGTCACCGTGCTGACCACGACGCTGAGCGATCCCGGCGGCTACGGCCGCATCCTGCGCACTCAGGACAACGAGGTCACGGCGATCGTCGAACATGCCGACGCCACACCCTCGCAACGCGAGATCCGGGAGGTCAACACCGGCGTCTATGCCTTCGACATCGCGGCGTTGCGCTCGGCGCTGAGCAGGCTGAGCTCCGACAACGCCCAGCATGAGCTGTACCTGACCGACGTCATCGCGATCCTTCGCGGGGATGGCCAGTCCGTGCAGGCTCGGCACGTCGACGACAGCGCGCTGGTGGCCGGCGTCAACAACCGCGTCCAGCTGGCCGAGCTGGGCGCCGAGCTCAATCGCCGGATCGTCGCCGCTCACCAGATGTCGGGTGTGACTATCGTCGATCCGGCCAGCACCTGGATCGACGTCGACGTGACCATCGGCCGCGACACCGTGATCCATCCGGGGACCCAGCTGCTGGGCCGCACTCAGGTCGGCGGCCGTTGCGTCATCGGTCCGGACACCACCCTGACCGACGTCACCGTCGGCGACGGCGCATCCGTGGTGCGCACACACGGCAGTTCGTCGTCGATCGGCCCGGGCGCCACCGTGGGACCGTTCACGTACCTGCGGCCCGGCACCGTGCTGGGGGCCGACGGCAAGCTGGGTGCGTTCGTCGAGACGAAGAACTCCAGCATCGGCGCCGGCAGCAAAGTTCCGCATCTGACCTATGTCGGTGACGCCGATATCGGCGAGCACAGCAATATCGGCGCGTCCAGCGTATTCGTCAACTACGACGGCGAATCCAAGTGGCGCACGACCATCGGCTCGCACGTGCGCACCGGGTCGGACACCATGTTCGTGGCGCCGGTGACCGTGGGCGACGGGGCCTATACGGGCGCCGGCACCGTGGTGCGCGAAGACGTCCCGCCGGGGGCACTCGCGGTGTCGGCGGGGCAGCAACGCAACATCGAAGGCTGGGTGCAGCGCAACCGGCCGGGCAGCGCGGCCGCCGAAGCGGCGACCAGGGCGGCCGACCAGGCGGCCGAGCGGGCGCCCGAGCAAGCCGAGCGGATGCCGGACGCCGACGAGACACGGTGAGTTCGTTTTCTGGCAACCCGACGGCTTTTCCGTACCATTTGCTACGTACGATGAGACCTGCCAATCCTTTGATCCCGATCTCGACCCCGATACGGCGAGGGCAGCTCCGTGAGCCATGACTGGACCGATAATCGCAAAAACCTGATGCTCTTCTCCGGCCGCGCGCACCCCGAGCTGGCCGAGCAGGTTGCCAAGGAACTCGACGTCCACGTCACCGCGCAGACGGCGCGAGACTTCGCCAACGGCGAGATCTTCGTGCGCTTCCACGAGTCGGTCCGCGGCTGTGACGCCTTCGTCCTGCAATCGCATCCGGCGCCGGTGAACGACTGGCTGATGGAACAGCTGATCATGATCGACGCGCTCAAGCGGGGCAGCGCCAAGCGGATCACCGCGGTCATGCCGTTCTACCCCTACGCCCGCCAGGACAAGAAGCACCGCGGCCGCGAACCGATCTCGGCACGGCTGGTCGCCGATCTGCTCAAGACGGCGGGGGCCGACCGGATCGTGACCGTCGACCTGCACACCGACCAGATCCAGGGTTTCTTCGACGGGCCCGTCGACCACATGCGCGGGCAGAACCTGCTCACGGGTTACATCAGGGACAACTACCCCGACGGCAACATGGTGGTGGTCTCCCCCGACTCGGGCCGGGTGCGTATCGCCGAGAAGTGGGCCGACGCGTTGGGCGGCGTACCGCTGGCCTTCATCCACAAGACCCGGGACCCCCGTGTGCCCAACCAGGTGGTGTCGAACCGCGTCGTCGGTGAAGTCACCGGACGGTGCTGCGTGCTGATCGACGACATGATCGACACCGGCGGCACCATCGCGGGCGCGGTGCAGCTGCTGCGTGCCGACGGTGCCAGCGACGTGATCATCGCGGCGACCCATGGCGTGCTGTCGGACCCTGCGGCCGAGCGGTTGGCGGCTTCCGGCGCCCGCGAGGTGATCGTCACCAACACCCTCCCGATCGGCGACGAGAAGCGTTTCCCGCAGCTGACGGTCTTGTCCATCGCGCCGCTGCTGGCCAGCACCATTCGCGCCGTGTTCGAAAACGGCTCGGTCACAGGACTCTTCGACGGAGACGCGTAGATGGCCGATACCGTCATCTTCCACAACCCCAAATGCAGCACCTCGCGCAAGACGCTGGAGTTGTTGCGCGACAACGGTATTGAGCCCAACATAGTCTACGACGAACTCAACCTCGCCGACGCGAGCGATGACGAGTTGCTCGACGCCATGGCGGAACACCCCATCCTGATTGAACGACCTTTCGTGGTCACACCGAAGGGGACCCGGTTGGCCCGGCCGATCGACGCGGTCCGCGAGATTCTGTGACTCGTCTGCCGGCCGCCGCCGCAGCGGCGGCGACGGCGCTGCTCCTGGTGGCCGCGTGCGGGCCGAAAAGTCCTGACTACCAGTCCATCTGGTCGACGAGTTCGACCACGACCACGACCACGACTACTTCCGGCAAGCCGGTCCCCCTGTCGCAGTACCTGCAGAGCATCGGCGTCAACGGCCAGCAGGTTGCGCCGGGCGACCTGCACGACCTGACCGTATCGATACCCACGCCACCGGGTTGGTCGCTGTTCACCAATCCGAACATTGCGCCCCAGACGGTGATGATCTCCAAGGGCGGAAAGTATCCCACTGCACGGCTGGTGGTTTTCCAGCTGCGCGGCGACTTTGACCCCGCCCAAGTCATCAAGCACGGCAACGATGATGCCCAGCTGTTCGAACACTTCAAGCAACTGGATGCCTCGTCGGCGAACTACAACGGTTTTCCGTCGTCGATGATCCAGTGCAGCTACGACCTCGACGGGACGCGGCTGCACAGCTTCAACCGGATCGTCATCGCCACCGGATCCCCGCCCGCCAACCAGCGATACCTGGTTCAGCTGACGATCACCAGCCTGGCCGACCAGGCCGTCGCGCAGTCGAACGATATCGAGGCGATCATGCACGGGTTCGTCGTCGCGGCAAAGTAAACCTTTGCCGGCGAGCAGACACAGAATCGCACTCCGAGTGCCCGTTTGATGCGATTCTGCGTCTGCTCGCCGCAAAGTAATTCGTGCCGCCCACTAAGGTGATCAGCCATGACCACCTGGACCGCCGCAGATCTGCCGTCGTTCGCCGGGCGCACCGTGATCATCACGGGTGCCAACAGCGGCCTGGGCGCGGTGACGGCCCGCGAGTTGGCCCGCAAGGGCGCCCGGATAGTCATGGCCGTCCGCAACACGGCCAAGGGCGAGGCCGCCGCCCAGCAGATGACGGGTGACGTCGAGGTACGTCGGCTCGACCTGCAAGACCTGGCGTCGGTACGCGAGTTTGCGGATGGCGTCGACGAGGTCGACGTGCTGATCAACAACGCCGGCATCATGGCGGTGCCCTTCGCGCTGACCGCCGACGGGTTCGAGAGCCAGATCGGCACCAACCACCTCGGTCACTTCGCGCTGACCAACCTGTTGCTGCCCAAGCTCGCCGACCGGGTCGTCACGGTATCGTCGATGGCCCACTGGCCCGGCCGCATCGACTTCGACGACCTGAACTGGAGGTCGCGGCGATACTCGGCCTGGCTGGCATACAGCCAATCGAAGCTGGCCAACCTGCTGTTCACCAGCGAGCTGCAACGACGGCTCGATTCGGTCGGCTCCCTGGTGCGCGCGCTGGCGGCCCATCCCGGATACTCGCACACCAACCTGCAGGGCGCCTCCGGGCGCAAATTCAGCGACGCGGTGGTGTCCGTCGCCACCCGGATAGTCGCCACCGACGCCGACTACGGCGCCCGCCAAACCCTGTACGCGGCGTCGCAGGACTTACCGGGCGACACCTTCGTCGGCCCGCGATTCGGCTATTTCGGCCGCACGCAGCCGATCGGGCGCAGCCGCCGGGCGCGCGACGCTGCCGCGGCCAGCGCGCTGTGGGACTTGTCCGAGCAGCTCACCGGCACCAAGTTCCCCCTTTGACCGCCCGCGAAATCCCCGCCGCAGCGAATTTCCGCTCTCAGGTGCGCATGCGCTACCCTGACCGAGCGTCACGGCGAGGGTGCGGCTAGCCAGAGCACCGTTATCGACGGAGACCGACTCACTGTCGCGACCCTGGCCGTGCCCCGGAACCGAAGCACACAGGAGCGATGACATGGCAAAATCCGCAGTCAATCAATTGACGGCCACGGTCCGAAGCGAGACCGGCAAGGGCGCGTCGCGGCGAGCTAGGCGCGCCGGCAGGATTCCCGCCGTCCTCTACGGCCACGGCGCCGACCCCCAGCACCTCGAACTGCCGGGGCACGACTTCGCGGCGGTCCTGCGGCACTCAGGTACCAACGCGGTGCTCACCCTGGACATCGCCGGCAAAGAACAGCTGGCGCTGACCAAGGCCCTCGACATTCATCCGATCCGCCGCACGATCCAGCACGCCGACCTGCTGGTGGTGCGCCGCGGCGAGAAGGTCGTCGTGGAGGTCAACGTGGTCGTCGAGGGCGAGGCCGCCTCCGGCACCCTGATCACCCAGGAGACCAACACCATCGAAATCGAGGCCGAGGCGCTGTCAATTCCCGAGCAGTTGGCGGTGTCGGTCCAGGACGCCGAACCGGGCACCCAATTCACGGCCGGCCAGATAGCCCTGCCGACCGGCGTCAACCTGATTTCCGACCCGGAGATGCTGGTGGTCAACGTGGTCAACGCGCCGACCGCCGAGGAGCTTGCGGAAGAGGGCGCCGGCGAGGTACCCGAGAGGGCGGAAGCCGCAGAAGAGGCCGGCGAAACCACAGAGTCCGGGGCCACCACCGACGAGTCCGAGTAGGCGGTTCGGGACGTGGCCGAACCGCTTCTGCTGGTCGGCCTGGGCAACCCTGGAGACAACTACGCCCGCACCCGGCACAACCTCGGCTTCATGGTCGCCGACCTGCTAGCAGCGCGGCTTGGCTCAAAGTTCAAGGCGCACAAGCGTTCCGGCGCTGAAGTCGTCACCGGCCGGCTGGCCGGCCGCTCGGTGGTACTCGCCAAGCCGCGTTGCTACATGAACGAGTCCGGCCGCCAGGTGGGGCCGCTGGCGAAGTTCTATTCCGTGCCGCCGGCCGACATCATCGTCGTGCACGACGAACTCGACCTCGACTTCGGTCGCATCCGGCTCAAGCTGGGCGGCGGCGAGGGCGGCCACAACGGGGTGCGCTCGGTGGCCGCGGCCTTGGGCACCAAGGACTTTCAGCGGGTGCGCATCGGCATCGGCCGCCCGCCCGGACGTAAGGACCCGGCGGCGTTCGTGCTGGAGAACTTCACCGCGGCCGAGCGCGCCGAGGTGCCCACGATCTGCGAGCAGGCTGCGGACGCCACGGAATTACTCATAGAGCTGGGGTTGGAGCCGGCGCAAAACCGCGTCCACGCCTGGTAACGATGCCGAGCAGACACAAAAGCCCCTCGACACGGCGTCGGGACGGGGTTTTTGCGACTGCTCGCAAGAAGACTCGCAGGAACTAGCTGACCAGGGTCACCGAGGTGGACCGCCGCAGCTTGCCTGACGGCGTCTTCGGGATGGTGCCCGGGCCCAGCACGACGACGTTGCGCGGCCGCACGTCGACCTCGGCCACCACCTCGTGAGCGACCTGGTGCTCGATGCGACGCACCTCGGCCGGGTCCTGCCACGCGTTGGACTCGACGGCGACGGCGAACGTCTCGCGAGAGTGACCGGCGTCCAGGCGCACCGCGACGGCGCAGCCGGGCCGCACCCCCTCGACGCGGCTCGCGGCCCGCTCGATGTCGGTGGGATAGATGTTGCGGCCCGCCATGATGATGACGTCCTTGACGCGGCCGCACACCACGATGTGGCCCTCCTCGGTGATGTAACCGAGGTCGCCGGTGTCATACCAGCCGTGCTCGTCCTGGGCCGGAATGAAACCGCCCATGGTCAGGTAGCCGGGCGTCAGAGATTCGCCGCGCAACTCGATGACCCCCACCCCGCGCGGGGGCATCACGTTGCCGTTCTCGTCGATGATCCGGGCCTCGAGGTCCTTGAGCAGGGGACCCAGCGTGGCCAGCCTGCGGGTGTTGCCCTTGGTGGCTGGCACGGCCCGGCGCAGGGCGGCCAGCAGGTCGGCGTCGACCTCGTCGACGACCAGACCGGCGTTGCACTCCGAGAACGACACCGCCAGCGTCGTCTCGGCCATCCCATAGGCCGGCAGGATTGCCGACGGCTTCAGGCCGAACGGCTTGCCCGCGTCGAGCAGGTCCTCGACGTCGGCGGGTTCGACGGGCTCGGCGCCGGACAGCGCGAAGCGCAGGGTCGACAGGTCGAAGTCGCCGGGCTTGGCATTGCGGCGCAACCGCTTGGCCAGCAGCGCGTAGGCGAAGTTCGGCGCCGCGGTCATCGTGCCCTTGTACTTGTCGATCAGCTTGGCCCACAGCAGGGTGTCACGCAGGAAGTCCATCGGCGTGACCTTGACCAGCTCGGCGCCGAAGTACATCGGGATGGTGAGGAAGCCCACCATGCCCATGTCGTGGAAACAGGGCAGCCAGCTGACCATGACGTCCTTGTCGACGTCGTACTGGGCGCCGATGAACATCGCCTCGGCGTTGGAGTAGATGTTGCGATGGGTGATCTGCACCGCTTTGGGCGACCCGGTAGATCCGGACGTGAGCTGCATCAGCGCCAGGTCATCCTCGCCGACTTCCACGGGATCGATCGGGTCCGACGCCAGCAGCTCGGCGACGGTGAGCACCTTGATGCCCTTCTCCTCGAGCACCGGGACGGCCACCAGGAAAGGCTCGGAGACGACGACAGCCTTGGCCTCGATCATGCCGATGACGGTCATGGTGTCCTCGGCCCATACGGCCAGGTCGGTGCGCGGTGTCGGCTGATGCAGCATGGTGAGGCTGGCCCCGCGCATCCACAGCCCCTGGGCTGTCGGGGCGATCTCCACCGGGAAGCCGGCCAGCACGCCGACCGCGTCGCCGAGGCCGATGCCCGCGGCGGCCAGGCCACCCGCGATGCGGCGCGCGCGCTGGTGGACCTCGCCCCAGGTGTGACGGACGGGTTCGTGTGGTTCACCGGTGACCATGCCCGTGGTGGTCGTTCGGGCATTGCGGTACATCTTCTCGGTAAACCTGCTCACAAAAACCTCCTCGGTTGCGGCGATTTCCCGAAGGCCCGGAATCTCATCGTCCGCCCGCCGACTGCCGCTTCGCAGTAGCCGCGCGAGCACAGTTGGGCAGCGGTTCGGTCTCGAAAACGCGATGAGCTATGAGTCCGCCGGGCTCCCCGGCGGACGACGAATTCGATTGGTCTTGCTTACCGCTGCTCGTCACCGCGAGCCATCTTAAGCTCCTCTTAAAGAACTGCCAAACTCACGCGCGGTTCGAGTGGGATTCCACACGTCTTGATGGGCAGTGAGGTGCAGCTTTTTGATCATGGGGGGTCCATCGGCGCCGGCACCACGCGCGCACCCGGCACCGGCCCGCTGGCCACCCTGACGGTGCGGCAGACCCCGGCACCCGACAGCTGGGTGCCAAGGTCGACGGCCGCGCCCGCCGACGTGCATAGGAAGGCGCACGTCGGGCCGGAGCCCGACACGATGCCGGCCAGGGCACCGGCCTCAACGCCGGCCTGCAGCGCACGCCGCAGCGTGGGATCGAGACTGACGGCTGCCGCCTGCAGTTCGTTGCCCAGCAGCGGCGCCAGCTGCTCGGGGTCGCCCGCGGCCAGGGCCGCCAGCACGGGCCCCGGCTCGGCCAGGCGCGGCGGATCGCCGTCGTCCCGGAGCTGGTCCAGCTCGGCGAAGACTGCCGGGGTGAGCAGCTCGCTGTCGGCGAAGGCCAGCACCCAGTGGAAGCTGTTGCGGGACAAGACGGTTGCGAGCTCCTCGCCGCGACCGGTTCCCAGGGCAGTGCCACCGTGCAGCGCGAACGGCACATCGCTGCCCAGCCGCGCGGCGAGCATCCGCAGATCGCGGCGCGGCACATTGAGCTCCCAGAGCGAGTTGATGGCGACCAGCACGGCCGCCGCGTCTGCGCTGCCGCCGGCCATGCCGCCGGCCACCGGAATGGACTTGTCGATCATGATCGAGACGTCGGGCGCCCGGCCGACGTGGTCGGCCATCAGCTCGGCCGCCTGCCAGGCGAGGTTGCGCTCGTCAGTGGGCAGCTTGTCGGCACCCTCCCCGACGACCTCGAGCGACAGCACATCGGCGTTGCGGACCGTCACCTCGTCGACCAGCGAAACGGCCTGAAACACCGTCGTCAACTCGTGATAGCCGTCCTCGCGGCGTTCACCGACCGCAAGGTACAGGTTGACCTTCCCCGGAACGCGGACGGTGACCGAGCCGGTGGGCACCCACTGCGCGGCGGTGTTGCCGTCAGCCATGGTCAGTCACCGCAGCAGATTATCGCTGCGATGCTCAACTGGACTCTCAACTGGCCCCTCAACTGGCCGAAGCGTGCCCCGAAACACGAGGCAGCGTGTCGTCGAAGGTGCCGGAACGCCGCAACAGGCGCACGAAGTCGTCGATGGACAGCGTCTCGCCGCGCCGCGCCGGATCGATGCTGGCGGCCAGCAAGCGATTCGCCGACTCGTTACCCGAACCCGCCCACTCGGCGAAAGCATTGCGCGCCGTCTTGCGGCGCTGGGCGAACGCGATGTCCACGAGTTCGAACACTTGGCGCCGGAAGGCTTCGTCGGTCGGCCACGGCGACGTCGGGTACCGATCGATGCGAATCAACCCGGAATACACCCGCGGAATCGGCCAGAAGACCGTCGGCGACACCGCGCCACAACGACGAACCCGCCCGAAGAAACGGATTTTGACGCTGGGGACCCCGTACTCCTTGCCGCCCGGCTCGGCGGCCAGCCGTTCGGCGACTTCGGCCTGCACCATCACCGTCAAGACCCGAATGGACGGAAACCGGGCCAGCAGGTGCAACAGCGCCGGAACCGCCACGTTATAGGGCAGGTTCGCGACCACAGCGGTGGGAGCTGTCGGCCCGGCGGCGAGCTCGTCACAGCCGAGGGTCAGGACGTCGCGGTTGAGCACCGTCAACCGCTGGATTTCGCTGTGCGAGTGCTCCGCGACGGTCTGCGGCAGCCGGCCGGCCAGCACGGGGTCGATTTCGACGGCGGTGACGGTTGCGCCGCGGTCGAGCAGTGCCAGCGTGAGCGATCCCAGACCCGGACCCACCTCCAACACATGATCGGTCCGGCCGATCCCCGCGGTCGAAACCACGCGGCGCACGGTGTTGGCGTCGTGAACGAAATTTTGGCCCAGCGCTTTTCGTGGCCGGAATTCCAGGTCTTGGGCCAGCCGCCTGATCTCGGTGCGTCCGAGCAGCCGAATGGTCAGTTTGCACCTGCTCTGCCGCTGCATACCGGCCAGGCGCCCCAGCCCTGACGCTCCCGCGTCACCTCGGCCACGGTGATCTGCTCTTCGCGAGTGGCGAGGTCGGCGCGCGGGGCAAACCGCAGCCCGCCGTTGCGTTCCCACGTGCCCTGATCGAACTGCACCCCGCCGTAATACCCATTTCCGGTGTTGATAGCCCAGTTCCCGCCGGCCTCGCAGCCCGCAATGGCATCCCAGATGGACCCGTTGGTCACCGGCGGCACATCGGTGCCGGGCTTGGTCCCCACTCGCACCACGGCTTCGCGGGCCGGAACGATCACCGTGTTCGCAACAGGTATCCGGCCCGTCTCCACACCGTTGACCGTGGCCACCGCGAACGTCACGTCCTGGGTGCCCGGGCTTCCCGGATCCTCGACGACCTGGCGGCTGACGTTCAGGTCCGGATCCTCGATCCGGCGCGAGTTCGGCGGCAGCGGTACTCGCTCGGTGACCCGCTGGATTCGGTTACGAGTCACCTGGATTTCCATCCCGTCGACGATCGGGGACGCCGCCCCGGGCGCCGCCTGGTCGCCCTCGAGGAGCGGCGCACCGGCGGCGCTGAGCAGCCCCGCGACGTTCGGCGCCGCCGCATGCACGGTGCGCACCGCGCCGCCGTCGTTGATGTTGACGGTCTTGGCGCTCACGACCGGCAGCGCCATGCCGGCCAGCGGAACGCGGCTGCCGCGTGATGCCGCGGCCGGGGCGATGTCGGTCATCGCGAGCTGGGCCAGCGCCTCGTCCACGGTGGATGCCGTCGTCCACACTTGCTTCGTGTCCCGACCGTCGAGCGAGATCTGCAACGGGCGGCTGCGCCGCAACACGATGTTGGCTGCGTCGCGAACCTGCACGCCGGGTGCCGGGTACAGGTCATCACGGTCGCCGACGGCGAAGCCATTCTCCTGGACGACGTCGATCACCCGCGATTTCATCGTCGTCACCCGCATCGCGATTCCATCGACCGTCAACGTCACCGTTTTGCAGGCTGATACCGCAAGCCCGCCGGCGAACCCCACGACCAAGAGCAGCCCTACGACGACCATCCGCAACATCGGTGACGAGGTTTGATGAAGTTTTGTCAAGACATCCAACGCGTCGCTACCCCGACCTCAGCAAGCACCAACGAACCATTCAGCAGAAAATGACAAATGGGCCCGCGGGCCCGGCGTTCGATCACAAGACGGTAACGAACCGGCCAAAGTTGAGCAACTCCAGAGCACGGTATCGGCGGACGGACGGGCTGGAAGCGGCGTCAAGCAGGCAGTCCATAGACCCGGCGCGCATTGCTGGTGGTGATCCGCGCCAAATCTTGGGGGTCAAGATCCAGCAGCTCGGCAAGCGCACGCACGGTGTAGGGAAGGCAATACGGTTCGTTGGCTGCGCCCCGGTACGGGTGCGGCGTCAAAAAGGGCGCATCGGTCTCCACCAGCAGCTGCTCCCGCGGGATCAGCGGAACGGCTTCGCGCAGGGCTCGCGCGTTGCGGAAGCTCACCGTCCCGGAGAGGCTGAGCAGCCAGCCGGCGTCGACGCAACGGCGGGCCATCGCGCTGTCCGACGAAAAGCAGTGGAAGATCACGACGTCGGGCGCGCCCTCGGCCGCCAGCACGTCGAGCACCCCGGCGTCGGCCTCGCGATTGTGGATCATCAGGGGCTTTCTGCACCGCTTGGCCAAGTCGATATGCCATGCGAAGGCTTCCCGCTGCGCGTCCGGCTGCGCGCAGCCCGCCAAACGGCCGGGCCAATACAGATCCATTCCGGTTTCGCCGACGGCCACCACCCGATGGTGTGCCGCGAGTCGTTCGAGCTCGCCGCGCGCGGCGTCGTCGAGCGCGTTCGCGCGGGTCGGGTGCAGCGCCACGGCGGCGAACACGCGCGGATCCCAGTCGGCGGCCCTGGTCACCCAGCGCGCCGACTCCAGGTCGTCGGCGATGGTGACCACCGCGCGCACCCCCACCGCCGCGGCACGGTCAACGATGGCCTGCACGCCTTTGGCATCGTGGGCGCCGCACGCGTCGAGGTGGGTATGGGCATCGACCAGGGGGGCGAGCGGCTCGGGTGCGGGCGGCGCCCCTCGTTCACCTCGTTCACCGGAATGATTGGAGGTCACGGCCAGACAATAGGGCCACCCAATAGGGTGAGTCCCGATGAGGCCGTACTACGTCACCACCGCGATCACCTACCCCAACGCCGCGCCGCACCTGGGGCACGCGTACGAGTACATCGCCACCGACGCCATCGCGCGGTTCAAGCGGCTCGACGGCTTTGACGTGCGCTTCCTGACCGGCACCGACGAGCACGGCCTCAAGGTCGCACAGGCGGCCGCCGCCGAAGGGTTGCCCACTGCCGATCTGGCCCGCCGCAATTCCGACGTGTTCCAACGCCTGCAGCAGCGGCTGAACATCTCCTTCGACCGGTTCATCCGGACCACCGACGCCGACCACCATGAGGCGTCCAAAGAGATCTGGCGAAGGATGTCGGCCGCGGGCGACATCTATCTGGACACCTATTCAGGTTGGTACTCCGTGCGGGATGAGCGGTTCTTCGTCGAGTCGGAGACCGCGGAGGTCGACGGCACCCGGATCGCCGTCGAAACGGGAACGCCGGTGACCTGGACCGAGGAGCAGACCTACTTCTTCCGGCTATCGGCGTATTCCGACAAGTTGCTCGCCCACTACGCCGCCAATCCGGACTTCATCGCCCCCGAAGTACGGCGCAACGAAGTGGTCAGCTTCGTCTCCGGCGGCCTGCGCGACCTGTCGATCTCGCGGACGTCGTTCGACTGGGGTGTGCAGGTGCCCGACCATCCCGACCACGTCATGTACGTGTGGGTCGACGCGCTGACCAACTACCTGACCGGGGCGGGCTACCCCGATACCGGTTCGGAGTTGTTCCGCCGCTACTGGCCCGCCGATCTGCACATGATCGGCAAGGACATCATCAGGTTCCATGCGGTCTACTGGCCGGCGTTTTTGATGTCCGCGGGAATCGAGCTGCCGCGCAGGGTTTTCGCGCACGGGTTTCTGCTCAACCGAGGCGAGAAGATGAGTAAGTCGGTGGGCAACGTCGTGGCCCCGGATGCTCTGGTCGACACGTTCGGCCTCGATCAGGTGCGCTACTTCCTGCTGCGGGAAGTCCCGTTCGGCCAGGACGGCAGCTACAGCGAAGAGGCGATCATCACCCGGATCAACACCGACCTGGCCAACGAACTGGGGAACCTGGCCCAACGCTCGCTGTCGATGGTCGCCAAGAACCTCGGCGGGGTGGTGCCCGAACCCGGCGACTTCACCGCGGCCGACAACGAACTGTTATCTGCGGCCGACGCCCTGATGGCCCGCGTGCGCGCGCATTTCGACGCTCAGGCAATGCATTTGGCGCTCGAGGCGATCTGGTTGATGCTTGGGGAGGCGAACAAATACTTCTCCGCCCAGCAACCATGGGTGTTGCGCAAGAGCGAGGCGCAGCCCGACCAGGAGAGGTTTCGCACCGTGCTTTACACCACCTGCGAGGTGGTCCGCGTCGCGGCGCTGCTGGTGCAGCCGGTCATGCCCGAGTCGGCCGGCAAACTGCTCGATCTACTCGGGCAGCCCGAGTCCGAGCGCACGTTCGCCGCCGTCACCGCGCGGCTTTGCCCCGGTACGCCGCTGCCGGCGCCCACCGGGGTTTTCCCGCGATACCAGGCTCCTGCTGCCGAGAGTGAGACGCTTTGAGCCGCGATCTGGGCGCGCTCGACAAAAGCTTCTGAACCATCCACTCGTGGGCGATAATCGCCCCTGTGGAGCGACGACGTAACACTCACAGCCAATCGCCGATGACGACCCTCAAGCAGTTGCCCGCACTGGTCGTCCTCGAGCGGATTCCGGTTCCGGTGCTGGCCATCGGGCAGGACGGCAGCATCTTGTTTACCAACTCCGCATTCGCCGACATGTTGGGGTTCGAGCCCGAAGAGGTCATGTCCCTGCGGTTCCAGGAGATCTTCCATCAGGCTCCGGAGTCGGAATCGCTGCTCTCGGTCGTTCACGCCCTCGCGAACATGGTGGTCGAGTTGGCTCACAAGGACGGCTCGGTCGTGCGGGCCTTGATGAGCAAGTCCGCGGTCATGCGCGCGGACGATCAATTCGCCCTCGCGGCCTTCCAGGATCTGACCAAGCAGTTGTGGGAGGAAGAGCCTTAAAGCGTGCCCTCGTGCTAGACGACCTTCGGCATCGGCACATCATCGCCGGCAGACGGCGCGGCGGGAGGGGAATGGCGCAGTGCCTCGCGCGCAAGAAACTCGCGGAAATAGGGCAGCGACCCCTCCGTCCCGATCCCGCCCAGCACGAGTTCCCAGTGTTGACTCGTGGCGCCGGAAGAACCCCCGTTGACGCCCCTGGCCCGGCCACCGTCACGGAGCTCCGCGAGGCCCTCGGCCGCTATCGCGTTGCGCAGCAATAGAGTTCCGAACACTGCGGCCACGATCGACTCACTGACGACTACGGGGTCGAGATCCGCGCGCACGTCCCCTTCAGCGCCTGCGCGCCGGGCCTGGGACGCCATGAGCTCGATCAAGGTCGCACAAAAGTTCGCGGCCGCTCGGTTGAATCCGTTCAACGCGGCGGTCAATTGCACCGCACCGCGGGCCGTTTTGTCGGAGCTGAGCACATCGAGGATCCTGAACGTTCCGTGGATCATGTTCTCCAGCGCCGGCGAGGAGGATCCGCACACGTTGCGGAACGCGTCCAAGATCGCGTCGGAACCCTCCTCGATGATCGCCGACGCCAGGGACTCCTTCGAGTCGAAGTGGTGGTAGAGCGCGCCCTTGGTCATTCCGGTCCGCTCGATGATCGTGTTCCACCCGGCTGCCGCGTAACCGACTTCGCTGAACACGTCGATGGCAGCGTCGAGGATTTTCCGGCGGGTGGCTTCTGATCGAACCTGGCGCGCCATGGTGTCTACACCTCCGGAGTTCCGTCGATGTGCTTAGACTCCGGTTTTCGGCGTCTTCGTATCGTCCGGCCGGTGGACCAGCCAGCGTGACAAGCCTAACAGCGCGCCGCGCCGTCGTGGGCGTGCGACCTGCCGGTCATATCAGTCGGAGCCCGCTCCCGCAGCGCCGCCTGCGATGGCGAGTGCCGAACGCCGCCTGAGAAATTGGCGGAAATACCCCGTGCGGTCGTGTTCCAAGATGCCGTTCAGCAGCAGAACCCAGCAGTTTTCGAGATCGCAGAGGAACCGCTCCGGTTCGTCCAAATTACTGGTTTGCCGCAGCCCCATGTGCAAGGACACCATCAAGCGTGCCACATCGTGCGGTTCGCACTGGGGGCTGATGTCGCCTTCGGCGATGGCCTGCTCGACCACTGTGGCCAGGGCTTTGACCCAGTGATCCAACAGCCGCTTCTGCAGCCCTTCCGAGCGACCGACCGACTCGAGCAGGTTCAGTCCTGCCCGGATACCGTCGGTCTTGATGTCCCCGACAGCGACCAGATAGGAATAGTCGATAAGCGTTTCCAAGCCGGAGAGCCCGCGCGCGAGCAATTCGTCCACCGCGACGCTGCCCGCGGCGATCTCGCGTTCGATGATCGCGACCGCCAACGCACGCTTCGAACGGAAGTGGAAGTACATCGCGCCCTTCGTCAGCTCCGCTTCCGTGAGGATGTCGTCGAGTCCGACGTCGTGGTAGGCCCGACGAGCGAACTGATTGCAGGCGGCCCGCAGGATATGGCGCCGCGTGACGTCCGCGCGTCCGTCGGGCGGGTGGGTCGTCATCGGGCCTCGTCAGCGGGCTCGGGCGCCTGCGCGTTCACAGTGCTTTTGTTCGGCAGCGCAACACACCTCGGTTCGTCAGCGTTCCAGAGCCAGCGCTCGACGACATGACTCGGGCGGCCATCTGGCGCGCCTATGAGGTTAGCAGCATGTCGGCGACGCGCGCCGGTCAACGCCGCAGGTCGGGACGGCAAATGAGAAAATCTGTCGCTCGGCCGAACCCATCGCGATTTCCCGGCTTGCCGTCGGTATGACCCTTCATTCACGTCGAGTCCCGCGGCACGTCGAGGGTGGCAATGGAATACAGCCCGCCGTCGTCGCGCCCGTCGCGGGCCAACGCCATCGGGGCATAGTTCACCACGTGCGACGCGCCCGGCTTGTGCTGTTGCCAGTCCACCGAAGCGCGCAGGGTGTAGTGGCCCGGGACCAAGCCCGTCAGGTCAATGCGAACCGAGTCTGTCGCCGAGGCCGGGACCGCCTCCTCACGTGACTGGCTTGAGTCGTCGTGCACGAGCGTCTTGAGGTCCAACGTCGCCGGAAGGCTCCGAATCACCGCCCCCGAGAAGTCCACCAGCTTGTATCCTGCGGACCATTGCTCGGTAGCCGCCGCTGAGCCGTAGTTGGTCCACACGACGGAGATGGTCGCCACCTTGTCCCGCAGCGACTGCGAATCCTGACGCGCTTCGACCGAATACCGGTAGCCGGCAGAGGTATTGGTTTGTGCCCACAAGAGATACAGCGTGGAATCCATCGCCGACGTCGAGTCGCGATCCGGGAAGTCGCCGCTCGACGTCATCGAAACGTGGTACCTGACAACATCATGCAGGGCCTTTTCGTAGTAGGACCGGCGATCGGCCCCATCTGGCAGCCGGCACCATTCGGTGATCACCGGTGCCGAGGCCAGTCGCTGTTTGATCGCGTTGACGACCACGTCGTTGATCTGCACGTAATGAGAAGAGCTGGATTCGGCCCATTCCGGCAACGGGCTACGCACGCCAAGACAGTCCGACCGGATGCCCACCGGCGCGGAAAGCTTCTTGGTCACGTCGTCGGCGAACAGCACGCGGACGATCTCCGGGTTCTGCGGTGCGACCACCAATTGCGTATGGGGGAAAGCACTTACATTCGCCGCGACGAGCTGCCGGATGGAGGCCGCGGTGATGCTTTGATCTCGGAACTGGCTGTAGTACCCCAAAGCCTGCCGGCTGTCGTCGGCCGCCGCGCCCGGAGCGCCCAACGCGTCACGCAAATAGGCGAGGGAGTTCTCACCAAAATCGCCGTAGCCCGAGAACTCAAAAACGCTGAGCCGTTCGTCGCCGTCGTATCGACGACCGAGCGCGGCGAGCAGTTGCCCGAACGCTTCGAGGTAACCTGGGTCGTTCCAGTTCGGCACCACGTGCGTGACCCCGGGCGTGGGGCTGTTCGGCTGCGCAGGAAAGTCGGTGGCAGCAGGCCGCATCCACTCGGGAATCGCGATATCCCTGTTGTCTGGATAGGAATCGTTGCAGCAGGACTTGTAGGCATACACGCCGAGGATCAACCGCATGTTGCGGTTCCCGAGTTTCGTCAGAGCGTCATCGATCAAGCTGAAATCGAATTTGCGATCGTCGGGAGCGTTGGGCGGCAGGGTTCGAGGATCGGTGGGCTGCAACTGTCGCCACGAGACACGCATGCTGGCGTCATATGACGCCGGCCATGCCGCATAACGCTGTTGGGCCGGATTGCCCTGCGGGAAAAGGGGATTCAACAGCTTCTCGTACTGGCCCCGCAGCGGGTTGGAGATCTCCTGAACCGCAGGTGGTATGGCCGGGAAGACCATGGCGGACAGCGGCCCCGAGTTGGCATGGCCACCACATCCGTTTGACACCAGCGCCACGCACAACAGAGTCGACACCAAGGGGCACACACCCCTTTTCGATAAGCGAAACATCGTCACCGGGGTTAGATCGCGCCTAACGATAGGGCGTCGCGATCGGCAAGGAACTCCATCGGCAACCAGCGCGCGGCCAGCAACGCTTCCATCACACTGCCCGGGACGGGCCGGGACAACAAGAATCCCTGCGCACGGTAGCAGCCGTGCTGCATCAAAGTCATTGCAGCAGCCGGTGTCTCGACTCCCTCGGCGACCAGTTGGAGGCCGAAGGCCTCAGCAAGCCCGATGATCGCCCGGACGATGGCCAGGTCGCCGGCGCTGTTGCCCAAGTCGCGCACGAATCCGGTATCGATCTTGAGCATGTCGACGGGCAGGGACTTCAGGTGTGACAGCACGGCATAGCCCGTGCCGAAGTCATCGATGGCGATCTGAACCCCGACCTCCTTGAGGTCCGCGAGGGTTTTGCGCGTCGTCTCGATGTCATGAACCACGGCCCGCTCGGTGATCTCCAGGCATACCGAGCCGCCGTCGATGCCGAACTCCTCGATGGTTTCGGCGACGCTGCGAACGAAACCGCGCGTGATGAGCTGCACGGGCGATACGTTGATGCGCAAGATGGCGCTCTGCCCCACCCCTTTTGCGCGCCACCGGCTGAATTCGGCGCATGCGGTTCGCATCACCCACCGGCCCAGTGTTCCGGCCAGGTTACTCGATTCGGCTACCCCGATAAAGGAATCCGGCAACAGCAGACCCCAGATCGGATGCCGCCAGCGGACCAGTGCCTCGGCCGCCACGATGGCACCGGTCCTCAGGTCGACCTCGGGCAGATAGTGCAGCAGCAACGCTTCGTTGTCGATATCACCCTGCAGGTGCAGCTCGATGTCGTTGCGGAAGGCGCTTTGCAACGCCATGTCGTCGGTGGACAACGCAACTTGGTTCCCGCCGCCGCGCTTGGCCGTCAGCACGGCCTCGTCGGCGCGGCGCAATAGATCGGTGCTGTTGTCCCGCCCCGGGATGCCCACTGCGAGGCCGATGCTGACGGTGCGGGTAATCATGTGGCCGCCGATGGCCAACCGCTCGCGCAGCATCGCCCCCAGTCGGCGAGCGAACGACTCCGCCGTCGCCGTTGACATCGGCGTGTCAGGAATGACGACGAACTCGTCGCCCCCTAGCCGCGCGATCATGCTCTGATCGCCCACGCAGGTCCGAATGCGTTGCGCGAAAACCCTGATGAACCAGTCACCCGCCGTATGGCCCAGGTAATCGTTGATGGGCTTGAGCCGATCCAGGTCGAGATACAGGACCGCGACGGGTCCCGGGCTTCCCGCGGCGAGCCGTTCGGCAAGGTGCGCGACCAGCGCCCGGCGGTTGTAGAGGCCGGTCAGATCGTCGTGCTCGGCAAGGTAACGAAGTTTTTCCTCGGCCGCGATGCGGCCCTGCAGCTGTGCGAAGAGAGCGGCGACGGCTTCCAGCGTATTGATCTCGTCCTGTTTCCACTTCCGTGCGCCGTGCTTGACCATCCCCAGCACCCCGGTGGTCGTCTCGCCCGAGACGAGTGGAGCGGCGGCAACCGCGGACGCGGGGGCCGGCTTGGTGCCCCCGAACCAGCGCTGCAAAGCGCGATTGGTCGGCTCCGGCTGAATCACGACCGGTTTCTTGCCGTGTTCGCACTGGGCCAGGACGGGGTCGGCGCTGGTGAAGTGCACGACGGCCATGGGATCGGGGTCCGGAACGTCGGTGCGCGGCGGCCACTCGGCAACCAAAACCGAGGCCCGCATGCTGTGGTCGTGGTGGCGCAGGAAAGCGGCGTCCAAATCGAACTTCTCGACCAGTTGCGCGAGCACCTGTTCACTCACCTGGGTCGCGGTGGAAGCGGTGGCCCGCATCAGCTGAGTGGCGACGGAGGTGACGAGGCTGCGCGGCACGGGCTCCTCCGGTATGGGGCGCATTTCCCGGCTGGTGGTTGACCTTCTCGCAATGCATGCGGTCGCGGGTTGACGAGGCCTCATAGGTTGCGACATCCGCTCGGGAACAGCACGAACGGTTAATGAAGCGTAACATGAGCGGCCCTCGCGCCACGCCACATACTGGGCGCCATCGTCGGTCCGCAGTGAAACGGCTCACAATGGCCGCGCCGGCTGTCACGCCGGGCCCTCCTGCGGTGTCTCAGGGGCACAAACCCCGTGAGATTAGGAGACAGCTATGACGGAGATGGCCACCCCGAGAACTCATGTCGTCGTCGCCGGCGGCGGATACGCCGGAACCCTGGCCGCCAACCGTTTGCGGCAGCGCGTCGACGTCGACGTCAGCCTGATCAATCCGCGTCCGGCCTTCGTCGAGCGGATCCGCCTGCACCAGCTGGTCGCCGACACCGCCGGCGCGACGGCTGACTACGGCACGCTGCTCGCGGATGGCATCCGGCTGATCGTCGACACCGTCGAACGCATCGAGACCTCCCGCCGCGCGGTGGTGCTGCAAACGGGCGCGGAGCTGGACTACGACTACCTCATCTATGCCGTCGGTAGTACCGGCGGCACGCCGCTGACCGTGCCCGGCGCGGCCGAATTCGCCTATGAGATAGCGGATTTCGAGAGCGCGCAACGGCTGCGCTATGCGCTCGCGGACTTGCCGTCGTCCGCGCCCATCACCGTGGTCGGTGGCGGGCTGACGGGTATCGAAACCGCTTCCGAGCTCGCCGAGCAGGGACGTCGGGTCAGCCTGGTCTGCGGCGGAATCCTTGGCCCGTCGCTGAGCGAACGCGGCCGGCGTTCGGTGGCCAAGCAACTGCGCAGCCTTGAAGTCGACGTGTTGCAATCGGTCGCCGCCACCGAGGTGCGCTGGGACGCGGTGGTGCTCAGTGACGGCGCCGTCCTGCCGAGCGCGGCGACGATATGGACGGCGGGGTTCGGTGTGCCGGATCTGGCCGCGCGCAGCGGGCTTCGCACCGACGACCTGGGGCGGCTGCTCACCGACGAAACGCTGACCAGCATCGACGACCAGCGCATCGTCGCAGCGGGCGACGCCGCCGCACCGTCGGGACACCCGTTGCGGATGAGCTGCCAAGCGGCCGGCCCGCTGGGCGCCCAGGCCGCCAACACGGTGCTCAGCCGCATCGCTGGCAGAGAGCCCGCCGCGCTGAACCAGGCTTTCGTCGGACAGTGCATCAGCCTGGGCCGCTCGCACGCCGCCCTTCAGCTCGCCCGCACCGATGACACCCCCGTCAATGTCGCCATCGGGGGCCGGTTCGCGGCTGCCATCAAGGAAGCGGTCTGCAAGGGCACGCTATGGAGCATCCGGCGAGAGGCGGCCAAGCCCGGTTCGTACTTCTGGCTCAAAGGGGGCGCACGGCCAGCGCAGTCGCCGATCGACCAGCAGGTCGCGCTGCCATGACCCCAGGACAGAACCCAGGACGGACCCCGGGACGGATGACGTCGGACGACTGGGAGCACGCCGAGCGGTTCACGCTGCTGCGGCCGTTGCTGTTCACCATCGCGTACGAAATCCTCGGCTCGGCAACCGAGGCCGATGACGTGTTGCAGGACAGCTATCTGCGGTGGGCCGCCGTCGACTTGGCGGGCGTGCGCGACACGAAGTCGTATCTGGCGCAGCTGGTCACCCGCCAGGCGCTCAACGCGCTGCGGGCGGACGCCCGCCGCCGCGAGGAGTACGTGGGGCCATGGCTGCCCGAGCCGCTGCTGCTCGACGATCGCGACCCGTCGTCGGATGTCGTTCTAGCCGAATCGGTTTCGATGGCGATGCTGGTTCTGCTCGAAACACTCGGTCCCGACGAACGGGCGGTTTTCGTGCTCAGAGAGGTGTTCGGTTTCGACTACGGCGAAATCGCGGAGGCGGTGGGCAAACCGGCGGCGACCGTGCGGCAGATTGCGCACCGGGCCCGCGAACACGTACGGGCGCGGCGTAAGCGTTTCGACGCGGTCAACCCGGAACGCAACGCGGAAATCACCGCTCAGTTCTTGGCCACGGCGGCCACCGGCGACGTGGAGGCGCTGATGACGATGCTGGCCCCGGACGCCACCTGGACGGCCGACAGCGGCGGCTTCGTGAGCGCCGCCCGCAGACCCGTTGTGGGCGCCGAGCGCGTCGCCAGGGCAATCACCGGGCTGGTCCGCAGAGCCGGGGCCGCTCTGCGCGTCGAAATGGTGACCTGCAACAGCGCTCCGGCGGTGCTGCTGTACCTCGGCGAACAGCTCGAGGGGGTGATCACGCTGGAGATCGCGGACGACAAGATCACCAACTTCTACGTGATGCGCAACCCCGACAAGCTGGCGGCCCTGGCGACTGCCCGGCCCATCAGCCGCGGCTAGACGTACGGACCGCGTACGCCAGGAACACGGCAGTACGAACTCTGTCAAGCTAGGGCGGTGCGGATCGACCGGCTGGGTGACCTCGGGGCCGCACCTTGCGTGCTGGGCGCCGTCGGCAACGCCACCGCACGCCTTGGATTGCCGCCGCCCGCCGCACTGACCGGCGAGTGGTTCGGGGCGCTCGCGATCATCGCCCCGAGCCTCTCGGTGCAGCCCGTGGACGCAAACGATGCGTTCGCAATCCCCCCGGGGCCGCAGGCGCCGAGCAGCCGAGTCGTCGGCGGTGGCTGGCTCGGCTATCGGTGCTATCCCGATCCCGCTGCCGACGGGCGCCCGAACCGGATTCCGGAAGCCGCGGGCGGTTGGACGGACTGCGTCCTGCGGCAAGACCGCGAGGGCCGGTGGTGGTATGACAGCCTCTCGGGTGCGCCCATGCCGGGCTGGTTGGCGGCCGCGCTCGCCGAGGCGCCGCCAGTTGCACGCGCTTGCGACATCGCCTGGGGTCCCGCCGACCGCGCGGCTCACCGTGACGGGGTACTAGCGTGCCTGGAGGCGATCGGCGCCGGCGAGGTCTACCAAGCATGCGTGTGCACACAGTTCAGCGGGACCCTCAGCGGCGCCCCCTTGGACTTCTTCATCGACGGCGTCGCACGCACGTCTCCGGCCCGGGCGGCCTATCTCGAAGGCCCGTGGGGAGCGGTGGCGTCGCTGTCTCCGGAACTCTTCCTGCGGCGCCGCGGAACGGTCGTGACGTCCAGCCCGATCAAGGGCACCTTGCCGCTGGATGCCTGGCCGTCCGCGCTGCGGTCGTCGGCCAAAGAAGTAGCCGAGAACATCATGATCGTGGACCTGGTTCGCAACGACCTCGGCCGGGTGGCGACCGTCGGCACCGTCACCGTGCCGGAGCTCTTGGTCGTGCGGCCCGCGCCGGGCGTATGGCACCTGGTGTCCACGGTGTCGGCGCAGGTCCCCGTCGAGCTGCCCGCCTCGGCGCTGCTGGACGCCGCCTTCCCGCCCGCCTCAGTCACCGGAACGCCCAAACATCGTGCACGCCAACTTATTTCACAATGGGAGGCCAGCCGTCGTGGAGTGTATTGCGGCACGATTGGTTTGGCATCACCCGTCGCGGGCTGTGAGCTGAACGTCGCGATCCGCACGGTCGAGTTTCCCGCCGGCGGCAGCGCCGTGCTGGGCGTCGGCGGCGGAATCACCGCTGACTCCGATCCCGACGCCGAATGGGAGGAGTGCCTCCACAAGGCGGCCCCGATCGTCCGCTCGCCGCGCGTCGCGGCCGCCGCGTCGGTCGGTTAGCTGACATGCCGGTGCGCCGGATATGAATGTTGGGGATAACGCCCGCCCGCGGCCGGCTGCGCATAAGATTCAGACATCGCGCCGATAGCGAGCCGACGGCTGGACAGTCGCAGGGTCGCAGGGTCGAAGGGTCGTAGGGTCGCAGGGTCGGAGAGGTCTGGAGAGGTTTAGGTCATGAGAGTCGCTCTACTCGGCGCCGCGGCGTCTGCCCTGGTGGGCGGGACGCTGGCGGTCACGCCGCTGACCTCGGTCAGCAATGCGCCGCCGTCCCCGGGCGGAGGCACATGCGTCAACGGATGCGCCAACGCGGGGTCGGTCCTCATGCCGCAGTCGCCGCCGGGGGGGCCGGCTTCAGCGGCGCCCGCGGCGCAGCGTACACCGTCTTCGCCCGCGGCCAACATGGTCGCACCTGCGCAGAACTCGGGATCATCGGGCGCCCACATGGCGCCCGCGGGGGCAGCTTCGCCGGGCGGCTCGGCCCCCGGAAGCCCCGGTCTTGGCGGAGTGCCCGCACCTGACGGTGACCCGTTGGCCGGCTCGGTGCCGGGCATGGCCGGCCTGACTTCCATACCGGCCGACGCGCAGGCGGTCCAGTCGGTCTGGGGCACCGTCATCGGGGTGCCAACCTCCCTCGTTGGGCTGGCGGGAGGTGTTGCCGGCGTTGCGTCAAGTACCTCTCTTTCGCTTTTCTACCTGCAGGCCGCGGGCTTGTTGCCGAACAACGTCAAAGCACCGGGACTGAACTTCGGCAACCTCCCCGGGACTACCGCCATTAACGGGATTGTCTCCCAGGTCCCCGGTCTCAACCAGATCTCTAGTGGCAATCTCAGCTCGATTCCCGGGATCACTGCCCCCTCGATCCCCGGCCTTACCAAATTGAGTTCCCAGCTGCGCCCTGCAGCCACCGCGGCGGCGGTTCCCGCAGCGGTGGCGGCCATCCCGGGTGCGACGACGACCATTCCGGCGGCGGCGGCCACAACGATTCCGACGGTGACGGCAAACATCCCGACGGTGAGCCCTCCATCGGCATCCTCGCTGCCTGGCCTGCCGGTCTCAGCGGCCTCACCGACAGCGGGTTTGCTGCGGGCTCCCGTGGCAGCGGCGGCGCCGGGCGCATCTTTGCCGAGGTTGCCGGGCCCAGCGGCTTTGTCGAGGCTGCCGGCGGCACCTCCCAATCTGGCGGCTCTACGGGCTGGTTTGCCACCGCCACCCGCCGCACCGGGATGGCTGGCGCACCCCGCGCAAGCGCTGCCGGCCGCACCGGGATGGTTCGCGCACCCGCGGCAGGCCCTGCCGGGGGCACCCAAGTTGCCGGGATGGTTCGCGCACCCCGGGCAAGCCCTGCCGCACCTGCCGGGTCCGCTGACCTTACTCAAGCCGCGGTGCATCGGCCCGCACCTCGGTCCAATCGGGTTGTGCATACCCTGACGAATGAAGGGCGCCTAATCGCTCTGGCGTGATCGCAGAATCGCGTCGTACAGCTGGCGCGAGCGCACATCCGGATGGGTCGCGGCGACCTCGCTGCACGCGTCCTTGACCCGCACCCCCGCCGCGACCAGCTCGTCGACCTGGGCCAGCAGCGATGCCATATCGGTGCGCGGGGTCGCGCCCTCGAGCACGACGGTGATCTCGCCGAGCACACCGTCGGCCGCCCACGTCGCCAGCTCCTCGAGCGACCCGCGCACGACCTCCTCGTGCACCTTGGTCAGCTCCCGGCAGACCACCGCCCGGCGGGCACCCCCGAGCTGCTCCACCGCGTCGCGCAGGCACGCGGGCAACCGGCGCGGTGATTCGAAGAACACGCACGTGCGAGCCTCGTCGACCAGGGAGCCCAACCATGTTCGGCGTGCCGATTTCTTGCGCGGAGCGAACCCCTCGAAGCAGAACCTGTCCGACGGCAGACCGGACACCGCCAGCGCGGTCGTCACGGCGGACGGCCCGGGCAGACACGACACCGAAACGCCGGCATCGACGCAGGCCGCGACCAACCGGTAGCCGGGGTCGCTGATCAACGGCATGCCCGCGTCGCTGACCAGCAGCACCGTCGCGCCGGCCCCGATCGCATCGACCAGGGAGGGCACGCGCGCGGCCTCGACTCGGTCGTACAGGCTGACCACTCGGCCGTTGATGGGTGCGTCGAGCGCCTTGGCCAGGATGCGCAGCCGACGGGTGTCCTCCGCCGCCACGACATCGGCCCGAGACAGCGCGTCGATCAGGCGCGGAGAGGCGTCCGACGGCTGCCCCAGCGGGGTCGCGCCAAGCAGTAGGCGACCAGAGGTCATGACGGACAGCCTACGATCGACGTGATGACCGCCCCGCCCCGCGAGAGCTCCGTCGAACCGGAAAACCGCGTCGAGCGCGTCGTCCCCGTCGTGAGCCCCGGACCGCTGGTTCCGGTCGCGGATTTCGGTCCGACCGACCACGTCCGCGGGTGGGTCGCAACCGGAGTGATCGCGGTGCTGGCAGCGGTGACCCGGTTCTTCTACCTGGGCTCGCCCACCGACGCGGGCACGCCCGTCTTCGACGAGAAGCACTACGCACCCCAGGCCTGGCAGGTGCTGCACAACCATGGGGTGGAAGACAACCCCGGCTACGGCCTCGTCGTGCATCCGCCGGTCGGCAAGCAACTGATCGCCATCGGCGAGGCGCTCTTCGGTTACAACGGGGTGGGCTGGCGGTTCACCGGCGCATTGCTCGGCGTGGTGATGGTGGTGCTGGTGATGCGGATAATCCGGCGGGTCAGCCGGTCGACCCTGGTCGGCGCCATCGCCGGGGTCTTGGTCATCTGCGACGGCGTGAGCTTTGTCACCGCGCGCACCGCCTTGCTCGACGGCCTGCTCACCTTCTTCGTGGTCGCGGCGTTCGGCGCGCTGATCGTCGACCGGGACGAGGTGCGCCGCCGCATGCACGTCGCTCTGATGGAGGGCCGCAGCGCCGAAACCGTGTGGGGTCCGCGCCTGGGTGTTCGCTGGTGGCGCTTCTTGTCGGGCGTTCTTCTCGGGTTGGCGTGCGGCACAAAGTGGTCGGGACTGTACTTCGTGGTGTTCTTCGGCGCGATGTCGCTGGCGTTCGACGTGGCGGCACGGCGTCAGTACCAGGTGAGAAGCCCTTGGCGGGGAGTTTTGCGCCGTGACGTGGTCCCCACCGGGTATGCGCTGGTGCTCATCCCGTTTGCGGTCTACCTGGCCAGCTATGCGCCGTGGTTCGCCTCCGAGACGGCGATCGACCGCCACGAGGTGGGCCAGTCGATTGGTCCCCACTCAGTTGTGCCGCTCCCCGACGCCATCAGGTCGCTGTGGCACTACACGGCGAAGGCCTTCGAATTCCATGCGGGCCTGACGAATTCGGCCGGCAACTACCACCCGTGGGAATCCAAACCGTGGAGCTGGCCGATGTCCTTGCGGCCGGTGCTGTACGCCATCGACCAACAGAACGTTCCCGGTTGCGGCGCACAGTCGTGCGTCAGGGCCGAGATGCTGGTGGGCACCCCCGCCATGTGGTGGCTGGCCGTGCCGGTCCTGCTGTACGCCTTATGGCGGACGCTGGTTCGGCGCGACTGGCGCTACGCCGCGGTCTTGACCGGCTACTGCGCCGGCTGGCTGCCCTGGTTCGCCGACATCGACCGGCAGATGTACTTCTTCTACGCGGCGACGATGGCGCCGTTCCTGGTCATGGCCATCGCGCTGATCTGCGGCGACATTCTGCATGCCCGCAAGCATCAAGGTTCCGAGCGACGCACGCTGGGGTTGATCGCCGTGAGCTTTTACGTCGCGTTGGTGGTGACGAACTTCGCGTGGCTGGTCCCGGTGCTCACCGGTCTGGCAATCTCCCAACAGACCTGGAACATGGAGATCTGGTTGCCGAGCTGGCGGTAGCACCGGGGCCCATCGAGATTGCCGTCAAGGCTGTGCATCGCGCGTCGACCATGACCATGGCGGGAATCTCGGTGGACAGCGCTAGAGGGCGTCGCGGGCGACGGGACAGGTCATGCAACGGGGGCCGCCGCGGCCGGTGCCCAGTTCCGACCCGTCGATGGTCAGCACTTCGATGCCCGCCTCTCGCAGGCGGGCGTTGGTCTGCACGTTGCGCTCATAGGCGACGACGACGCCGGGCGCGAGGGCCAACGTGTTGTTGCCGTCGTCCCACTGCTCGCGTTCGGCGATGTCGGGGTCGGAGCCCGTGTCGATCACCCGCAGCTTGTCGACCCCCATCGCGGCTGCCGCGGCCTCGAGAAACGGGGCCTCGTCGCCGATGTCCACGCCATCGGGCGTGCGCCGGATCGTGAACGCGGAGAGCGTGTCGACGATGTTCGCGTACATCACCAAGGAATCGGTATCGACCATCGTGCACACCGTGTCGAGATGCATCTGAGCGCGCCGCTGGGCGATCGGCACGGCGAGCAGCGTGTCGGCAAGGCCGTCATCGAAAAGGCTGCGCGCCAGCGCCTCCGCACCCGCCGGCGTCGTCCGCTCCCCCACGCCGACCGCAATCACGCCCGGCGCGAGCAAAAGCACGTCCCCACCCTCGACTGGAGCGGTGCGCGACTCGTATGCGCGCCGCACGCCGGTGAACCGCGGGTGATGGGCATAAATGAGATCGGTCAACGACGCCTCGCGTACCCGGGCCCGCAGCGCCAGGGTAGGGATCACCACCCGCGGCCCGATCCATACCGACGAGTCACGGGTGAAGACCAGATTGGGCAATGGGTCGATGACGAAATCTCCGCCGTGGTGCATGCGAAGCACCAACGACCCGGCTGTGCGGGTGGCCGACGGCAGCTCGTTGAACGTCATGCCGGCCATCAGGACGTTGGCCAGTCTGACCGGGTCCAGACCGCGCAGGTAGGCCGAGACCTCTTGCGCCAGCGGCATTCCGAGGCGACGCGCGTCGACCGCGGACGCGACCCCCTGCATGCGGGCGGCCCCGCTGTGGCGCAGCGATTCGGTCAGCAGGTCGGACAGCAGCAGCACCTCGACGCCGCGGGAGCGCAGCAGCTCCGCGAACTCGTCGTGCTCCTCCTGAGCACGCGCGACCCACGGCAACCCGTCGAACAAGAGTTGGTCGTTGTTGCGCGGATTCAGTCGAGCCAGTTCGTCGCCGGGGCGGTGCAGGATGGCGATACGCAGCGCGCCCACCTCGGAATTGGTGCCCAACTCCACTGAGCCTCCATTAAAGCCCACAACTAAACGGTAGCCGCTCGACCGGCCGGTCCCCTCCTCATCGAACTGTTGTGCGATAAACTGCGGGCGTGGGGATCGCGGTGCAGGGATCACTCTTCGAGCACACCGAGCGCAGGGAACTCGGTGACGGCGCGTTCATCGAGATCCGCGCCGGCTGGCTGACCGACGCCGACGGCCTGCTCGACGCGCTGCTCTCGACGGTGCCCTGGCGGGCCGAGCGCCGGCACATGTACGACCGCGTGGTCGACGTCCCGAGGCTGGTCAGCTTTCACGACCTGACGGTCGAAGATCCGCCGCATCCGATGCTGGCGCGGCTGCGCCGACGGCTCAACGACATCTACGCCGGCGAACTCGGGGAGCCCTTCACGACGGTGGGATTGTGCTGTTATCGCGACGGGTCCGACAGCGTCGCTTGGCACGGCGACACCATCGGTCGCAGTAGCTCGCAGGACACCATGGTGGCGATCGTCAGCCTCGGCGCCACCAGAACCTTTGCGCTGCGACCGCGTGGCGGCGGGTCCTCGTTGCGGCTGCCGCAGGCACACGGCGATCTGCTGGTGATGGGCGGATCGTGCCAACGGACGTGGGAGCACTCGGTCCCGAAGACGTCGGCTCCCACGGGTCCGCGCGTCAGCATCCAGTTCCGGCCCCGCGACGTGCGCTAGCCCTGATGGCGCGACTCCTTACTCGCGCCGTCCCCGCGCTCGCCGTCGTCGCGCTAGGTCTGATGGCGCGACTCCTTACTCGCGCCGTCCCGGCGCTCGCCGTCGTCGCGCTAGCTCCGGACCGCCGCCACGGCCTTGACTAGTAGGTCGCGGGCACGCTGGATGTCGACCGCGGTGACCGGCTGGCCCGGGATCACCAGCGGATTGGCGATGACGATCACCTGGTAATCGCCGAATTGCGCCGAATAGTCGTAGAGCTCGCCGGTGCGGGGTCCGCCGGCCACCACCGCCTGCAGGACCCGGTGCACGCCGTTCGTGCGGGCGCCGTCGATGTGCGGCGCATCGATGACCTCGATGCCGCCCCGCAGCTGGGCACCCGTGAATCCCACCCTGCTGCAGTCCTTGCCCGGGTCGTTGACCGGCAGGGCTTTCGAGGTCTCCACGGCGATGACCACAAACCGGTTGCCCTTGCCCTCGGCGGACACCGCCGCCATATTGCCCTGCAAATCGGGCGGCATTTCCGGCCCCATGGCAATTTTGGCGCAGTTGGCGGGGTCGAAGGTGAGGCCGTCCGGCAGCTTGTGGGCCGATAGCAGTTGGGGGTCGATCGCCCTTTCGGAGACGTCGGTCACGTTGAACTCCGGCCCGAAGCTCGACTTAACCTCGGCGACCTTGTTGATGTCGGCCTTCGCCGAAGCGGGATCCGTCCCAGCCGAGCAGCCGGCGAGCACGCACACGGATGCGCTAGCGAGCAACACCTTCAACATCGTGGCCAATCTACCCAAGAGCGGGGGCTCAACTGCGCAACGCGGAGACCGTTTTGACCAGCAGATCGGCGGCGAATTGCGGCGGCAGCCCGGGCAGTGCCGAACCGGGGTCGGCGGTCAGGGTGGTGAACGCGTAGTAGCTTCCCAGGTAGGCCGTGAAAGTGTATACGCGCGAATCGATTTCGGTACCCGATTCGACGGACGACTTGGTGTCGACCACCATGCCGAGGGTTTCGGCTCCGTCGATATGCGGGGCGTCGATGAGTCGAACGACGGCCGTGGTGTGCGCGTCGGTCATGGTCCACCGACCGCATCCGGCAAAGTCGTTGCGGTCGAGTTCCACCGGGCCCGGCAAAGTCACCACCACCGCGTCGACGATGCCGCCGGCGCCGGACCCGGACACGCCCTGAGCGGTGTGGTCACGTCCGCTACCGGGATCGGCGAGCGCGGCGCATTGCGGCGGTTTGGTCGTTCCATCGGGTTTCACGCCCCAGATCACCGGGGGTGAGGCAATGGCGGGAATGTTTGTGCTCACCTCGTAGTGGGGCGGCAGGTCGCCGACGACCCGCTTGATGCTTGCGGGATTGACCACAGTGTGGGCAACCGCTGGTGATTTCGTGGGCGTCGCCGAAGGCGCGGGCGCGCGAGAGTGCGCGCATGAAGCGATCACCAGTGTGAACACGGAAATTGCCACCGTGCCAATCAGCAACGGACGCATGCCCTTTACCCCACCGCTTCGATGACCTGCCGGGCGACGCGCTTGATCCGATCGGCCGTCTCACGACCGAAAACCTGGCGGCGCGGCACGTCGATGACGGTGGTGATGACGCCGATGTCCTCGCGCTGCCAGACCGCACCGTAGTGGTCCATGATCGCGCGCATCGGCACATTCTCGGAAAGCATTCGCGCGGAGAATCTTTCGACTCCGTCCACCTGGGCGGCTATCGACAGCGCGCCGATCAGAAAGCTGCCGATTCCCCGCCCCTGATAGGCATCGGCGACGGTGAACGCGATTTCGGCAAGTCTCGGATCGCTCTGGTCACGGACGAACCGTGCGTCGGCCACCGGGTCCGTCCCGTCGGTCGCCACCCAGACGAAGTGATCGACGTAATCGACCTCCGAGAGGTAGTGCAGCAGCGCGGGACTGGGAAGGCGAGCCGTCATGAAGCGCCGATAAAGCGTCTCGCTGGAGAATCTGATGTGACCGTGCATGGTCCGCTCGTCATCGCCCGGAAGGACAGGACGCAGCGTCAGGCGTGTTCCGTCGCGGACCCTTATCGGGATGGGCTCGATGAACCCGGCCAAACGCTGCCGGACGGTGCGCAGCAGGCGCGGCAGGACGCCGGGGACGTGCACCAACCGGGCGAAGGCGTCGGTGTCGCCGATCCAGCCCGCGAGCGATTCGGCCGCCGTCACGGTCGCGATCCGCGGCGCGTCTCGCAGGAGTGCGATTTCTCCCACGATCGTCCCGGCAGCCACCTGCCCGAGCGCGACCGTCCCGTCGCGCGCGACGTGCTTGACTTCGGCCGTACCCGATGAGATGAGCAGGAAGGACACCGCCTGCTCGCCCTGCTGCATCAGGGTCTGGCCGGCGACGGCGCGCAGCGGGTGGAGACGGGCCGCCAAAGGCACCAGGTCCTCGATGCTGCAGCCCTCGAAGACATCCATCGTCGCGAGCTCTTCTGCGCGCGCGCCGGTCAGTTCGGCCACTGCGATGCCCCGCCGATCGTATTGCACCTACTGCGCCAGGCCGGACGCTCCTGTGCAGTCGGACGTGCCCAGGTTATGAGCTATGTTCCGGCCGAGGCAAGCGGGCGCACCACGGTCCGACAACCCACCTGAGGCCACTACCCTGAAAGTTGCGACTGCAGCGCACGCTGCTCAGTGATTGCCGCCAGAATTGCAGCCCCATGAACCAGGACCCCGTCGAACTGACCCGAGATCTGCTCGACCAGACCGCCGTGCTGCGCCACGGATTCCTCGACGTGCTGGGCGAATCGACCAGTTCGCCGGTCCCGACATTCGCGCAGCGCGCCATGAACAGCCCCATCGTCGCCACCGTGTACGAGCGGTTGTGGCGTCCGACGTCCTTCTACGCCGCAAGCGGCGTCACCGCACGGGCCGAACAGCGGCGCGCGGCGTCGGCGCTGCGTCTGAACACTGCTCAACGGTTGCTCGATGTCGCCTGCGGTCCCGGCAATTTCACTGCCCCACTGGCGAAACAGCTGGCGCCCGGTGGCCTCGCGGTGGGTTTCGACATCTCCGAGCCGATGCTCACGCGCGCCGTGCTGGACAACGCCGGACCACACACCTGTTATGTCCGCGGCGACGCTCGCACCTTGCCATTCGCCGACGAAACCTTCGACGCCGTCTGCTGCTTCGGGGCGCTGTATCTGGTGCCCGAGCCTTTCCGGGTGGCGCGCGAGATGGTGCGCGTCCTGCGGCGCGGCGGCCGGATCGCGATCCTCACCAGTTATGCGGGCGAATCGGGTCCGCTTCGACGCGTGCTGACCGGTGGCGCTCAGCTGATTGGACTCAAGATGTTCGATCGGCACACGTTTGTGGAGTTGTTTTCGTCGGCCGGTCTGGTCGACATCGAACAACAGACGCAGCGCGTGTTGCAGTTCGTCGCCGCCGGCAAGCCTGGCTGATCTCGAGGCGTCATTCAGCCTAATGCGTTGCGTGCCAGGGGTTTCTGAGGCTCCGACGATGTCGGTAGCGTCAGCTGGGGTGCCGGACGAAGTCCACAACGATCTCCGCCATGTCATCGATCGCGTCGCGTGCGATCACTTCGAAGCCGTGCGTGCTGAGCGTGGGCAAGCAGAGCAATCCCGCACAGGGAGTCACCCCGCTGGCCTTGGCGTGTGAGGCGTCGGATTCGAAGGCGCCCAGCACGGCGGCCTGGGGCGAAAGTCCCCGGTCGGTGGCAATCCTCATCAGCCGGTCCGCGACGTCCTTGTCGTAGACACAGATGGCGTCGCTGTAGCCGACGATGGGACCGCCGCCGACGGTGGTCCCGTACTCCTGTTCGGTGGGGCCGACCTCGAGGGCAAGGGTGAGTCTGCCGGGCAGGGCGGCGCTGGCGTAGGAGCCGCCGACGCCCCCGATCTCCTCGCTGGTGGTGAGCACGAAATAGACGTCCTCAGCCGGGCTTTCACCGTTCTCGTGCAGGATCCGCGCGGCGCGCAACAGCGCCGTCACCGCGGCGCGGTCGTCGAGGAAGTAACACCCGATGTAGTCTCCGAACCCGACCAACGTCCGCTTGCTCCGGTCGATGCACACCCGCGTGCCCGGGCGCACGCCCGCGGTGGAAAGCTCGTCCGCGGTGCGCCCGGTGAAAACGTAGACGTGCGGCCAATCCAGCGCCTGGTCGCCGCCGTCCGGTTTCGTCTGCCAGATGCGCGGGCTCTCCTTGGTGGTGTGCTCGGAGCCCAGGGTCAGCACCGCGGTGAGGGTCTCATGTTCGCCGAGCACCGCCACCGGGCCGAGCCCGAAATTTCCCGGATACATCGTGCCGAGCTGAGTCAGAAGCAGCGTGCCGTCGTTTTCGACCCGCTTGACGAGCATCGACAGTTCGTCCATGTGCGCCATGACCCGCGTCGCGGAGCTGGGCCCCGCCGTCGCGGACCAGCGGTGCCGGTGGCCGGTGTGATCGACGGGGCCGTTCGCGGCCACATACCCGATCAGGTTCCCGGCGTCGTCGATCCACATGTCGTCGACCACGGGTTCCAGTTCGCGGGCACACACGTCACGAACCGCGTCCTCCTGGCCGCACGGCCCGTAGGTCAACAGGAGTTCCTGCAAAAGCTTGTCGGTGGTTTCGCGATCGCGGTGCGCCATCAAGTCCTCTCCGTCATCGGCGCCGCCCGGGCGCCGGCGCATCCGAAGCCTTGGGCGAAGCGGCGCGCATGGTCATGGGCCGGCCTCGCGGGCCGACACCTGCATCAGTACCCAATTCAGTCGTCGACCACCCGTAAGACTGGGCGACACACTGCACAAGACGCGCGCCGCAGAGCGAGAATACGGATGTTGCCCCCGGCAGCGGAGTCGCGGTTACCCGCCGAAGGGCTCCACTCACTTGGCGTGCCGTACGACTCGTGGATGGAGAGAGTCCGGGTCGCTCGGTTCCATCGTGGGCGGATCGACTCGGTTGCGTCCCTTCGATTTGGCGCGATACAAAGCGTCATCGGCCAGTTCGAGGAGTATGTCGATGGGCTCGCTCGCGGGGCCGACCGCGTAACCGATGCTGCACGTGAACGCGATGGAGTGTGGGCCGAACCGGACGGGGGGGCTCGGCCTGCGCGGCTCGAATGCGCTCGGCCATGTCCGCCACCTCATCCGGTTGAGCATCGGCCACAAGGACCAGAAATTCGTCGCCACCGATCCGTCCTACTGCATCGACTTCCCTGGTCGACGCCCGCAACCGCTGCGCACTTGCACGCAAGACCTCGTCGCCGGCCGGATGGCCGAAGGTGTCGTTGATCGCCTTGAACTGATCGATGTCGATGAGCAGCGCCGCCAGCCGTTCGGTTCCGGTGGCCTTCAACCGCTCGATTTCGGCAATCTCGATGTGGCGCGCCGGCTCCAAAGTCGCGTGAGCACATCAACGTTTGCCTTCACCCCGCCGGCGTAGCCTTTCCCCGGCGATACGGCGGCGCGCGATTTCGCTCAGGCGTGCGGGCCGCAAATCGCCGCGGCGACCGAAGGATAAAGATCGAGAATCTGGTCGACGCCAGTGATGCGCATCGGGCGGATGGCGGCGTCTTTGTCGGCCGCGACACGCATCGACGTGGCGGTGGGTTCGGCGAGTCGGTGAGCTTCGATGAGTAGTGACAGCGCCGCCGAGGACACGAAGGCCACGTCGGTCAGATCAACAACCAGGATCGCCGGTTGGTCATTTATCGCGATGTCGATGTCGGTAGCCAGCGTGGGAACCGTGACTACATCCAACTCGCCGCTGACACGTAACACCACCGCCTCGCCTTCGCGGTGCCGAGTCACCATGAACCTGCCTTCGCGGAATTGTTCGGCATGTGTCATTTCTCAGTCCGCTATCGCTCGCAGTTCGATGTCCGGATTCCACCCATTTTCGCCTGAATTGGTAGTTCATCTCCAGCCGGTGGTGCCGCGGGTGCAAAAGCCCGCAGCTCGGCTACGCCGCACTGCTCGAAGCACTACACGTGTGCCGCGACCTGCCCGTGGTGACCGACATGGCCGCCCCGACCCATGGGGTGTACCTCATCGAGGACGCCAACGAAGCGGACCGCGACGACACGAATCAGAGCAAAAAGGTGAGTGAAGTTCTGATAGCTGCTCGGCGAACTTAGGCCCCCGACGTCAATTGGTTACCTTGCGCTGTCATCGCCGTAGGCGGGTGGTTAGACGCACGTTTCATTGGTGAATTGTGCTCGGCCCAGACGTTTGTCCCCGGTTCTACATCCCAGTGAGGAGCCGTAGTTGTCATCTTTTGTGGTTGGTTCGTTCGAGGGTATGGCTGGCGCAGCACGGGATTTAACGGGCATCGGCTCGGCGATCAAGTCGGCCAACGCGGCGGCGACCGTGTCGACGACACAAGTTGCGCCTGCGGCCACGGATGACGTGTCGGCAGCCATCGCCGAAGTCTTCGGCGGCTACGCGCAGCAGTATCAGGCGGTGATGGCGCGGGCGGGACTGTTTCACGACCAATTTGTGCAGCGGTTGAGCACGGGGGCTGGGACGTATGCGGCGACCGAGGCCGCTAACGCCGCGCTGTCCATAGGCACCCACCCATATTTTGTGAAGGTCGGTGTGGGGTCCGAGATCAAGCAGCTAGACCAGGACGCCGAGCACAGATTGATCGGTGTTGAGAACCGCGTCGCGAGGCGCATCTGATCAGCGGTCACCTGCCCGCTGGATGGCGTCACACCAATTCGATGGCGGTACGCATCGAAAGCCCGCAGGCGTCTCGCAGAAATTCCTCACCCGTGAGCAGGGGTCAGTTGTAGTTGTTGATGGGTGCCGGTGGTTCGGCGCAGGGTTTTGGCGGCGGCGTAATGACCCGCGCTGAGAAGGGCGCCATGTCCGATCGGCGCCGTCAAGGACACCGTCGACGACGCAGCGGCGTAGAAGGTCAGCGGCCACCACAAGACTGACTCATCTACGGTCTTGCGATCCCCTGCCGCGGCGCGCGGCACGCCGACGCGTGAGCGATCGAACATCGCCGAAAAAACTTTGCGGACTTGCCGAGCGCTGCTACTGTCCGCTTTGTTCGCCATTCGGCAGCGACCGCTCACTGACTTCGCTACAACCAATTGGAGTGCTGACGTGTCCTTCGTGATCGCAGTCCCCGACGCGATTATCAATGCGACTCAGGATCTTTCAAGCCTTGGGTCCGAGATCAGCGCAGCCCACGCGGCCGCGGCCGGGCCAACGACCGGAGTCACGGCCGCCGCCGAAGACGAAGTGTCGGCGGCTGTCGCGGCCCTTTTCTCCGAGCACGCCTCGGCGTATCAGGCGCTGAGCGCGCAAGCCGCGGCGTTCCACACCCAGCTGGTCCAGACGTTGGGCGCCGGTATGGGCGCCTATGCGGGCGCCGAGGCCGCCAACGCGTTAACGATGACCTCCGGTGCGCTGCGCGCCGTGCGAGAAGAAATCGTCAAGACGGTACCCATGCAGACTCGCCAGCATTTTCTGGCGGCGATCAACACACCGACCGACACCTTCCTGGGCCGACCACTGATCGGCAAGGGCTTCAACGGCGTAACTACCGCCCAAGGGATAGGAACGCCCGGCGGGGCCGGTGGGATTCTGTGGGGCAAGGGCGGTAATGGCGGCGCGAGCACGGCCACCGGATTCAACGGCGGTGCCGGCGGACCCGCCGGACTGATCGGCGCAGGCGGCACCGGCGGAATGGGCGGATTCGGCGCCTCCGGCGGTCCGGGCGGGACCGGAGGCTGGATCTCCGGCACAGGCGGTGCCGGCGGTCTGGGTGGCGTGGGCGGCGCCGGCGGCACCGGCGGCAACGCAGTGCTGGTAGGCAGGGGCGGCGCCGGCGGTCAGGGCGGAACCTTCACAACCACCGCCAGCAAACTGACCATCGGCGGTATCGGTGGTACCGGCGGCACCGGCGGCATGTTGTGGGGCCCCGGCGGCACGGGCGGCATCGGCGGTCCGTGGGCGCCGGGCGGTACCGGCGGTAGGGCGCTCTTGTTCGGCCATGGTGGCGCCGGTGGTCAGGGCGGCGCGTTCGGGGTAGGCGGCACCGGCGGGCACGGCGGGCAGCTAATCGGCGACGGCGGCGGCGGCGGTAAAGGCGGGGTTTATGCCGGTAGCGGGACCCCTCCGCCCGGCGGCCACGGCGGAGCAGGCGGGCGTTTGCTGGGTCACGCCGGCACCACAGGCGCGGAGGGCGATTTAGCTCAAGTTCAACTCATCATGAATGGCAATAAACCGGAGGTGCTGGTCTCGGTCAACGGTGGGCCGCCATCTCTCGCCCTCCTCGACACCGGCTCCACCTCCACGCTAATTCCCGTCCAGGATGTCAACCTGGCGTCCTTGGGGACCCCCACCGCCACCGGTCTAACCTACGACTTCGGCCCGGCTGGGGACCCATCCCGCCAAACCGTCGTTACCTACAACGCGTACACGGCGTCGCTGAACTTCGGAGACGGGATCGTCACGCAGCCGATGACCGTCGGTGTCGTCACCAACGAAACCCTTGGCAATGGGGCACCCATACCCCAAAGCGAGTGGCAGGGAGTGCTGGGCACCGGGGCCAACACGGTGAATACGACACCGCCGAATTCCGTAACCTTCCCGACTTCGTTCGTTCAGCAACTGCCCGGTGGACTGGGCCATGGTGTGCTTATCGACCAGCCGCAACATTACGCACGATTCGGTGACAATACGCTGACCCCGTACGCGTCTGTATCCGGCGCGCCGTTGACCCCCGACCTTCGGCTTGCGGTCAACTACAACGGTCAGAGCACCGGTTATCAGCCCGTTCCTCAGGCCAACATCGACACCGGTGGCAACGGCGGCGACATTCCGCAAGACCTCCTCCCTCCGAACCTAGCCGGCCTCCAGCCCGGAGCCCCCTTGCCGGCGGGAACCACCTTCTCGGTGGAGGCCTACGACAGCGCCACAAACACGTACAAAACGTTGTACACACAGACGGTCAGCTCAGACCAAGCCGTCTATCCACTCACGTACGTCGACTCTCCCACCACAGCGAACCCGCCGGGCAACTTCGTCACCGGCAACTACGTTTTCAACCAATTCCCGATATACATGTCCTACAGCCCGACCGGGACGGGTACGACGGTGTTCGATCTGAACAATTAGCGCTCCCAGCGAGCGGACTGCGGGATCGCAGACAGGCGGGGTCCCCCGACATCGAGTTGATACGTGGTGAACGTCCTGACCTCCGCCCAGATCGGTCGGGCGCTCGACGCGCCCGTGGGCTGGCCATCGGCGCGTTACCCATGCGCGCGGGTCGCTCCCAAGGGATGGGCGAGCCCGGGCGACGTCACCTCCGCTTACGGGGTGTACGTGTGGCAAAGGACCTCGCGCGGCCTGCTTTCCGATGATGGCGGCCGGCCAACGCTCCCGGCCTCAGTCGAGTGCTGCACCACCCTTATCTCTCGATCGCAGAATGTAAGGGTCGATCCCCAGACTTTGTGGCGAAATATGCTGTGGCCCAGGCTTTTCGCTGAACCAGAAGTTCGAGTGGCGCCAACCTCGATGCAGCAATCCGCGCTGCTGCGGCCCCACTGCGGCCCCGGCGCTCTATGGCGACCGGACAGCTAACGAAAGAATGAAGGATTACGTGCTGAGAAGCTTTGTGGAGCTAAGGGGATTCGAACCCTGCCTTGACCAGGCAAAATACCGGCTTACCTGCATGTTCGTTCCGTCTCGTTACGATTCAGTCCCGTTCGTTACCTGCGGTTTTGTTTTCGGGTCTTGACGGCGTCAAGAGCCATGATTCCACCGGCCGCATGCAGTTCAACGTTCACCGCCGATGAATTCCGCCTCAGCGTCGGGACATGACTTGCATGCCCAAGCTGATTGTTCCCGTCGCTGCTGCATGACGGCTTGCGCGCGTTTGCTGCGCAGGAAGGTCAATGTCAGTTCGAGGCCTTTCACCGTATCCGGAGCCAGCTGTCGCCGTCGTACAGGTTCGACACCCGCGGGGCGACGACCGCTAGACCTGAATCCGCGCACCCATGACCACCGTGCGGTCGATGGGCAGGTTGAAATACTCGGCGGCGTCCGCGGCGATGTAGGAGGTGGCGACGAACAAGCGCTTGCGCCATGCCGGCATGGTCGGTGCAGAGCCCGCCCGCAGTTCAAGCTTTGAAAGGAAATAAGAGGCGTCATCGAGGGCGATTTCGCCTTCGGTTTGGCGCGGGTCGAGCAGCCGCAGCGCATCCGGGACGTTGGGCTGTTCCATATACCCGAACTTCGCATTGACGTGGATAACCCCGTCTCGGAAATCACCCAGGTCATCGACTTCTAGTCGTGCTTCGTCCGGCACCCGCGGCGCGGGAACGGTCTCGATCGACACGATCACGCAGTGTTCGTGTAGCACGTGGTTGTGTTCGACGTTGGCTCGCATTGCCAGCGGCGCGGTCTCTTTGCCGCGGTTGAGGAAAATCGCTGTACCGGCCGTCCGCGCCAGCGGTGGGCGATGATGGGTCAGCTGATCGACGAATTCGCGCAGCGGTCCCTCCGCTTTGGCCCGCGCTTGTGTGACGAGGTCGCTGCCCCGCTGCCAGGTCGTCATCACGAGGAAAGCCGTTGCGGCGATGAGAAGGGGTAGCCAGGCTCCGTGCACCAGCTTGGTGAGGTTGGCCGCCAGGAACAGTAGGTCGATCGTCAACAACGCTGCAGCGCCAGTCACAATCAGCCACACGGGTGTCTTCCACCGTTCGCGGGCGACGAAGAAAAAGAGCAAGGTTGTAATGGTGATCGTCCCGGTCACCGCCATGCCGTATGCGAACGCCAGTGCCGCCGAGCTGCGGAACGCGAACACCAGGATGAGGACCGCAACCATCAGCAGACCGTTGATCCAGGGCACGTAGATCTGGCCGATCGTCGACTCGGACGTGTGAACGACCCGCACCCGGGGCAGGGAGCCGAGCTGAGCGGCCTGCGACGCTACCGAGTAGGCCCCGGTGATCACCGCCTGGGAGGCGATCACCGTTGCCGCGGTCGCCAGCAGCACCATCGGCAATCGCGCCCAGCCCGGTGAGAGCAGGAAGAAGGGCGCATCGGTGACGTTGTTGTTGCCCAACAGCAGCGCGGCCTGGCCGAAGTAACTGAGCGTGCACGCCGGCAAGACCACAAACAGCCACGCCCGGGTGATTGCCGGCCGGCCGAAGTGGCCCATGTCCGCGTAGAGCGCCTCCGCCCCCGTCACCGCCAGGACGACCGCGGCCAGCGAAAAAAAGGCCGTGGCTGGGTAGGTGACCATGAACGTCAGCGCATATACGGGTGACAACGCCTTGACGATTGCCGGATGCGTGGCTATGCCCTCGACGCCGCACGCGCCGATCGCGACGAACCACACGATCATGATCGGCCCGAACAGGCGTCCGATTGCGGCGGTGCCGCGGCTCTGAAAAGCGAAGAGAATAACGATGATCACCGCGGTGATCGGCACGACCCAGTGACCGAATCGCGGCTCGACAACCTTGAGGCCCTCCACCGACGAGATCACCGAGATGGCTGGAGTGATCATGCTGTCGCCGAAAAACAGCGAGGCGCCAAAGAGGCCGAGCGCGGCCAGAGTAACCACCATGCGACGACTCCGGTTGACACCCAACCGGCGCACCAGGGTGATGAGGGCCATGATGCCGCCCTCACCGTCGTTATCGGCGCGCATCACCAGGGTGACGTAGGTGAGCGTGACGATGATCATCACCGACCAGAAGATCACCGATACGACCCCATAGACATTTGCTGTCGTGATCGGTATGGGATGAGGGTCGCTGGGATCGAAAATTGTCTGGATCGTATAGATGGGACTTGTCCCGAGGTCTCCGAACACGACGCCGAGCGCACCGATCACAAGTGAAGAGCGGGCTTTCTCGGTGCCGAAAATCGCGCGAAGCGGTAACGCGGGCCTGACACGCGTAGGCATGGCGAAGTCCTCTACCGATGGGCGTAGCAGATGCGACGCGGCGGGTCGATCCTAAGACGGAATCCGGTACGGCACCATTCGAGCGTCAGCGCCATCCAGCCGCAGGCCACAAAGCTTCTAGCGAGGCCACGTGCGTGGGGGCCCGCATCCGCTTAACGCAAGTTAGCGCTGAAACCGTTCGATGTGAGCCTGTGCCTCGAGAACGTCGCGTCGCAGCGCGGCCGCTACCACCGCATGGCACATGCCCGAGCGTCGTCCCGGTGATATTCCGTCGTTCACGCGAATTTATCTGTCGTTCAAGCCAATTAAGCCGCTGCGTCATCTCGAGCAACTGAATGCGTAACGCACGCACCAACTCAACAGCCTGGGCGGCCTGCCATCCACCCACGACGGAGAAAATGTCCGCATTTCACTGAGTCTCCTCGGCAGCAGCTTTGGCGTGTCAAGCATTGGGGCCTAAGTGCGGCGATAGTGCTTGCGATGGCGGCAACGACGGCGAACTACGACCGCGCGCGTCCGCTGCAACTTCCCCGGAATACCCGGCGCGTCAACGCGCACATTTCGGTCCGCGGGCGAGCGCGGTGGACGAGTGGATGTGACGATCGACAGATGGCGCCTGCACAAGATCCAACACACGCCGACGACCCACACATCTTACTGGGTCTGGTCGGGGATCCAGGTGCGGCTTACTCACTGGCCCGTGAGCTCGTTGATGCGGGCTTGAGTCAAGAGCTCGAGCGGCGGTTACCCGGTGCCCGGTGGTGCGTTGAGGCGGTAGAGAGACCCCTGGTGCAGGCACCGGCGACCGACGCTGCAATCGTGAGCGCCGCGCGGCGATTGCTCCTCGACAGCGCCTGGGACGTTGTCGTCTGTCTGACCGATCTTCCGTTGCACGTTCACCGACGCCCCGTCGTCGCCCACGCCAATCCCGTGCACAACGTGGCGATTATATCGGTGCCCGCTGTTGGTGCGGTGGGGACACGCCAGCGGATTCGCGAGACGATTGTGCGCCTGCTGGAGCGGCTGATCGGATTGCCCGAGCAACGCAGCACCGTGGCCGACGCTGCAGCAAGCCCGTCGCGGCGGTTCTTCATCGAGCGGGTGCGGGAACTGGGCACAGATCCGGCCGATGGCGCTTTCGCTTACACCGCACGCGTGCTGACGGGCAATCTGGTCCTCTTGGGCGGGATGGTGGCAGCGAACCAGCCATGGCGGTTGTCGCTGCGATTGTCGCGTGCGCTGACCGGCGCGGTGGCCGTCGGGATCGTTGCGTTGGTGACCTCGGATATTTGGCGGCTGTCGGATGCATTCGGATGGGAACGGCTCGCCGGAACGGGGCTCGTGTCCGTCGGCGCCACCACAGCCACCTTGATCATCGGAGCTGAGCTGTGGGAACCCACAATCTCACGCGAAGTGCGCAAGCAGGTCATGTTGTTCAACATTGCCACCACGGTGACCGTCGTCATTGGCGTGAGCGTGCTGTATGCCGCACTGTATGTGCTGGCGTTGATCGCGGCGTTCTGGTTTGTGCTGCCTGCAATTTTCCGCGACGCCGTCGGTCATCCGGTCTCGCTGCGGGATTACTTCGAATTAGCGTGGCTGACAAGCTCCTTGGCGATGATCGGAGGCGCCTTGGGCGCGGCCCTGGAACCCGACGACGCGGTTCGCGAAGCGGCCTATGTCCAGCACTCCGACCAACCATCCACGATCGAAGAACCGCCCTGATTGCCCCCTTCGCCGCTGGATCGCTGTTGAAGGACCCCACCCGCGATTACCAACCCCGCGGCGTCAAATGCGCCTGTTCGACGACGACCTCGACGATGTGGCCGGGAATCTGGACGCGGCGATGCGCGCTGCCGGGGACCAGATGGCCTTGGGCGTTTGTTGCTGTTTGGTCGCGTTGATTGGGCTGGTAAACCGCGGGTCAGAAGGTTAGCACCGTTGACGGACGCCGGGGCTAATCGAAGCTACTGCGGGCACTGCGGACGGTCTGTGCCTGAAGACGTCGCTCTCCTAGTGGCCGTGCGGCTGGGTTGGTTGAGCCAACCCGACCGTGCGCGGCTTAGCCCACGGATCTGCGAAGCCTCAGACGGTTGTCCATGCCGGCTTGCTTGACCCGCGCACCACCAGTACCGGGTCTCGCCAGTAGGGCTTGGTTTCGGTGAACTGCACCGGCGGGGCCAATCGGACGTACTTCCCGTTGGGGGTTTGGGCCGTGATCGTGTCCGGGGCCAGCAGTTGGTGTTGCTTGCCGGTATCCGGGACGTCCGTGTCGAAGGTGCCCAGGGAGTTGAACCACATCGCGCAGCGGGCCAGGTTAACCCGCACGTGGTAGCTGCCGCCCTCCTTGGCCCGGCGGATCAAAGCGGCTTGGATGCCCGCCGCGCCGAGGTAGCCGGCAACGAAATCGTTCATCACGAATGTCGGCGGAAACTTCGGCTGTTCCGGGGAGCCCTCTAAGGTGGTGAACCCGGTGACGCACAACGCTTCCATGTCGAAACCACCGCGCTCTGCCCACGGTCCGTCGTAGCTGTAGCACTGCGCGGAGGCGTAGACGATGCCGGGCGGCGCGCGGCCAGTTCCTCGGGCGACAGCCCCAGGTTGGCGATCTTGTGGGGGCGGTAGCTTTCCACGATCACGTCCGCGTCGGCGGCCAGTTCGTAGGCCCTCTTAAGAGCTTCGGGTTCCTTAAGATTCAGCCACGCCGACGAGGTGAACCCGGTGCGAGCAGGGCGGCCCAACAACCTATGGACGTCCCGTCGTCACTCGGGTTGAATTAGATACCGAGCAGATGACACCGAAGAAACGGGGATCGTGCCGTGCGCACCGGCATCACCAGTCCTGCCCACGCTCTGGCTAGCGCCTCGATGGTGCTGACCGCCGCAGTTATTTGCGCTGGCGCGGCAAGCGCCGACCCAAGCCCAAGCCAGCAGGATCTGCAAGATCTGTTTGTGGCGCAGCTCGCAGCAGATCAGATTCCCGCCCTCGATAACTTGCCTGCTCTCGTCGCCCGAGCCCATCAAATTTGTAGCGAACTCGATGGCGGCGCCTCGGTCTATGCCGTGGTAGACGAAGAGATGAACGGTATGTTCGAGCAAAATCCGGAATACCGCCAAATGTCCGCACGGGTCCATAGGACCGCGGTCAGATTCATCGCCACATCAATTCAAGTCTACTGCCCAAGCCATTTTTACGATCCGTATGTAACCAACAACGCCGGCTTCTCCATCCTTGGTCCAGTGGCAGGGGTAGGTCACCAGACGTCACCGACGCGGATCGGTGCGGTATGGACGCCACACTTGATGGACAGCGGTGTTTTCGCGTCGGGTTGCTACGCAGCAAACCGCTCCGACGGTGACGCGCATGGCACAGTGCCGGCTTGGCAGATCGCAGCGATTCCCTCCGGAGATATCACCCAGCCCGACCCGCCGCAGGTTCCGCCACCACCGCCGCCGAGCGCGCAGATCCAGACACCACCCCGGCCAGTCGCGCCACCGCCTCTACCCAAACAGCCGCCGCCTCCACCGCGACAGGTGGAGCCTCCTGCGGTTGGTCCTCAGCCGGGGGACGCTGCTGGCAGTGGCGGCGGTGGGAGCACCGACGGTGGCGGCAACGGCGGCGGTACCGCTGGCGGCGGTGGCGGTCCGGCGGGGCCGTCGCCAGCGCCATCCATGCCGCCGGGCTTTGTCGGGCTCGCACCCTGAGACAGGAACCGAACCGTTGCCCCGGCGCGTGTGGTCTCCCGCGGTGAGGCGACATTTGAGAAGTCAAGAACGTTAGTTCTGAGACTGGGATGGATCGTTCCGCGTGGGTTGCGCCACCGGGCATCGCACCCGGATGTTGGTGCCGGTGCAGGCGGTTAACCCGGTGCAGTTGGTGGTCATCCGGGTTATCCGCACCGGGGGCACCGGGCTCGCCGGGTGCACCGGGTTCAATACCGAGTCGGCGCCACACCGGATGGCCGCGACGATCTTGTCTTCACCGACCAGCGCGGCGGCGTTCTACGGAACTCCAATTGGCGTGCCAGGGTGTTCCGGCCAGCAGTCACAAGGTGCCGGTCGGCGGATGAGAACTTCGCTGTCATCACGCCACACGACCTGCGTCACACAGCCGCAAGCCTTGTGCGGTAAGCGCACAAGCGAATGTGAAGGCGGTTCAACGGATGCTGGGCCACGCCAAAGCGTCGATGACGCTCGACATCTATGCCGATCTCTTCGATGAGGACTTGGACGGCGTTGGGGACCGTTTGGATGTGGCGATCCAAGCTGCTGCGGACGCTCTGCGGACGGCTTCCAGAGCTTGATGCGGGTAGAGTGCTCTGACCTGCCCAAACTTGGTGGAGCTAAGGGGATTCGAACCCCTGACCTACTCGATGCGAACGAGTCGCGCTACCAACTGCGCCATAGCCCCTGATCGCTAGCAGGCTACCAGCCGTGCGGCGAACCGCCGAACCCCCAGCGCTATTCGCCGACCGCGCGCGGCAGGTCCCGCGGCCAACCGAAGGTCCGCATCGGCATCGCGTTGTCCAGGTGCTCGAAGATGGGGTCCTCGTCATCGATCTCCAGAACCACCGCACCGGGGCGCCGTAACCGCGAGGGCACCACGTCGTATTCGCGGTCGTAAGCGTTCTCCACCCCAAGCCGCGCGCGCGCCATCCGCTGCATCCGGCGACGACGCACCCTCTCCTCGATCCGCGTCTGCCGGCGCAAATAGGCCAGGTACAGCACGGTCACGGCGGTGGCGCTGCCGCACATCCACCACGCGGTCGGCGACACCTCGAAAGCGGCCGTTGCCGAGCCAATCAGAATCACCGCCATCACCATGAGCACCCGCTTGCGGAAGGCATATTTTCGGGCGCTGACGGCGGCGGCGGTCTTGGTGTCGAATCGACGACGTCGTGACCTGCCGGGCGCGACGAAGACGGCCGAATCCTCGTCCTCGCGGGGGTCTTCTTCGGGCTCCAGGCCCGACGAGTCCTCGATGTATTCGTACCGGTCGTCCTGCTCGGCATCCGACGCACCGCTTTCGGTTTCGGTCTCGTCGAGGGGGCGATCCTCACCGACGCCGCCCTCGGACCCGGCGAGCTCGCCGCCGGCACCCGCCGGGAGCGCCGCGGCATCCTCGACGACGTCGACGTCCAAGTAGTCGGGCTCGTCCCGCGCGTCCGCCGGCACCTTCATCACAACCGGATGCGCGGGTTGGCCTTGCTCGGCGTCGTCGTTGTCGCCGTGGTCGCGCTCCTCCTCCTCAGCCTTCACGAGCTCGTCTTCGAGCGGTTCTTCCTCGGGCTTCCAGTGCGGGTCACTGCGATGACCCGCGGCCGGCCCGCCCCGCCTGAGCAGGCGGGAACCCGCACCGCCGTTGAGCACGCGGGTCGCCAAGGCCACGTCGCTCGTGCGCCGAACGGCGTCGCGTTTGCTGATGAGCATCGGAACGAGTACGAACAGCCAGAGCACCACGAGCGAAATCCACAACAGTGACTGCGGGATGCTTGGCATGATGACCTGCTCCTAACTGGTCCGGCGCCCGCGAGGCACTCGGTGGCCAACGCGGCCGGGCCAATGTGACCAGCACAATTACACACCTGTAATTTGCCTCTCACAAGCACCAACAGTCACTCGTGTCGCCATTGCAACCGTTCGGCGAGGATTAAGCCCAACTCGCGTGGCCAGCGCGCACCAGCGTCGATGCCATCGATCCCTGAACCTCTTCCACCGTGATGGCCATCAGCAAGTGGTCTCGCCAGGCCCTGTCGACCTCGAGGTAACGACGCAACAGGCCCTCTTCGCGGAAGCCGACCTTTGCCAGCACAGCCCGGCTAGCTGCGTTCTCCGGACGCACGGTGGCCTCCACCCGATGCAACATCACCGGACCAAAGCAGTGATCCAGCCCCAGCGCCAATGCCGCGGTGGCCACCCCGCCACCGGTCGCGGACCGCGGGACCCAGTAGCCGATCCATGCCGATCGCAACGCGCCATGGACGACGTTGCCAACGGTCAGCTGGCCGCAGAAACGCCCATCGAGCTCGATGACGTACGGCAGCATGCGTCCCTGGCGGGCCTCCGCGCGCAGGCCAGAACACAACGCCGGCCAGGCCGCAACGGTGTGGCGCATCGTCCAATCGCCGTCCGCGCTGGGCTCCCAGGGCTCGAGATGCGCGCGATCGGCCAGGCGGATCCGGCTCCATTGGGCGCCGTCGCGCAGGCGCACCGCCCGCAGCCGGACGACCCCCGCCTGCACCCGCAGCGGCCCGACATCCGAGGGCCAACCCGGATGACGAGAAGTAGAGCGCAACAGGTTCACGGGCGTGTGCAGTCGTTCCGTTCAGCCGCGCTGCGCCAGGAAGGCGACGTCGACGATCTCTCCCGTGCGAACCTGCTCGGCACCGCTGGGAACCACCACCAGGCAATTCGCCTCCGCCAGAGTCGCCAACAAGTGGGACGACGCCCCCGGGGCCCCGCCCAGGGCCTGTACCAAATACTCGCCGGTGTCCTGGTCACGCATCAGCTGACCGCGAAGATACCCCTTGCGGCCGGCGACCGAGGTGATGGGCGACAGGGCGCGTGCCTGCACCATCCGGCGCATCGGCTGACGCTTGCCCAGCGAGAGGCGGATGAGCGGCCGGACCATCACTTCGAAGACCACCAGGGCGCTGACCGGATTGGCCGGCAGCAGGAAAGTCGGAACTCCTTCGCGGCCCAACTGCCCAAAGCCCTGGACCGAGCCCGGATGCATCGCGACCCGGACGACTTCCATCTCGCCGAGCTCGGCAAGCGCCGAGCGCACCGCCTCGGCGGCCGCGCCCCCGACGCCCCCGGCGATCACGACGATCTCGGCCCGATTGATCTGCCCTTCAACAACTTCGCGGAGCTGTTTCGGGTCGTTGCTGACGATGCCGATGCGGTTCACCTCCGCCCCGGCATCCCGGGCCGCCGCCGCCAGCGCGTAGGAGTTCACGTCGTACACCTGCCCATTGCCCGGGGTTCGCGAGATGTCGACCAGCTCGCCGCCGACGGCCATGACCGCCAACCGCGGACGCGGATGGACCAACACTCGTTCCCGCCCGACGGCGGCCAGCAGTCCGACCTGTGCCGCGCCGACGATCGCTCCGGCGCGCACGGCAACATCACCGGGCTGGACATCGTCGCCGGCGCGTCGGACATAGGCCCCCGACGGCGCTCCGCGCAGAATCCGCACACGCGAGGCGCCGCCGTCGGTCCACCGCAACGGCAGGACCGCGTCGGCCAGCGTGGGCAGTGGGGCCCCGGTTTGCACCCGGGCGGCCTGCCGCGGTTGCAATCGGCTGGGTGTGCGCGCACCGGCTTCGATGGTTCCCATCACCGGCAGGACGATCCCCTCCCGGCCGTACTCGTCGCCGGCAGACTCGTCGGATACTGCCCCGAGCCCCTCGATGCCGATCTCGCCGACGCCCAGCACATCGACGCTGCGCACCGCGTAGCCGTCGATGGCTGCCTGGTCAAAAGCGGGCATCGGCCGCTCGGTCACCACTTCCTCGGCGCACAGCAATCCCTGCGCCTCGGCAATGGCAACACGTATCGGTCGGGGGGCCACCGCGGCGGCCGTTATCCGGGCCTGCTGCTCCTCCACAGAACGCACATCCGCGCCTCTCTGCCATCCAGCCGTCTCGGGCACCCGGCCCGCCCAAAGGCCCGATCCGCTTCGTTCGCCGGGCCCGGCGTCATCGCCCGGCTACTGCGCGGTCAGGCCCAGTCGCGCCACCAACCATCGCCGCAAATCCGGGCCGTAGTCGTCACGATCCAACGCAAAGTCAACCGCAGCTTTCAGGTACCCGCCGGGATTTCCCAAGTCGTGTCGAGATCCGCGATGCACGACCACATGCACCGGGTGGCCCTCCTTGATCAGCAGCGCGATCGCATCGGTGAGCTGCACCTCGCCGCCGGCCCCGCGATCAATGCGGCGCAGCGCGTCGAAGATTGCCCGGTCCAGCACATAGCGGCCCGCCGCGGCATACATCGAGGGCGCGTCTTCGGCCTTGGGCTTCTCGACCATGCCGTTGACCTTGAGCACGTCGGGATTGTCGCCGTCGGGCCCCGGCTGCACATCGAAGACACCGTAGGCGCTGATCTCGTCGGGAGCCACCTCGATCGCGCACAACACCGTGCCGCCGTAGTCGGCACGTGCCTTCGCCATCGTCTCCAGCACCCCGGTCGGCAGCACCAGGTCGTCGGGCAGCAACACCATGACGGCGTCCTCGTCGGCGGCCAGCGTGGGCTCCACGCAACCGATCGCATGCCCCAGTCCGAGTGGCTCCTCCTGAACGACGGACTCGACCTTGATGAGCTGCGGCGCGCGACGGACCTTGTCGAGCATCGCTTTCTTGCCACGCGCCTCGAGCGTCCCCTCGAGCACCAGGTCCTCGACGAAATGCGCGACGACTCCGTCCTTGCCTGCCGAGGTGACGATGACCAAGCGCTCGGCGCCGGCCGCCGCCGCTTCCTCAGCGACGAGCTCGATCCCCGGCGTGTCGACCACGGGCAGCAGCTCCTTGGGAACTGTCTTGGTCGCCGGCAAAAAACGCGTCCCCAGACCGGCCGCAGGGACGATCGCCGTATAGGGGATCGGGACGTGATCTGGGCGCGACATCGTTCACACCATAGCGCTCAGGATCAGCCGACTCCGCATGGCAGGCCGAATACCCGTGCTGTCATGGTTGACGCATGGTGCACGCGAGTAAAACCGCGTTGCGGGCGCAGCTGGCCGCGGCTCGGGGCGGGGTTGCCGACGCCGTGCGCGCTGACGAGGCGCTGATGCTCAGCAAGCACCTGGAGTCGTTGATGAGCCGCCTGAGCAGCGTAGACACAGTCTGCGCCTACGCGCCCGTGGGCACCGAGGCGGGGTCCATCGAGATGCTGGATGTGTTGCTGCGCCGCTCGCGACGGGTGCTGCTGCCGGTTGCGCGGACCGCCGGCCCGGGAAGCCAGGGCATGCCACTGCCGCTGCGCTGGGGCGAATACCGGCCCGGAACCCTGACTCCGGGCCCGTGGGGACTGCTGGAGCCGCCGGCCCCTGTGCTCCCGGAGTCGGCCCTCGCCGAGGCCGGTCTGGTGATCGTCCCCGCGCTGGCGGTGGACCGTTGGGGTGTACGGCTCGGCCGCGGGCGAGGTTTCTACGATCGCTCGCTGACCGGCCGGCACCCGGGAGCGCTTTTGCTCGCGATGGTGCGCGATGAGGAGTTCGTCGACGAGTTACCGGCGGAGACGCACGACGTGCCCATGACGCACGTCATCACGCCGCGTCGGGGAGTGCTGACCCTGGTTGCGGGTGAAATCCCCTGGGAATGAGACATCTCACGTGGCGGTTTTAGCACTTGACAAAGTAGAGTGCTAATAAGGCTGAAATCATCCGGAGGTTTTTGTGCCTACTTACAGCTACGCCTGCACCGCATGCGACAACCGTTTCGACGTCGTGCAGGGCTTCAGCGACGACGCGCTGACCACATGCGAGAAGTGCTCCGGTCGGCTGCGCAAGCTCTTCAACTCCGTGGGAATCGTGTTCAAAGGCAGCGGCTTCTACCGCACGGACAGCCGCGACGACGGCAAGAAGTCGGCAAAGCCGGAGACGCCGGCCAACGGGTCCTCGACAAGCGACGCCGGGTCCAGCTCCGGCTCGGGCGAGAAGAACGGGTCAACGCACAAGAACGGGTCGGCCGCCAAGTCCACCGAGAGCGCCACGCCCTCTGCAGCACCCGCCTCGACGTAGCCGTTAGACCTAGCCGTTTGATGTAGCCGTTATCCCGTTATCCACAGCCCGACTTCCGGCCGGGACCGCCGCGACCGAATGGAGCTTACGGTTGCGGCGTGGGGGAACCATCGCTGAACGCGGCGTTGCTGCGCCGGATCTCGACATCGCTGCGACCGGACTGGACCCGCACCGTGCTGGCTCGGCGATTAGCCGCGGGCGGGCTCGTCGCGCTGGCCGGCATTGCCACGCTGCGTTCGAACCCCGAGGGTGAGCGCGCGGAGGTTGTGGTGGCCGTGCGCGACCTGCGTCCCGGCACCGCCCTGACCCTCGAAGATGTTGGGATCGAAAACCGCTTGGCCGCAACGGTTCCCGACGGCTCGCAAAACGACCTGGGGGCCGTCATCGGTTCGACGCTGGCCAGTCCGACGAGGCGTGGGGAAGTGCTCACCGATGTCCGACTCCTCGGGAGCCGGCTGGCCGAGGCCGCCATCGGACCGAAGGCCGGACCCGGCGCCCGCATCGTGCCGCTGCATCTGGCGGACAGCGCACTGATCGACCTGGTCCGGGTCGGCGACGTCGTCGACGTGCTGGCCGCGCCGAGCCCCGACCCGCAGGCAGCATCGGGATCCGGCGGCCAGGCGGGTAGCCGGGTCGTGGCAACCGACGCCGTCGTGGTGCTCGTGTCGGCCAAACAGAAGCTCCAGGCCGACGATGGCGACCGCGTAGTCTTGGTTGCGCTGCCGGCTCGCGTGGCGAACACCGTGGCAGGCTCGGCGTTGGGCCAGACCGTAACGCTCACCCTGCACTGAGTACCTGACCACTGCTGGGCACGTGACCGGTAGCAAACTCTGTCCAGTCCCAGAAAGGACATACCCGATGTTCAAGGGGTTCAAGGAGTTTCTGTCGCGGGGCAACATCATCGACCTGTCCACCGCGGTGGTCATCGGTACCGCCTTCACCGCACTGGTCACGCAGTTCACGGACAGCGTCATCAAGCCGTTGATCAACCGGATCGGCGTCCACGGGAATTCCAACCTCGGCATCTTGCGGATCAGCATCGGCGGCGGTCAGACAATCGACTTGAACAATGTCCTGTCGGCCGCGATCAACTTCTTGATCATCGCGGCGGTGGTGTACTTCCTGGTCGTCGTTCCTTACACCACGCTGCGCAAGCGCGGCGAGGTCGAGCAGGCCGAAGACGCCCAGATCGTCCTCCTCACCGAAATCCGTGATCTGCTGGCCCAGACCGACGGCCTCTCGTCGGGCCGCCACGGCGGAGCGCCGAGCAAGACACCCCCGCCGGAGCACGGACCCCGTGCGGACGCCGAATCCCAGTGACCCGTCGCCGGGGTGGTGGGGCGGCTAGATCTCCAGGCTCGACAACTGGCCGATGATCTGGGCCGCGAGCGGATTCAGGGTCGCCATTCCGTCGCGCACGGCGTAACGGGAACCGGCGAGGTTGACCACCAACGTGCTGCCGGAGACTCCGGCCAACCCGCGTGACAATCCGGCATCGATGATTCCCGCGGACAGACCCGAGGCGCGGATGGCTTCCGCGATACCCAAAATTTCCCGATCCAGGATGTCGCGGGTGGCTTCCGGGGTGACGTCGCGCGGAGTGACCCCCGTCCCGCCCACCGAGACAACGAGGTCCACTCCGCCGATCACGGCGGTGTTCAGCGCATTGCGGATCTCGACCTCGTCGGCCGCGACGGCGACCACGCCGTCGACCACGAAACCGGCCTCGGTCAGCAGCTCGGTGACCAGCGGCCCGCTGTGGTCCTCGTCGCCGTGCGCGGTGCGATCATCGACCACCACCACCAGGGCACGCCCGAGGACCAATTCCGCACCCGTTTCCATGGGGGCAACGGTATATCCGAGTTCGGACAACCCGGCCGCCGAGGGCTCGTCAACTCTCATCACTGATCCGCCTTGCCGAGGGTGACCTGCACAGTGCGGCTCCCGCCGCCGGGATCCTGGTAGGTCAGTGAAACCTTGTCCCCGGGCGCTTTCGATCGCACGGCGGCCACCAACGCGTCGGCGCTGCTGATCGGGCGATCGTCGACCCTGGTGACGACGACGTTCTTGGGCACCCCGGCCGTCGCGGCCGCGCCGTTCGGCACGACCTCGACAACCTTGGCGCCGGGGGTGCCCTTGTCACTGGTCACCTGCACGCCGAGCGAGGCGTGCGTCGCCTTGCCGGTGCTGATCAATTCGTCGGCGATCCGCTTGGCCTGGTCGACCGGAATCGCGAAGCCGAGACCGATCGACCCGCTCTGGGCGTCCGGCGAATCGGCCCCCAAGGTCGCGATCGCCGAGTTGACGCCCACCAGCTGGCCACTCATGTTGACCAGGGCGCCTCCCGAGTTGCCCGGGTTGATTGCGGCGTCGGTCTGAATCGCGTCCAGCACGGTGTTTTGGTTACCGGACTCGCCGGTGGTGGACACCGGCCGGTTCAATGCGCTGATGATGCCGGTGGTCACCGTTCCCGACAGACCGAGGGGTGACCCGACCGCAACGACCGGCTGGCCCACCCGCAGGTCGGTCGAGGAGCCCATCGTGATCGGGGTCAGGCCGGAAATGCCCTGCACTCGAATCACCGCGATATCGCTGGTCGGGTCGGCGCCGACGACCGTGAATGGTGCCGTGCGGCCGTCGGAGAAGGTCACCGTGGTCTTTGGTGCTGGACCGCCAGGGCCACCGGGACCACCCGGACCACCCGGCGCACCGGGACCACCCGGCGCACCGGGACCGCCCGGCCCACCGGGACCACCGGGGGCGGAGCCGGGCCCGGCGGGACCGGCGCCCGGCTTGGCCGCGGCCGCGACGACGTGATTGTTGGTCAAGATCAGTCCGTCGGTCGACAGCACGATGCCGGAGCCTTCTTCGGACTGACGGCCGAGATCGGTCTCCAACATGACGACGCTAGGCACCACCTTGGCGGCGACCTGTTCGACGCTGCCCGGCGGCATGTTCGCCGCCGGGACGCTGGGAGCCGCCCCGGGGATGATGCCGCGGCCGCCGTTGCCCGCCGAGTGTGTGCCGAGCTCGACCGCCGTCGCCGCGGCGCCGCCGATGCCGGCCGACACCACCGCAATCGCCAGTGCTCCAGCGGCCAAAACGCCTGCGCGGGAACGCCTTTGGGGTATCGGAGCGAGTGGCGGCCCCATTGGCGGCAGCATCCCGGGTATCGGGCCCATCCCGGTGGTGCCCCCGGGGATCGGACCGGGCCCGGTGCCCCCGGGCATCCGAACGGGGCCGGTTCCGCCGAACGGCTCGTAGGGCCGGCGGTACTGGGTCGCCTGCGGCGCTTGCGTCGGGGGGGTCGGCTGGGACGGCTGATAGCGCCAATCAGACTGCTGGTTGTAGGGCTGGTGCTGGTGCCCGTGGTTATAGGCGGGAGCCACAGGCTGATGAGGCCCGGTGTGGTATCCCGGCTGCTGCGGCGGTGGGGAATACCTCGGGTCGTTCGTCATGTCGCTACGTCGCTCTTCCTCTATTTCGGCCCAAGTCGGCTCGACTCGGATCGGTTCCAACAGTAACTGCAGGACTACCTTGCCCGCGCGGACTGAGAGTCCACTGAGATAACGTTCGCCGAACCCCGAGAGTTCGGCCCCGCTTGGTTCTGGCCGCCGACGGGCACCGCAGGGTCGGTCTCGGCCTCGATCTTACTGTCGGCCGCGGGCTTCTGGTACGTCGAGACGGGCATCGGCCGTCCGGGCAGCAGCACATAAATCGACGTGCCCGGGGGCTGCCCTCCCGGCACGGTGTCCTCGACGCGAAGCAGTCCCCCGTGGTTGAGCACCACTTTTTTGACGATCGCCAGCCCAAGGCCCGAACCGGGCAACGCGCGGGCCGTCGTCGACCGGTAGAACCGCTCGAACACCAGCCGGCGCTCGTGGGGGGGAATGCCCGGGCCGTGATCGGAGACCACCAGCTCGGCGTGCGAAGGGTCGAGTTTCCTCATCGTGATACCGACATGCCCGCCCGGCGGGCTCCACTTGGCCGCATTGTCCATGAGGTTGAGCACCGCGCGCGACAGCCCGGCACCGTCGCCGTAGACCTGCCAGGGCACAATGTCGACATCGAAGTGAATGTCGTTGCGCCGCCGCCTGACTCGCTCGAGGCTGCGATCGATGATCTCCGACACGTCGACGGCCTCGTGCACCACCTGCCCAGCGTCGTCGCGGGTCAGATCCACCAAGTCGCCCACCAGCGTGGACAATTCCTCGATCTGCGCGAGCACGTCCGCGCGCAGCCCGACCATCTCCTGCTCCGGCAGCCGCGGCGCCCCCGGCTCCATCGAGGCCATCAGCAGTTCGACGTTGGTGCGCAGCGACGTCAGCGGGGTGCGCAATTCGTGTCCGGCGTCGGTGACCAGGCGCGCCTGCCGCTCGCGGGACTCGGCCAGCGCCCGCAGCATCAGGTTGAACGCCTCGGTGAGCCGGGCCAGTTCGTCACTGCCGAATACCGGGATGGGCCGCAGGTCGTCGGTGCGCGCCACCCGCTCGGCGGCTTCGGTGAGGCGGGCCACGGGGCGCAAGCCCGCCCGCGTGACCATTCCACCGGCGAACGCGGCGACCGCGACGCCGACGCCCCCGACGAAGAGCAGCACCCAGCGCAGTCTCGTCATCACCGCTTCCGTCGGCTTCAGGCTCTTCGATATCAACAGTGAGCTGCCGTTGGGCAGGTGGATGGCGAGGATTCGCTGGTCTGATGCCGTGCGGCGGGACATGAACAGCTCGCCGCGAATGACGGCCTTCTCGGTGGAGCCGACGGGCAGCGTCTGGCCCGGCTGGTTGGCGGTGTAGATCGAGTGGCCCGGGTTCACCAGCATCGCGTTGACGTCCGAATAGGCGGTGCCCTCGATCGCCTTGCCCGGGTCGGCCGCCAACGATCCACTGGCGATCAGCAGTTGCGCCCGGCTCTGCAGTTGGTTGTCGATATCGCTGTACAACGCGGCCGAGATGACCGCGTAGACCGCGAACGCCATTAGCACGACGACCATCGCCACCATGGACATCGCCAGCAGCATGACCCGCCAGCGGAGGGACAACGAGCTGGGGGCGCGCAGCGGCGCGGCCCGGCGCCGATGGAGCCGGATCATCGATGGACGAAACTCATCACGGCGGCGTCTCCCGAAGGACGTAACCCACTCCGCGCACGGTGTGGATCAGCCGCGGCTCGCCATCGGCTTCGGTCTTGCGGCGCAGATAGCCCACGTAAACCTCGAGCGCATTGCCGGAGGTGGGGAAGTCGAACCCCCACACCTCCTCGAGGATGCGGCTGCGCGTGAGCACCCGGCGCGGATTGGCGATCAACATTTCCAGCAACGCAAACTCGGTGCGCGTCAAGCTGATCGAGCGTTGCCCGCGAGTGACCTCCCGGGTCACGGGGTCCAGGGAGAGATCCGAGAACCTCATGGCCACCGACTCGGCGTCATCGTCCGGCTTGGTGCGGCGCAGCAGCGCCCGCATTCGGGCCAACAGTTCTTCGAGGGCGAACGGCTTAGGCAGGTAGTCGTCGGCGCCGGCGTCAAGACCCGCCACGCGCTCGGATACGGAGTCGCGGGCCGTGAGCACCAGAATCGGCAGGTCATCGCCCGTGCTGCGCAGCTGTCGGCACACCTCGAGACCGTCCAGCCGCGGCATCATCACATCAAGCACGAGCGCGTCCGGCCGATCGCTGGCGATCATTTCGAGCGCCTCGACGCCGTCGTGAGCCAGTTCGACCGAGTATCCGTTGAATGAAAGCGACCTGCGCAGCGACTCGCGCACCGCGCGATCGTCGTCGACGACAAGTATCCGCACGGCCACTAGTTTCGTCCCAGCGCCTGAGAGCGGCCTGAGAGGCGCGCCGGGTATTTGCCGAGATCTCCATCGGTGCGCCGGGAACCTGCCGGTCGACGGGCGGTCACATGCGTCACCCTGGTTCCCGGCTGGAGCCCCAAGACGCCCCAAGACGCCATCGACATTGACCGCGTCGGCGACGTGCCGAACGTCCGCCGAGCCGAGCTAGCGCCGGTCCAGATCGATCAGGCCCAGGCGGGCCGCCTTAAGCAGCCTGCGCGGCACCTTATGCTTCTGGCCCGCCACGGTCACACCGACCAGCTCGGTCCGGGTGGCCTTCCACTGTGCGCGTCGGCTTCTGGTGTTCGCGCGCGACATCCTGCGCTTGGGTACGGCCATGGTCGGGCCTAACTCCTCGGTTCGGGGTGATACG
>NZ_JAFBAT010000070.1 GCF_019247615.1 Mycobacterium sp. | reverse complement strand
AGTTCATCACCCAGTTGGGTCGCAACTTCCAGGTGATCTACGAGCAGGCCAACGCTCACGGCCAGAAGGTGCAGACCGCCGGCAGCAACATGGCGAGCACCGACAGCGCCGTCGGCTCCAGCTGGGCGTAGCTCCAACTTCAGGCGCGGCAGCACACCACACCCCGGTGTGCTGCCGCGTCCTGCGGTTTCCGTACACTTCGACTAATTCGACCGCTGAGGTATTCATGGACCAACAGAGCACCCGCACCGACATCACCGTCAACGTCGATGGTTTCTGGATGCTTCAGGCGCTGCTTGACATTCGACATGTCGCGCCGGAATTGCGGTGCCGGCCGTTCGTGTCCACCGACTCCAGCGATTGGCTCAACGAGCATCCAGGAATGGCGGTGATGCGTGAGCAGGGAATCGTCGTCGGCGATGAGGTCCAGGAACAGGTTGCCGCGCGGATGCGGGTGCTGGCCGCGCCCGACCTGGAGGTCGTCGCCCTGCTGTCGCGGGGCAAACTGCTCTACGGCGTCGTCGAGGATGAGAACCAGCCGCCCGGTTCGCGCGACATCCCGGACAACGAGTTCCGCGTGGTCCTGGCCCGTCGTGGCCAGCACTGGGTGTCAGCCGTGCGGGTGGGCAGCGACATCACGGTCGACGACGTCGCCGTCGCGGACAGCGCCTCGATCGCGTCGTTGGTCATGGACGGTCTCGAGTCGATTCACCACGCGGAGCCGGCCGCGATCAATGCGGTGAACGTGCCGCTGGAGGAGATGCTCGAAGCAACGAAGTCGTGGCAGGAATCCGGTTTCAACGTCTTTTCCGGGGGCGATCTGCGGCGAATGGGCATCAGCGCCGCCACCGTCGCCGCCCTCGGCCAGGCACTGTCGGATCCTGCCGCCGAGGTCGCGGTGTACGCGCGCCAATACCGCGACGACGCCAAGGGCCCAAGTGCCTCGGTGCTGTCGCTCAAAGACGGTTCGGGCGGCCGCATTGCGCTCTACCAGCAGGCGCGTACGGCCGGCTCCGGCGAAGCCTGGCTGGCAATCTGCCCGGCAACCCCGCAGCTGGTGCAGGTGGGGATAAAAACCGTCCTGGACACGTTGCCCTACGGCGAGTGGAAAACCCACAGCCGGGTTTGACACACGGGTGAAACATAAACTTCACCAACGCTTTTGCGGAGAACATGCGGGCGGGACACGAAGACGGCATACTTCTCTAGGATCGTTAGCAAACTTCAAACCTCTCAAACCAATGTCACGACGACTTTTAATCGCAAGGCGAGGCAGATGAAATCCGAAATGGTCGAGCTGCATCTCCCGGGGCGCGACGTCGCCTCGGCACGTAGAGCGACAGAGGCGCCCACGCGGCTCGCCACACCGGGCTACCCGTTCACGATGGCAGGGGGTGCAGGGCGATGACCGCAGTTGCCGATGCTTTACAGGCAGAAATCGAGGGCATTTCACAGCCCAGGGCTGTGGTCGTCGGCGTCATGGCCGGCGAGGGTGTCCAGGTCGGCGTTCTGCTGGACGCCAACGCCCCGGTTTCGGTGATGACCGACCCGCTGCTGAAGGTGGTCAACAGCCGGCTGCGGGAACTCGGCGAGACTCCGCTGGAGGCGACCGGGCGGGGCCGGTGGGCCCTGTGCCTGGTCGACGGGACACCGCTGCGCGCCACCCAATCGCTGACCGAGCAGGACGTCTACGACGGCGACCGACTGTGGATTCGGTTCCTCCCGGACAGCGAGCACCGATCGCAGGTCATCGAGCACATCTCCACCGCGGTTTCGGCGAACCTGAGCAAGCGGTTCGCCGCGATCGACCCCGTCGTTGCGTTGCAGGTCGGCGCGTCCATGGTCGCGATCGGGGTGACGCTCGCATCCGGTTTGCTGGGTTGGTGGCGTTGGCACCACAATTCCTGGCTGCCGACGATCTACGGTTCGATCATCGCCGTGCTGGTGCTGGCGGTGTCCATCATGCTGGCGATGCGCGCCAAGACGGTGGCGGATCGACGCGTCGCCGACACCATGCTGATGAGCGGCCTCGCGCCGCTGACGGTGGCAGCGGCGGCGGCCCCGCCGGGCGGCGTCGGGGCGCCGCATGCTGTGTTGGGCTTCGGCGTTCTCACCATCGCCGCGGCGCTTGCCCTGCGCTTTACCGGCCGCCGGCTGAGCATTTACACCGCAATCATCACCATCAGTTTCGTAGCGGCGATCGCCAGCCTGGCGCGCATGGTCGCCAATACCAGCGCGGTGACGAACTTCAGCTGCGTGGTGCTGGTTTGTGTGCTGGCCTACCAGGGCGCTCCGGCGTTGGCCCGGCGGTTGTCGGGGATTCGGCTGCCGGTGTTCCCGTCGGCCACCAGCCGGTGGGTATTCGAGGCCCGGCCGGACCTGCCCACCACGGTGATGCGTCCCGAGGGCGGCCCGCCGGTCCTGGAGGGTCCGGCGTCGGTGCGCGACGTGGTGTTGCAGGCCGAACGCGCCCGGTCATTCCTGTCGGGTCTGCTGCTGGGGCTGGGCGTCCTGATGGTGGTCTCCCTGACCGCGTTGTCGGATCCACACACCGGGCAGCGCTGGCTGCCGCTGTTGCTGGCGGGCTTCAGTGCCGGCTTCCTCATGCTTCGGGGCCGCTCGTATGTGGACCGCTGGCAGGCGATAACGCTGGCCGCGACCTCGGTGATCATCGTCGCCGCCGTTGTGGTGCGGTACGCGTTGGGACTGCAATCGCCGCTGGCAGTTTCGATCAGCGTGGCGATCTTGGTGCTGTTGCCGGCAGCGGGCCTGACAGCAGCTGCCGTGGTGCCCAACACCGTCTACAGCCCGCTGTTCCGCAAGTTCGTGGAATGGATTGAGTACCTGTGCCTGATGCCGATCTTCCCGTTGGCATTCTGGCTGATGAATGTCTATGCGGCGATTCGTTACCGCTAGCGGCCCGGTGCGGCGCGGTCGCGCGTCTCGCGCGACCGTCGCCGCACTTAGCAGTCCGGTGTGGCGCGGTCGCGCATCGCGCGCGACCGTCGCCGCACTCCTGCTCGCTTCCGGCGCATTAGCGGGTTTGCCGCCAGCCTATGCGATTTCGCCGCCCACAATCGATCCGACCGCCGTTCCGCCCGATGGTCCGCCCGGACCTCCGGCGCCGATGAAGCAGACCGCGTACTGCACCGAGGTCGGCGTTCTGCCGGGTACCGACTTTCGGCTGCAGCCGAAGTACATGGACATGCTGAACCTCCAGGAGGCGTGGCAGTTCGGTCGCGGTGCCGGGCAGAAGGTCGCGGTCATCGACACCGGCGTGAGCCCGCATCCAAGGTTCCCGCACCTGATACCCGGCGGCGACTACATCATGTCCGGTGACGGATTGTCGGACTGCGACGCGCACGGCACGATCGTGGCGTCGATGATCGGCGCGGCGCCGGCCAACGGCGCAACGGCGCCGCCCGCGGCACCGCGCAAGCCCGTCACGATACCCACCACGGAGCCGCCACCGAAGGCGCCGCCACCACAAACGGTGACGTTGTCACCTTTGCCCCAGACAGTGACGATGGTTCCGCCGGCGCCGCCCCCGTCGGCGTCGGAAGCGCCGCCTCCTCCTCAGGGGCCGTTCGGATTGCCGCCGGCGCAGGGACCGGCCCCGGGACCCGGGCAGGCGCCGGCACCCGGGCAGGCGCCATCAGCCAACCGTGCGGGCGGGGGCACGGTGACGATACCGAGCTTCTCCGGTGGTCGGCGGGTGATCGGCGTGGACAGCGCGCACGGCCCGGCTCCGCTTGATCCGCCCAAACCGCCGCCGGCGCCGTCGCCGACACCGGACGCCTATAGCGGGATCGCGCCGGACGTCGACATCATCTCGATCCGCCAGTCCAGCCAGGCCTTCGGCCTGAAAGACGCCTACACCGGTGACGAGGACCCGCAGACGCGGGCGAAGGTGGACGACGTGCAGACCATGGCACGGGCGATCGTGCACGCGGCCAACCTCGGGGCGACGGTGATCAATATCTCCGACGTGACCTGCATGAGCGCGCGCAACATCGTCGACCAGCGTGCGCTGGGCGCGGCCGTGCGGTACGCGGCGGTGGACAAGAACGTGGTCATCGTCGCCGCAGCCGGCGACAGCAGCAAGAAGGACTGCAAGCAGAATCCCGTCTTTGATCCCATGCAGCCGAAGGATCCGCGCGACTGGGCCGGCGTGACCACCGTGGTAACGCCGTCCTGGTTCAGCGACTACGTTCTGACGGTCGGAGCGGTCGATGAGGACGGCCGGCCACTCACCCAAGGTGGGAACCAGGGTTCGACGAGCATCGCCGGACCGTGGGTGGGAATCGCCGCGCCGGGGACAGATGTCATTTCGCTCTCGCCGCGCGACGATGGCCTGATCAACGCTATCGACGGTCCCGAGAACACGCTGCTGGTTCCGGCGGGCACCAGCTTCTCGGCCGCGATCGTTTCGGGAGTGGCTGCGCTCGTCCGCGCCAAGTTCCCGCAGCTGTCCGCATCGCAGATCATCAACCGGTTGGAGCGCTCGGCGCGGGCTCCGGCACGCGGCGTCGACAACCAGGTCGGCTACGGTGTGGTCGACCCGGTGGCGGCGCTGACCTGGGACGTGCCGGAGGGTCCGGCGAAGCCGCCGCAGCAGCTGTCCGCTCCGTTGAATATGCCTACCCCGGCCCCTCACCGGGATAAGGTGCCGATATGGGTGGCCGCCGGGGGGCTGACCGGAGCATTACTGGTCGGCGGCGCAATATTCGGTATAGCAATGTTTTTGAAGCGAACGCGGAAGCAGCAGTGAGGGCGGAGCAGCAACAATGAAGGCTGAGCGCACGTTTGGATTGTCTTTGTCGTGGCCCCGGGTAACCGCGGTGTTTTTGGTCGACATCCTGATCTTGTTGGTGGCCAGTCACTGCCCGGAGAGCTGGCAGGGTGAGCATCGCATCGCGTTCTGGGTGGGCGTGGGCCTGGCAGCGCTCGTCACGGTGCTCTCCGTCGTCACGCACCATGGGCTCACCGTGACCTCCGGGGTCGCGAGTTGGCTGTGGGATTGGTCCACCGATCCGGCCACCGCGCTGGCTGCGGGATGCACACCGGCGATCGACCACCAGCGCCGCTTCGGGCGGGACAAGGTCGGCGTACGTCAGCATGAAGGCCATCTGGTCACCGTGATCGCGGTCGAAGGCGGCGAGGAAGAGGCCCCCGGCCGCCACCGCCATCGCACCACCCCGGCCACGTTGCCGGTGCAGGCCGTGGCCGAGGGCCTGCGCCAGTTCGATATCCGCCTGGAGAGCATCGAGATCGTCTCGGCGAAGGTGCGCAGCGGGGGCCCAGAGATGCGGGCCGCGGAGAAGTCGAAGCTGGACGACTGGGGGCCCGAGGAGTGGGGTGTGGTCAGCGATCAGCCCGCGTCCTATGTGCGCCGGACCTGGTTGGTGCTGAGGATGGATCCACAGCGCAACGTTGCCGCGGTGGCCGCGCGCGATTCGCTGGCTTCCACGCTGGCGGCGGCCACCGAGCGGCTCGCCCAAGACCTCAACGGACCTGGTTGTACGGCGAGGCCGTTGACCGCCGACGAGTTCGCCGAGGTGGACGCCGCCGTGCTGGCCGACCTCGAACCGACATGGAGCCGGCCCGGTTGGCGTCACCTCAAGCACTTCAATGGCTTCACCAGCAGCTTCTGGCTGACACCGTCGGACATCACCACCGACACCCTGGAAGAGCTGTTCGCGCCCGATACGGGGGCCACTGTGATCACGGTCCGGCTCTTCACCAGCGGAGGCCGAGCTCAGGTGTCGGCCTGGGTGCGCTACCACAGCGACAGCCGCCTAGCCAGGCAGATTTCGTCCGGACTCAACCGGCTCACCGGCCGCCAGCTCGCGGCGGTACGCGCGAGCTTGCCCGCGCCGTCGGATCGACCCCTGCTGGTAGTCCCCAGTCGTACCCTGCATGACGACGATCTGGTGCTGTCGGTGGGTCAGGTGCGTGAGGGCTCAGCGGGTGTGCCCGTAGCGCAATGACGCGCCCACAATCAACCGCCGAGGACGCCCGGAACGCCATGGTCGCCGGCCTGCTGGCATCGGGAATCTCGGTCAACGGGCTGCAGCCGAGCCACAACCCGCAGGTGGCGTCGCAAATGTTCAACACGGCGACCACCCTCGATCCGGGGATGTGCGATGCCTGGCTGGCCCGGATCATGGCGGGTGAACAGAGCATCGACGTGCTCTCCGGCGCGTGGGCCGCCGTTCGGACGTTCGGTTGGGAAACCCGCCGCCTCGGGGTCAGCGACCTGCAGTTTCGCCCCGAAGTCTCCGACGGGTTGTTTTTGCGCCTCGCGATCACCAGCGTGGAATCGCTGGCCTGCGTGTATGCCGCCGTTCTCGCCGAGGCGAAGCGTTACGAGGAAGCCGCCAAGCTGCTCGACGGCATCGATCCCCGCCACCCGTTCGACGAGGAAGTGGTCGAGTATGTGCGGGGGGTGCTCTACTTTCGCACGGGCCGCTGGCCCGACGTGCTCGCGCAGTTCCCCGAGGGCAAGACGTGGCGGCACCCCGAACTCAAGGCCGCGGGCGCGGCCATGGCGACCACCGCGCTCGCGTCGCTCGGAGTGTTCGAGGAGGCGTTTCGGCGCGGCGAAGCCGCCATCGAGGGTGACCGGGTGCCGGGTGCAGCCAACATCGCCTTGTACACCCAAGGCATGTGCATGCGACACGTCGGTCGCGAGGAAGAGGCGGTCGAGCTGCTGCGGCGGGTCTACTCGCGCGATCCGAAGTTCACTCCGGCCCGTGAAGCGTTGGATAACCCCAACTATCGGTTGATACTGACCGACCCCGAAACGATCGAGGCCCGCACCGATCCTTGGGACCCCGACAGTGCGCCGACCCGCGCGCAGACCGAGGCCGCTCGCCACGCCCAAGAGGCCGCCAAGTACCTGGCCGAGGGGGATGCAGAGCTCAACGCGATGCTCGGCATGGAGCGAGCCAAGCGGGAGATCAAGCTCATCAAGTCGACTACCAAGGTCAACTTGGCTCGCGCCAAGATGGGTCTACCGGTGCCGGTGACGTCCCGCCACACTTTGCTGCTGGGCCCGCCAGGCACCGGCAAGACGTCGGTCGCGCGCGCCTTCACCAAGCAGCTGTGCGGGCTGACGGTGCTGCGCAAGCCGCTGGTCGTGGAGACAAGCCGGACGAAGCTGCTGGGCCGGTATATGGCGGATGCCGAGAAGAACACCGAGGAAATGCTCGAGGGAGCATTGGGTGGGGCGGTCTTCTTCGACGAGATGCACACCCTGCACGAGCGCGGCTACCACCAAGGCGACCCGTACGGGAACGCGATCATCAACACGCTCCTGCTGTACATGGAAAATCACCGCGACGAGTTGGTGGTCTTCGGGGCGGGTTACGCCAAAGCCATGGACAAGATGCTGGAAGTGAATCAGGGCCTGCGGCGGCGCTTTTCGACCGTGATCGAGTTTTACAGCTATACCCCGGACGAGCTTGTCGCGCTGACCAAACTGATGGGGGCGGAGAACCAAGACGTCATCACCGACCAAGCGGCCGAGGCGTTGCTGCCGTCGTACACCAAGTTCTACCTCGACGAGAGCTACTCGGAAGACGGCGACCTCATTCGCGGCATCGATACGCTGGGCAACGCCGGCTTTGTGCGCAACGTGGTGGAGAAGGCGCGTGACCACCGCAGCTTCCGACTGGACGACGAAGATCTCGATGCGGTCCTGGCGAGCGACCTTACCGAGTTCAGCGAGGATCAGTTGCTGCGATTCAAGGAACTGACTGCCGACGACCTGGCAGAGGGTCTCAAGGCGGCCGTGGCCGAGAAGAAGACTACGTAGCTTCCGCGGGAAGCGGTCTGAGCTCGGGCCAAGTGCCCATTTCTCTCGGCTAAGCATTTCCTGACGGCCTAATCCCCCTAAGGTTCCTGAATGGTTGCTGCCATTTAGTTGACGACTTACTAGCAATGTGATTTCCGAATCCGTGTGTTATCCGGTAGGCAGCATCTTCCCAGGTAAATCGCTGTTTTACCGGTGATTTTTCGCCTTATTATTACCGCGCGAGAATGTCGCCGAACGATTTAGCCGCTTGGGCCCAGCGCACCGAATCGACGGCGGTTTTCGCGAATTCATGTCTGCCACGGCGTGGCTGTACGCGCAACCGCAGTCGATGGCCTCGACATGGCGGGCACCGAGGACCGGAGGTATCGATGTTGAATTTCGGGGCGCTACCACCGGAGGTCAACTCCGGTCGGATGTACGACGGGCCCGGGGCCGCGCCGATGCTGGCTGCCGCCGCGGCTTGGGACGAGCTCGCGGCGGAGCTGCAGTCGACGGCGGCCGCGTATGGCTCCACGATCGACGGCTTGACGGCGGGTCCCTGGACCGGTCCTTCGTCCATCGCCATGGCGTCCGCAGCCGCGCCGTACGTGGCCTGGATGACCGCCACCGGCGCGCAAGCGCAGGAGGCGGCCGGCCAGGCCAAGCTGGCCGCCGGCGCCTACGAAGCGGCGTTTGCGGCTACGGTCCCGCCGCAGGTGGTGGCGGCGAACCGTGCCTTGCTCGCGACGCTTGTCGCCACCAATTTCCTGGGCCAAAACACGCCGGCCATCGCGGCCACCGAAGCCCATTACCTCGAAATGTGGGCCCAGGACGCCGCCGCGATGTACGCCTACGCCGCCTGGTCGGCGGCCGCGGCACAGCTAAAGCCCTTCGCGGCCCCGCCGCAAACCACCGCGGCCGGGACGACGCCGGCCGCCGGCATGCAGCTGTCGCGGCTGGTCAACGCCGTACCGAGCGCGCTGCAACGCCTGGCGAGCGGTGTCCTGGAATCGGCGACTCCGGCGTCGGGCAAGGCGTCGGGCAATCTGCTGTCCGGCCTCGACTTACCGCACTTGGCCTCCTCGTGGTCGTTGCCGGCCGGACTCCAATCCGATTTGACCAATTGGGACTCGCTGACGGCGGCCCTTGCGTCCGGG
>NZ_JAFBAT010000035.1 GCF_019247615.1 Mycobacterium sp. | reverse complement strand
ATCGCCAGACTGGTGGAGCAGACCCTGCGCCAGCAGGTCGCAACCCTTGGCGTCAACCGCCGGCACCCGCGCTACTTCGACGCGCCCAATACTCGCTTCAACGCACCGGTTTCGCCGCACCGGCGGATCACCGGCGCGCGTGTCGAGCTGGCCCGGGCCAAGGCGATCAAGGACGCCTACGGCGTCAAGCTCAACGACGTAGTGCTCGCGCTTGTGGCGGGCGCCGCACGCGGTTATCTCGAGAAGCGTGGCGAATTGCCGGCCAAACCGCTCATCGCGCAGATCCCGGTCTCGACGCGCACCGATCAGGACCAGGCAGATGTGGGCAACAAAGTGAGTTCCATGACGACGTCTCTTGCCACCGACATCGAAGACCCGGGCGAGCGGCTGATGGCGATCCACGAAAGCACGCAGAGCGCCAAGTTGATGGCCAAGGCGCTGTCGGCGCACCAGATCATGGGGTTGACCGAGACCACGCCGCCCGGGCTGCTGGGGCTGGCCGCGCGCGCCTACACGGCCAGTGGTTTGTCGCGCAACCTGGCCCCGATCAACCTCGTCGTGTCCAACGTCCCCGGTCCGTCGTTCCCGTTGTACATGGCGGGGGCCAAACTGGAATCCCTGGTGCCGCTGGGACCGCCCGTCATGGACGTCGCGCTGAACATCACCTGCTTCTCCTACCAGGGCTACCTGGACTTCGGCTTCGTGACGACGCCCGAGGTGGCCAACGACATCGACGACATGGCCGATCGCATCGAGCCGGCGCTCACCGAGTTGGAGAAGGCCGCGACACTTCGGTGAACTAGTGGCGATCGCAAGCGCGGCGTAGCCGGGCGCGGCGGGTCGCCACCATCGGGCTAGTCGCGGTTAAGGTAGCCGGTCGCGTAGACCCAGGACAAAAACCGGGCCACCGCCTCCGCGGACTGATGCGCTCGCGGAGAACCGAAGATGTCGAAACCGTGTTGGGCGTGGGGCAATTCGGCGTAGGCGACGGGCGCCTTCGACACCCCTCGCAGTTCATCGACGAACTCCCGCGCTTCGGCGACCGGGATCAGGGAGTCGTCGTGTCCGTGCAAGACGAAAAACGGCGGTGCGTCGGCGCGCACCTCACAGATCGGTGATGCGTCGACGTAGACGTCGCGGTGAGAGGCGAATCTCTCTTTCACCACGAATTTCTCGAGCAACCAGACGAATTCGGGGCGCCCCTCGCCCTCGGTGGAAACCCAGTCGTAGCGCCCGTATACGGGGACGGCCGCGGCCACCGAGGTGTCCGCCTCTTCGAAGCCCGGCTGGAACTTGGGGTCGTTGGGGGTAAGGGCCGCCAGGGAGCAGAGGTGACCGCCGGCCGACCCGCCAGTGATCGCAACGAAATCCGGGTCCCCGCCATAGGCCGCGATGTTCTCCTTCACCCACGCGAGCGCCCGTTTGACGTCGACGATGTGGTCGGGCCAGGTGTGTATCGGGGACACTCGGTAGTTGAGGGATACGCATATCCAACCGCGGGAAACCAGATGGCCCATCAAGGGATACGCCTGAGGGCGTCGCCTCCCGATCATCCAGGCACCGCCCGGCACCTGCACGAGCACGGGCGCCTTCCCGTCGCGCGGCAGGTCGCGGCGACGCCAGATGTCGGCCATGTTCGCCCGCCCGTGCGGTCCGTAGGACACGATGTTGGACTTCTCGACGAAACGCCGGCGCGCCACGGTGGTGCGTAGCGGCAGGTCGAATCGTCCCCTGCGCGCCGGCGCCGTTGGCAGGGTGGCGAGCTCTTCCGCGTAATCGGGGCCCAACTGATCGCGCAGACCGGCCTCGAGTACCGGGCCGGGTGTGGTGGCGCCGCGGTAGCGGATCACCGCCAGGATCCCCCACGACGCGGCCGTCAGGCCCAGCGCCGCCTTCCCCCGCCGCCCGGCGAAGTCGCCGCGGCGCCCGCGCCGCAACGCATCCAGCAGCGACGCGGAGAAGTACAGACCCGGCACCTCCGAGGTCGGCCAGCCGAACCAGAACACCAACACCGTGGCGTAGCCCTTGCGGGCCAGCGGGCGTAATCCATTGGCGGCGTTGACAAATTCCAGCGCGGCGCGTGCCAGCGGCCGGGGGCGGCGCAGCCATGTGGCCCGCATCAGCCGCCGGCCCGTGACTGCAGTTCGGCCCGCAGAATCTTGCCGGTGCTGCCGCGGGGAAGTTCATCGAGGATGGTTATCTCGCGGGGCACCTTGTAGTTGGCCAGGTTCTCGCGCACATGTTGCTTCAGCGTGTCGGGCGTGGCGCCCCCGCCGGGCTCGAGCACCACGAACGCGGCCAACCGCTGGCCGTACTGCTCGTCGTCGACGCCGATCACCGAGGCCTCCGCCACGTCGGGGTGCGCCGCCAGGGTCTTCTCCACTTCGATCGGGTAGACGTTCTCGCCGCCGGAGACGATCATCTCGTCGTCGCGGCCGACCACGAACAGCCTGCCGTTCTCGTCGAGATAGCCGACGTCGCCCGACGACATGAACCCGGCGTGAAAGTCCTTGGTCGTGCCCGAGGTGTAGCCCTCGAACTGGGTGTCGTTTCGAACGTAGATGGTGCCCACCTCCCCGGTGGGCACCTCATTGAATTCCTTGTCCAGGATGCGGATTTCGGTTCCGCCCGCCGGTCGGCCCGCCGTGTCGGGAGCGGCCCGCAAATCTTGCGGGGTCGCGGTGGCGATCATGCCGGCTTCGGTGGCGTTGTAGTTGTTGTAGATGACGTCGCCGAACTGGTCCATGAACGCGATGACTACGTCGGGGCGCATCCGCGAACCGGAGGCCGCGGCGAACCGTAATGACTTGCAGCTGTAGCGCTTTCGCACCTCATCAGGCAACTCCATGATGCGGTCGAACATCACGGGCACCACGGCGAGGCCCGTCGCCCGGTGGCGGTCGACGAGCTCCAGCGTGGCCTCGGGGTCGAACTTGCGGCGGGTGACCACCGTGCAGGCCATCGAGGCCGCGAACACCAGCTGTGAAAAGCCCCAGGCGTGAAACATCGGCGCCACGATCACAACGGTTTCCTCCGACCGCCACGGCGTGCGGTCCAGGATGGCCTTGAGCGTGCCCACTCCGGCGTTGCCGCCGGTCTGGTTGGCGCCCTTGGGAGTTCCCGTGGTGCCGGAGGTTAGCAGAATCATCCTGCCCTTGCGGCCGGTGCGCGCGGGCCCGCGTCCGGCGTGGTCGGCAATCAGCTTTTCGACCGTCACATCGTGTTGTCCGTCGGTCCAGGCCAAGATCCGGGTGGCGTCCGGTTTGTCGGCGAGCGCGCGGTTCACCGTTTCGGTGAACTCCTCGTCGTAGACCATGACGTCGACGCCTTCGCGGTTGACCACCTCCGCAAGCGCCGGTCCGGCGAACGAGGTGTTGAGCAGCACGACGTCGGAGCCGATGCGGCTGGCGGCGGCCACCGCCTCGACGAAACCGCGGTGATTGCGGCACATCACCCCGACGACGCCGGGTTGCCCCTGCGGCAATGCTTGCAGCGCAGCGGCAAACGCGTTGATCCGCTCGTCGAGCTGGCGCCACGTCAATGTGCCCAGTTCGTCGACGAGGCCGGGGCGGTGCGGGCAGCGCTGCGCCGCACCGGCGAAACCCACGGTCATGCCCATACCTTCACGGCGCATCGCGGCAACAATCTTCAGGTAGCGGTCGGGTCGCATGGGCGCGATCAGCCGCGCGCGCCTCATGGTTTCTATCAGCCCGAGGGCCTGACCGAGACGAGATGCCATGGCTCAGCCCAGGATCGGGAATCGTCGCTTGGTGGCGAGCTCGTCGAGGGCATGCTGCATCACCGACCGGATGTGCTCGTCGACCTCATCGATGTCCGGGTCCTCGCCGAACTGCTCGATGATGTCGATCGGTTCCAATACCTGGGTCACGATCTTGGTGGGCAGTGGCACGTTCGGCGGGATGACGGCGCTGAGCCCGAACGGAAAGCCGAACGAGACCGGCAGGATGGCGCTGCGCAGCAGGCGCTTGATGCCCAGCCGCTCGGCGAGCCAGGTGCCGCGGGTCAGGTAGAGCTGGGTCTCCTGGCCGCCGATGGACACGGCCGGGACGATCGGCACACCGGCTTCGATCGCGGTCCTGACATAACCCTTGCGGCCGTTGAAGTCGATGACGTTCTCCGTAAGGGTGGGCCGATACGCGTCGTAATCGCCGCCGGGAAAGACGACAACCACGCCGCCGGAGCGCAGCGCCTTTGCCGCGTTCTCCCGGTTGGCCCGGATGTAACCGGTGCGCCGGAAGAATTGGGCGGTGGGACCGGTCATGAGGATGTCGTGGCTCAGCGTGTACACCGGCCGGTCGTAGCCGAATTTCTCGTAGAAGTCGACGGTGAAGACCGGAACGTCCATCGGAAACATGCCGCCCGAGTGATTACCCACCACGAGGGCGCCGCCGGGCGGGAAGTGCTCCAAGCCGTGCACCTCCGACCGGAAGTAGGTCTTCAGAAACGGCCGCATCACACTTATCAGGCGCTTCGTCAGGCCAGGGTCGAATTTGTCGATGTCCCCGATGTCCGGGCTGTCGCGGTCGCTCACGTTCCTCCCTTGACGCTTCGTTGAGGCTCCGGCGAGGCGGCATGCCGCGTCGAGTCCCTCGATGGTAGCTAGTGAGGCTGGGCCCGCTGGCGTCGGCGGGACCGCGGGGTTATGGTTACGCACGCCCACAAGCCGAATCACGGCCCGATCCCGGCCGAATCCCGACCCAATCCAGCTGAAAGAGGCGAGATGCACTCCGCCGGTTTGCCCGACGAGCGCGGTGCGCGCGCGCACGCAGGACACCGGTTGAGCGGCGCTCATCACCGGCCCCCGCGCGGCCCGCGCAGCAGCACCGTGCTGACGGCGAACCCGTCCGCCGGTGATGTCGAATCCATGGCGCATGACACGGCGGACCGCCGCCAAGCCCAGTATTTTCTGCATCTGCTCGTCCAGAGCCGCCACCATGTCGACCACCGGTTGGCCGCCTGCCGGAAGGCGATCGGTTTAGCGGAAGCCGCCGGTGACACCGAAGGCGCCAGCGGGTTGCGGCGCATCGCCTGCGCCGACGAGAAGGAACGGCGCACCCTCGACCGTCTCATCGAAAACTTGCGCCTGCGATTCCCGGTGGCAACGCCGGCGGCGGCGCGTTAGGCCGCAGTCGGTCGCGGGTTAATCGGGCAAGACGATTGTCGATGCCCCCACACCGGGCATATCCGTGGTTACGCTGCGGATAGATTGTATTCGCCAGCGGGTTTCCGGCCGACGGGAATGGGGCCATCCATGGGATTCATGTCACCCGAGCTTCCCGACGTCGACCCTGCCACCTGGCACACCGTGCCACGAGCGACCCGCCTGCAGATCGTGACCCGGCACTGGGCGGAACACGGCTTCGGGACGCCGTACGCGGTGTATCTGCTGTACCTGCTCAAGATGGCCCTCTATGTCGCCGTTCCCGCTGCGATCATCTCGTTGACCCCCGGCCTGGGCGGGCTGGGCCGCATCGGGGACTGGTGGACGCAGCCCATCGTGTACCAGAAATTCATCGTCTTCACGCTGCTGTTCGAGGTCCTGGGTCTTGGCTGCGGATCCGGCCCGCTGACCGGGCGGTTCATGCCGCCGATCGGCGGGTTTCTTTATTGGTTGCGGCCCAACACAATTCGACTTCCTCCGTGGCCGGGCAAGGTTCCGTTCACCAGTGGGGACACCCGCAGCGTCCTGGATGTGGCTCTCTATGCGATCGTTTTGGGCGGTGGCGTGTGGGCGCTGCTGTCCGCGGGTTATGGCGGACCCGTCACCGCTGCCGGCCCAGGCATTCACGCAGGACTGATCGACCCGATCACGGTGGTGCCGACGATCGTGGCGCTGGCGGTGCTGGGTCTGCGGGACAAGACCATCTTCCTGGCGGCGCGGGGCGAACATTACTGGCTGAAGCTGTTCGTGTTCTTCTTCCCGTTCACCGATCAGATCGCGGCCTTCAAGATCATCATGCTGTGCCTGTGGTGGGGGGCGGCGACCTCCAAGCTCAACCATCACTTCCCCTACGTCGTATCGGTGATGACAAGCAACAACGCGCTGCTGCGGCCCAGGCTGTTCACTCCGGTGAAGCGCGCGCTCTACCTGGACCCGGTGGAGGACCTGCGGCCCTCATGGTTGCCGAAGCTGATGGCCCACGTCGGCGACACCACAGCGGAATTCGTGGTCCCGACGCTGCTCGTCTTTTTCGCCGGCGACCAGCCGTGGCGGTGGTTCCTCATCGGTTTCATGGTGATCTTCCACCTCAACATCATTTCCAACCTCCCGATGGGAGTTCCGTTGGAATGGAACGTGTTCTTCATCTTCTCGCTGTTCTATCTCTTCGGGCACTACGGCGCGATCCGTGCCACCGATCTACGGTCGCCCCTGCTGCTTGCCCTCATAGCAGCCGCGGTGCTCATCGTCATCGCGGGAAACATGTTCCCCGAGAAGATTTCATTCTTGCCCGCGATGCGCTACTACGCCGGTAACTGGGCCACCAGCGTGTGGTGTTTCCGCCCCGGGGCCGAGGAGAAGGTCGACGCCGATATCGTCAAAAGCTCCGCGCTCGTCGTCAATCAGCTGGCCCGGCTTTACGATCCGGAGACCGCGGAAATCATGGCGGACAAGACGGCGGCGTTCCGGGCTATGCATGTCCATGGCAGAGCGCTCAACGCGCTGCTGCCGCGCGCAGTGGGGGGCGAGGCCAACGAAGCCCAGTACAAGGTGCGCGAGGGTGAGATAGTCGCCGGGCCGTTGGTGGGGTGGAACTTTGGCGAGGGCCACCTGCACAACGAGCAGTTGCTGGAAGCGGTGCAGCGGCGCTGCCACTTCGAGGAGGGCGACGTCCGTGTCATCGTGCTCGAAGGTCAACCGATTCACATCCAGAAGCAGTGGTATCGCATCCTCGACGCCAAGACCGGGCTGATCGAGGCGGGCTACGTCGAGGTCGCGGACATGCTGACCCGCCAGCCGTGGCCGGAGCCCGGCGACGAGTTGCCCGTCCACGTCACCACTGCGCGCGCCACTCGATGACGCTCCATGACTAGGGCGGTGGTTGTCGGCGCCGGGCCCAACGGCCTTGCAGCCGCCATCCAGCTTGCCCGCCACGGTCTTCAGGTGCAGGTGCTGGAGGCTCGCGACACGGTCGGCGGGGGAGCGCGGTCGGGCGAGCTGACGGTGCCCGGACTCATTCACGACCACTGCTCCGCGTTTCACCCGTTGGGCGTGGGCTCGCCGTTCTGGCGGGAGATCGACCTCCAGCGCTACGGGCTGATGTGGAAGTGGCCGGAGATCGACTGTGCGCACCCGCTCGACGACGGCACGGCCGGCGTGCTGTATGAGTCGATCGAGGCGACCATCGCCGGCATGGGGCCCGACGGACCGCGCTGGCGCCGCGCTGTCGGCGACCTCGCGGCGGGCTTCGATCAGCTGGCCCACGACCTGCTCCGTCCCGTGACCAACATCCCGCGTCACCCGATCCGCCTCGCCGCGTTCGGACCGCGCGCGGTGCTACCGGCCTCGGTGATGGCGCGCTGGTTTCGCACGGAGCAGGCGCGCGCTCTGTTCGGCGGCGCGGCCGCGCACGTCTACACCCGTTTGGACCGGCCGTTGACCGCATCGCTCGGGCTGATGATCCTGGCGAGCGGGCACCGGTATGGTTGGCCCGTCGCCGAAGGGGGGAGCGGTTCGATCACCGAGGCGCTGGCCGCCGCGCTCAAGGCCCACGGCGGGACGGTTGCGACCGGGGTGACCGTGGCGAGCCGCAAAGACATCCCCGACGCCGATGTCGTGATGCTCGACCTCAGCCCCGCTACGGCGCTCAAGATCTACGGCGATGTCATGCCCGGCCGCATCAAGCGGTCCTATCGGCGCTACCGCGAGGGGTCCTCGGCCTTCAAGGTCGATTTCGCGATCGAGGGTCACGTCCCATGGACGAATCCGGACTGCGGACGGGCCGGAACCGTCCACCTCGGAGGTACTTTCGCCGAGATCGCGGATACCGAACGTCAACGCGCACAAGGCAAGATGGCGCAGCGGCCGTTCGTCCTCGTCGGGCAGCAGTACCTCGCCGATCCGTCACGGTCGGCGGGCTCGGGTGGCACTGTCAACCCGATCTGGGCTTACGCGCACGTGCCGTTCGGCTATACCGGGGATGCCACCGCCGCGGTCGTCGATCAGATAGAGCGATTCGCACCGGGATTCCGCGAGCAGGTCGTCGCGACCGTCAGCATGAGCCCCGCCGACCTGGAGGCCTACAACCCCAGCTTCATCGGCGGCGACATCATCGGCGGCGCCAACGACCGGCTGCAGGTCGTCCTGCGCCCGCGGATTGCCGTCGACCCCTATGCGACCGGGGTGCCGGGCGTCTATCTGTGTTCGCAGTCCACGCCGCCCGGAGCCGGGGTCCACGGACTGTGCGGGCAGCACGCCGCCGGCTCCGCGCTGCGCTGGTTGGGCAGGCGCAGGCCGTAGCCGAATCGTGACGAAGGCTTGATCGAATTGCCAACGCGCGCCTGCACTTCCGTTATTTACGCTACCTCTACCATGAGAATTACACCCTTGTAGGTTAGTCGGTAGTAGGTCAGGGAATCGGAGCCATGCGGGCCGTTGTTCGGTGTGTTCTTGCGGTAAGTGGGATCGCTGCGAGTGTCGCTGCGAGTGTCGTCGCGGGGCCGGTCCACATCGGCCAGGCAGCGACCAGCCAGGCGCGAGGTTTTCCCATCGCGTCGGTGGTGCCGATGCCGGGTGCGGTGGTGGGTGTGGCGAACCCCGTGACGGTGACATTCAAGGTGCCTATCAGCAATGAGGCCGGCCGGCACGCTGCCGAGCGCGCCATCGACGTCACGTCGGCGCCCCCGATGACCGGCAAGTTCGAATGGCTTGACGACAACGTGATGCGGTGGGTTCCCGACCGGTATTGGCCGGCGCACAGCACGGTGGCGCTGTCGGTCGGCGGTCTGTCCACGGAATTTCAGACGGGCCCTGCCGTCGTCGGTGTCGCCAGTATCTCGGAGCACACGTTCAAGGTGAGCATCGACGGAGTCGAGGCCGGGCCGCCGCCCTCGCTGCCGGCACCGCACCACCGGCCCCACTGGGGAGAGCCTGGCGTGCTGCCCGCGACGATGGGTCGGCCGGACTATCCGACGCCCGTCGGCTCCTACACCGTCCTGTCCAAAGAACGTTCGGTGATCATGGACTCGAGCAGCGTGGGCATCCCGGTCGACGATCCCGACGGTTACCGGATCCCGGTGGATTACGCCGTCCGGATCACGAGTCGGGGCCTGTTCGTGCATTCCGCTCCCTGGGCCGTCAACGCCATGGGGTTGGACAACGTCAGCCACGGTTGCATCAGCCTCAGCCCCTCCGACGCCGAGTGGTACTTCGACACGGTCCACGTCGGCGACCCGGTGATCGTCAAGGAGTAACCGAGTCGCTCACTTCCCGGCCGGGGCCCCTCGGGGCTTGACCCGGCCGGGAAGTGGATCCGGCTCAGCGTGAATCCGGCTCAGCGTGAATCCGGCTCAGTGGGAATCCGGCTCAGTGGGACGGGCCGGCCGGAACCGGCTGACCGGGCACCGGCCCGCCGGCAGGCGCCGGACCAGTCGGCGCACCCTTACCGGTCCCGGCCATGTCGATGATCGGAGCCCCAGCCGGCAGGGCGTCCGCGGGCCCACCGGCCAGGACCGGCCCGAGCGCGATCAGCGGACTACCGACGGGCACCACCGGCGCGGGCGCGCCCACCGGAACGGGGGCACCCACGGGTATCGGCGCGCCCACGGGGATCGGCGCCCCGACGGGGATCGGGGCGCCCACGGGGATCGGGGCGCCCACCGGGATCGGCGCGCCCACGGGGATCGGCGCGCCCACGGGGATCGGCGCGCCGACCGGGATCGGCGCGCCGACCGGGATCGGGGCGCCGACCGGCAGGGGTGCACCCACCGGCAACGCGCCTGCCGGCACCGGTGCGCCCGCCGGTACCGGTCCAAGCGCGATCAGCGGCGCACCCGCCGGCACCACCGGGACCGGCCCGGGCGAAACAATCGGAACGCCGGCCATGGAAGTGATTGGAGCGCTGCACGCATTCGCGGCCGGCGTTCCCCCTGCGGGTGCCGGTCCGCCTGGGGCCGGCGCTCCCCCTCCGGAAGCCGGTCCGCCCGCGGCCGGCGCGCCGCCTGCGGTGGCGGGCCAGCCCGTCATTGCCGGTCCGCCTGCGGCGGAGCT
>NZ_JAFBAT010000220.1 GCF_019247615.1 Mycobacterium sp. | reverse complement strand
GTCCGGCGTCGCGGTGCGGATGCTGACGAGCGGAACGACAGGGCCGCCCAAACGAATCGACCTCAGCTACGACATGCTGGCACGCAGTGTGATGGGCCGACACCCGGAAAACGCCCCGGCGCCGACGCGGCTGCGAGACGGCGTCGCGATCGTTAACTCACCGCTGGTGCACATCGGCGGCGTGTTCCGGGTGCTGCAGTGCGTTGCCGAGGCCAGGCCCTTCGTGCTGCTGGAACGTTTCGAGCTGCGGGCATGGGCCGAGGCGGTGCGCACCCACCGGCCCCGCACCGTGTCGCTGGTGCCGGCCGCGCTGCGGACGGTGCTGCACTCCGACCTGACGCGGGCCGACCTGGAGAGCATCCGCGCCGTCACCTGCGGCACCGCCCCGCTGTCGGCCGACGACGCGGACGCCTTCACCGAGAAATACGGTATACCGGTCCTGACGTCGTATGCCGCAACGGAATTCGGCGGTGGCGTCGCCGGCTGGACCCTTGCCGACTACGAAAAGCACCGGCGCGCTAAGCGCGGCAGCGTCGGCAGGGCCAACCCCGGCACACAACTACGGGTCGTCGACGACGATGGCGCGACCCTCGGGCCGGACCGGGTCGGCCTGCTGGAGGTCAAGCCGGCACAACTCGGACCATCGGCGAAGTGGATGCGAACCACGGACCTGGCCCGCATCGACGCCGACGGCTTCGTCTGGATCGTCGGGCGAGCCGACCAGGCGATCATCCGCGGCGGGTTCAAGGTGATGCCCGACGAGGTGCGCGTCGCGCTGGAGGACCATCCCGCGGTGTCGAGCGCCGCCGTGGTCGCGCGATCCGACGAACGCCTCGGGGAGACGCCTGTCGCGATAGTGCAACTGCGCGAGCCGGCATCCGTCGACGCCGACACGCTGGTGGACTATCTGCGAACGCGACTGGCGCGCTACGAGATCCCCACCGAGATCGCGATCGTCGACGCGATCCCGCGCACCGCGTCGGGAAAGGCCGATCTCGGCGCCATCAGGCTGTTCTTCGGCGACTCCCACCGCGACCATGCCCGGTAACTCCCCCACTGTCGCCAAAGTCCTGCGGCGCCAGGCCCGCTCCCGCGCGGAGCACCCGCTTCTCGTCTGCGACGGCGACCGGATCGGTTACGCCGAGGCCGAACGGCGCTCGGCGGAGCTCGCCCGCGGACTGATCGCGCACGGCGCGGGCAAGGGCACCCACGTAGGTCTGCTCTACCCGAACGGCACAGAATTCGTCGTCGGGATGCTCGCGGCCGCACGAATCGGCGCGGTGGTGATCCCGTTCTCCACCTTCGCCACCGCGCGCGAGCTGCGCGAGCAGCTGGTCCACAGCGACACCCAAATCCTGTTGGCCACCAGATCGTTTCGTTCCCACGACTACGCGCAACGGCTCGCCGAGGTGATCGGGCGCGCCGCGCTGGACACCGATGAGCGGCTGTTCGCCATCGCCGCACCGCAACTGCGTCGTGTCGTCGTCGATTCCGGCCGTGTGTACCGGAGCGCCGAGACCGTCGCACCCGGGCTGCTCGAGGCGATGGAAGACGACGTCGACGGCTGCGATCCGCTGGTCATCGTGTACACGTCGGGCTCCACCCGCGCCCCGAAGGGCGTGGTGCACACGCACGCCGGGCTGATCGGACATCAGCGGAACCTCAACGAGATCCGTGGCCTGACGACGGCGGACCGGCTGTTCTGCAATTCGCCGTTCTTCTGGATCGGCGGGCTCGCGTTCGGCCTGCTCGCCACGCTAGTCGCCGGGTCGACGCTGGTGTGCTCGAACGCCACCGACGCGGGCGCGACCCTCGACTTGCTAGAGGCCGAAAGGCCCACCGTCACCAACGGTTTCGCGGCCGGGATCGCGCACCTCGCGGATCACCCGAGCTTTCCCGGGCGCGACCTGTCGTCGATGCGCCGGGGCAACCTGTACCCGATCATGGCGCCCGACGCCCGACCGGCCGACCCGGAATTGCGGCACAACATGCTGGGGCTGACCGAGGCGGGCAGCGTGGTGTTGATCAGCGGCGACGAATCCGACCAACCCGAATACCGCCGTGGATCATTCGGCAGGCCGGCGCCGGGCTTCGACACCAAGATCCTCGACCTGGACGCCTTGGGAGTCGGTGAGCTATGCATCCGCGGGCCCTACGTGATGCAGGGGTATTACAAACGCAGCCGCGAAGAGTGCTTCGACGCCGACGGCTGGTTCCGCACGGGCGATTTGGTGCGCGCCGACGCCGACGGCTTCTTCTATTTCGTCGGCCGGCTCAGTGCGATGATCAAGACGGCGGGGGCCAACGTCTCGGCGGCCGAGGTCGAGAAGGCCATCGCCAAGGTAACCGGCGCCGAGGCGCACGTCGTGGGCATTCCCGACCCGCAACGCGGCGAGCTGGTCGCCGCCGTCATCGCCAAGCCGGGCCTCGACGAGGCGGCGCTGCGCGAGCGGCTCAAGGCCGAGCTGTCGGCGTACAAGGTCCCGAGGCGGTTCATCGCCCTGCCCCCCGCCGAGATTCCGCGGCTGTCCAGCGGGAAGGTCGACACCCAACGGTTGCGGAAGCTGTTCGATGCCTGAGCGCACCATCGACCAACTGGTCCGGTCCCGCGCCGCCCGGCACGGCCCCAAGCCGGCGGTGATCGACGCCGAAATGCGACTCCCCTACCGCGAACTGGACTCCACCACGCGCGATCTGGCCGCCGTCTTCGTCGAAGCCGTTGTCGGCAAGGGCACCCGCGTCGGGCTGATCATGCCCAACGGCGTCCGCTGGGTACAGCTGGCGATCGCACTGACCCGGATTGGGGCCGTGCTGGTTCCGCTCAGCACCCTGCTGCAGCCCGGCGAACTGGTGGCGCAGCTGCGGGCCGCGTCGGTCCAATTCCTGGTGAGCGTCGAGGAGTTCCGCGGTCACCGATACCTGGCGGACCTGGCGGCGGTGCCGCGACTCGAACTTCCCGCCTTACGCCAGGTTTGGCCGCTCGACCGGCTTACCGACACCGTTCCGGGCGATCCGGCCCGGCGGATCGTCGACGCCATGACCGAGACGGTCACCCCGGCCGACCCGATGGTCATCATGTTCACCTCGGGCAGCAGTGGAAAACCCAAGGGGGTCATCCACTCCCACGGCAACGCGCTGGCCGCCGTGGAGTCGGGCCTCGAGGCCCGCTGCGTCACGCCCGACACGCGGCTGTATCTCCCGATGCCGTTCTTCTGGGTCGGCGGCTTCGGAAGCGGAATCCTGTCGACGCTGCTGGCCGGTGCGACGCTGGTGACCGAGGAAATACCGCGGCCCGAAACCACCTTGCGGCTGCTGGAATCCGAGCGGGTCACGCTGTTTCGCGGGTGGCCCGATCAGGCCGAGGCGCTGGCACGGCACGCGGACACGGCCGACGCCGATCTGTCGGCGTTGCGGCCGGGAAGCCTGGAAGCCCTGCTGCCGCCCGAGCGGCGGGCCCAACCCGGCGCGCGGGCCAGGCTGCTCGGCATGACCGAGGCGTTCGGGCCGTATTGCGGCTACGCCGCCGATACCGACATGCCGCCTTCCGCGTGGGGCAGCTGCGGCAAGCCGTTCCCCGGCATGGAGGTCCGCATCGTCGACACTGACAGCGGAGAGCCGATTGCGGCGGGATCCGTTGGGGAGATCCAGATCCGGGGGCCGCACACGCTGCGCGGCATCTGCCGTCGCAGCCGAGAGGAGCTGTTCACTCGCGACGGCTTCTACCCCACCGGTGACCTCGGCCACCTCGACGGCGACGGGTTCCTGTTCTACCACGGCCGGTCCGACGACATGTTCAAAGTCAGCGGGGCGACCGTCTATCCCAGCGAGGTGGAGCGGGCGCTGCGCGCGATCGACGGCGTCGGCAACGCCTACGTCACCAACGTGTCCGGCGACGCGGGCGACGGGGTGGGCGCGGCGGTGGTGTGTGAGAGCCCGCTCACCGCCGAGCAGCTGCGCGCGTCGGCCCGAAAACTGTTGAGCACGTTCAAGGTTCCCACGGCGTGGCTGCTGCTGGAATCCGACGACGACGTCCCGCGCGGGGCCACCGGCAAGGTCGACATGCGCCGGCTGCGGGGCATGTTGATGGCGGCGAACCGCCGCTAGGGGACCCGCGTCCAGGGTTGACAGTTCTGCGACTCGAAGGCCTTGACCGAGGTGTTGATATTCGCGTACATCGGACCGACGGACATGTTCGTCTGGAGTACGTGATCTTTGTTCGCATCAGGCGTGCCGTAGGTAAACCACGCGCACATCGAATCCTGGGTCGGCACATCGTTTATCCAAACCGTGAATCCCGACGCCGACCCCGACGTGTGGTAGAGGCCCGGAGCGATGTCAGGCCCGACGCGAAAGACGCCGTTTCCGGGGATCGGGTCGAGGATGTCCGCGCCCGCTGGTGCCGCGAACGCGATCGCTGTCACAGCTGCGACAAATACGGCCGATGCGCGAAGAGTTCGGGGCATTGTTCCTCGCTCTGTATTGTTGGCCCCCTCCGGTGGCAGCCTAAGCCCAGGCGTGGGTCGGCAACAACAGCTATTCCGGGCTCATGGAGACGCCGGGTGACTTCCGTTCGCCACGACTCCCCGCGCGGTGAGGTGATCGATCAGCGGGACGGCGCCCGCCGCAAGGTGTCCCGACATCGCTGCCCGCGCGAGCTCCTGGTCGTGTTTCTTCAGGGCGGACAGGATGCGGCGATGGTCCTTGATCGACTGTTCCGGCCATCCCTCGATGGCGGGGAACACCGATTCCGGTGCGTAGCGGGTGATCTGCGACATCAGCTGCGCCAGCTTGGGTGAGTCGGCGGCGACGTTGATGGCGCGGTGGAATTCGTGGTTGAGGCGCACGGTCCGCTCGGTGTCGTCACCGGCATAGGCCTCCTCGAGCTCGGCCTGGATCTGCTTGAGTTCACGCAGCTGCTCGTCGGTGATGTTCACCGCGGCCCGCGCGGCCAGCTCCCCTCCGACGTAGCCCTGCACGTTGGCGACGTCGGTGACGTCGCGCCCGGTCACCGGCAGCACCAGGAAGCCGCGGCGGGGCTGCTGGTCGATCAGCCCCTCCGCGCGCAGGGCGAAGAGCGCCTCGCGCACCGGCGTGACGCTGATCCCCAGCTCCGCGGCCAATTGGTCCAGGCGCACATAGGACCCGGCCGCGTAGGTGCCGTCGAAGATTCGTCTGCGGACGAAGCGCGCGACATCGTCGGAAAGTTGCGGCCGCGCAGCGAAATCCGGGGTGGTCATGGCGTCACACCTGATACTCGGCGAGCAGCCGCTTGCTGATGATGTTCTTCTGGATCTCGCTGGTTCCCTCGCCGATGAGCAGGAACGGGGCGTCGCGCATCAGCCGTTCGATCTCATACTCCTTGGAGTAGCCGTAGCCGCCGTGGATCCGGAAGCTCTGCTGGGTGACTTCCGAACAGTATTCGCTGGCAAGGTATTTGGCCATGCCGGCCGCGACGTCGTTGCGCTCACCGGAGTCCTTCAGTCGAGCCGCGTTAACCATCATCAGATGCGCCGCTTCCACTTTGGTCGCCATCTCGGCGAGCTGGAAGGCGATGGCCTGATGTTCGGCGATCGGCTTGCCGAAGGTGTGCCGTTGCTGGGCATAGCGCACCGCGAGTTCGAAGGCGCGGATGCCTATGCCGCACGCGCGCGCCGACACGTTGACCCGGCCAACTTCGATGCCGTCCATCATCTGGAAGAAGCCCCGCCCGGGGGTGCCGCCGAGGATGTCGTCGGCGCTTGCCCGGTAACCGTCGAAGATCAGCTCGGTGGTGTCGATGCCCTTGTAGCCCAGCTTGTCGATCTTGCCGGGGATCACCAGGCCTGGCACGACCTCACCGAAACCCGTTGGCTTGTCGACGAGAAACGCGGTGAGGTTGCGATGCGGCTTGTCGGCGCCCTCGTCGGTGCGCACCAGCACCGCGACCAGCGTCGAACTTCCGCCGTTGGTCAGCCACATCTTCTGGCCGTTGATGGTGTAGCTGCCGTCCGCATCGCGCCGGGCCCGGGTTCGGATCGCCGCGACGTCGGAGCCCAGCTCCGGCTCCGACATGGAGAAGGCGCCGCGCGACTCGCCGGTCGCCATGCGCGGCAGGAACCGCTGCTTTTGGGCGTCGGTGCCGTGCTGGCGCAGCATGTAGGCCACGATGAAGTGCGTGTTGAGCACCCCCGACACGCTCATCCAGCCGCGGGCCAGCTCCTCCACGCACAACGCGTAGGTGAGCAGCGACTCCCCCAGCCCGCCGTATTCCTCGGGGATCATCAGCCCGAAGAGCCCCATGTCCCGCATCTGATCGACGATCTGCTGCGGGTAGGCGTCGTCGTGCTCGAGCTGCTGCGCGGTGGGGATGACTTCCTTCTCGACGAATTGCCGCACGGTGGCGACGATCTCGGTCTGGAACTCGGTCAGGCCGAGGGTCTGGGCGAGTCTGGTCATGCGCTGACTCCTGCTATCGTCTGCGCGCTCGTCAGGCGCTCGATGTCTCCGGTCGTCAGGCCCAGGCATTGGGTGAGGACGTCGGCGGTGTCCTGGCCGAGGGCGGGCGCGGGCGCGCCGGCGGGGTGCGTGCCGTCGAAGGCGACCGGCAGGCCCGGGGCCAGATAGTCGCCGACGCCGGGCTGGTGCAGGCGGGAAAACAGGGGATTCGCAGTCACTTTCGCGTCCGCGGCGGCCTCGGCGAAGGTGCGGTACCGCTCGAAGAGCATCGTGGTGCCCGACAGCGCGGCGGCGACCTCGTCGGCCGTGTGATCGGCGAACCAGGTGGCGAACAGCCCGGACAGGGCGTCGCGGTTGCGATAGCGGTCGCCCTCCGAGCCGAAGTCGACGCCCAGCGCCGCTTCGAGCGCCGCCACCGCCGCTCCCGTGCCGGTCACCTCGACGAGGTCGCGAAAGTGCCTGCGCGTCAGGGTGACCACCATGAAACGGGCCCCGTCGCGGCTGGTGAAGTCCTGCCCGTACTGGCCGTAGATGGCGTTGCCGAGCCGTTCGCGCTGCGTCCCGCTGACCTGAGGTTCGGTCAGCAGCCCGAGGTTTCCCGCCGTGGCCAGCGCGACGTCCTCCAGCGCCAGGCTGACGCGCGCACCCACCCCGCTCTGGTCGCGGCGCCGCACGGCGGTGACGACGGCCAGCGCCGCGTACAGACCGCAGCACACGTCCCACGCCGGCAGCACGTGGTTGATCGGACCGGCGTGCCCGACCGGACCGGTGACGAGCGGGAACCCGATGCCCGCGTTAACGGTGTAATCCACCCCGGTCGAGCCGTCGCCGCGACCGAGCAGTTGGACCGTGATGACGTCGGAACGCTTGGCGGCCAACACATCGTGGCCGAGCCAGGACAGCCCGGCAGCGTTGGTGACGACGATGCCGTCGCCCTCGGTGATCAGCCGCTGCACCAGCTCCTGCCCCTCGGGCGAGCGTAAATCGATGGTGGCCGAGCGCTTTCCCTTGTTCAGGCCCGTCCAGTAGATCGACGTGCCGCCGGCGGCCAACGGCCATCGGTTCACGTCGGAGGCGCCGCCGATCGGGTCGACGCGGATCACCTGCGCGCCAAGCTGTACCAGCGTCATCCCGCACAGCGGTGCGGCGACGAAGCTGGACACCTCCACGACGGTCAGGCCGCTCAAGGGGCCGTTCACGACGGGGCGACCCGCTCGAAGACGGCCGCCAGCCCCTGGCCGCCGCCGATGCACATGGTCTCCAACCCGTAGCGCGCCTGGCGGCGGCCCAGTTCGCGCGCCAGGGTCGCCAGCATCCGGCCGCCGGTCGCACCGACGGGATGGCCCAGCGAGATTCCCGATCCGTGCACGTTGGTGCGGTCGTGATCGGCGGGGCCGAAGTTCCATTCACGCATCACCGCAAGCGCCTGCGCGGCGAAGGCTTCGTTGAGCTCGATGACGTCGATGTCGGACAGCTGCAGGCCCGCCTTGGCGAGGGCGGCCTCGGTGGCCGGCACCGGGCCGATGCCCATGATGTCGGGCGCCACGCCCGCGGACCCCCACGACACCAGGCGGACCAACGGCTTCAGGCCGCACTCGGCGGCCGTCTCCGCTGTGGTCACCACGCACATCGACGCGGCGTCGTTCTGCCCGCTGGCGTTGCCGGCCGTCACCGTCGCCTCCGGATCCTCGCCCAGCAGAATGGGTTTGAGCTTGCTCAACGATTCCACCGAGGTGTCGGCGCGCGGATGCTCGTCGGTGTCGATCAACTCCTCACCGTGACGCGTGCGGACCGCGACCGGGATGATCTCCTCGCCCAGGATGCCGTCCTTCTGCGCGGCCACCGCGCGCTGGTGCGAGCGCACCGCGAGCTCGTCCTGCTCCAGGCGCGAGATGCCGTACTGGCGGCGCAAGTTCTCGGCGGTCTCGAGCATCCCGCCCGGCACCGGGTAGTGCTTGCCACCGGCGGTGGTGCGCCCCCGCGCCAGCCCGTCGTGGACCCGGATCCCGCCGCGGGCGCCGCCCCAGCGCATATCGGTCGAGTAGAAGGCGACGTTGCTCATGCTTTCGCAGCCGCCGGCGATGACGAGATCGTGATCGCCGTTGCCCACCTGCAGACACGCCTGGATCACCGCCTGCAGCCCCGACCCGCAGCGCCGGTCGACCTGCATCCCCGGAACCGTCACGGGCAGGCCGGAATCCAGCGCCACCACCCGTCCGATCGCCGGCGCTTCGCTGCTGGGGTAGCAGTGGCCGAGGATGACGTCCTGCACGGCGTCGGGCGCGATTCCGGTCCGCTCGAGTAGGCCCTTGAGGGCGGCCACGCCCAGGTCGACGGCCGTCAGCGACTTGAACATTCCGCCGTAGCGCCCGATGGGCGTGCGCACGGGTTCACAAATGACCGTCTGGCGCATGGTCGTTCTCCGCTCAGATGTGCCGGCCGCCCGTGACTTCCATCACGGTGCCGGTCATGTAGGAGGACAGATTTGAGGCCAGGAACAGGGCGACGGTGGCCACCTCGCTGGGCTCGCCGGCGCGGCCCATCGGAATCTCGGCCACCTTGTCGTCCCAAATGCGTTGCGGCATGGCCTCCGTCATGGCCGAACGGATGAGGCCGGGAGCGATCGCGTTGACCCGCACGCCGAGGTAGGCAAGCTCTTTGGCCGCGGCTTTGGTCATCCCGACGATGCCGGCCTTGGCCGCCGAATAGTTGGTCTGCCCGACCATCCCGACCTTGCCCGACACGGACGACATGTTCACGATGGCGCCGCGCTTGTTTTCCCGCATGATCGCCGCCGCCAACCG
>NZ_JAFBAT010000246.1 GCF_019247615.1 Mycobacterium sp. | reverse complement strand
CCTACACGAAGAGGCCGCTCATCGGCATGACCCTGGCCGGCGCAGACGACGCCTGGTCGGCCCGCTTCTGGTTCGACCGCACCCGCCCGCGTTGGGCGGAATCGGTGCGCCGCGTATCCGACAAGCTAGTCGTGACCTGGAACGACGACCTTCGTCCACCGCCACCGCCGACTCGATCGCAACAGCGCACCGTGTCGGCATGGGGAGATCAGGCGCAGGCCTCGATCGCCCGTCTGCGTGTGCTGGTCGTCGGTGTAGGCAGCGTGGGCCTCGATGTCGCCCAGCGCCTCGCCGCGACAGGATTGCTCGAAGTCGGCGTGATGGACTTCGATGCCGTCGAGCGGGTCAATCTGGATCGCATGATCGGTGCGACGCGGCTCGACGCCGCCATGGGCCGCGCGAAGGTCGCTGTCGCTGAACGGCTCATGGCCTCGGCTTCCACCGCCGATCACTTCGAACCGGTCGTGCACGAAACAAGCGTGTGCGACCCCGCCGGGTTGCGGTCTGCGCTGGACTACGACGTTATCTTTTCCTGCGTTGACCGACCCTGGCCACGCGCGGTGCTGAATCTGACGGCCTACGCCGACCTGATCCCCGTCATCGATGGCGGTATCGCCCTCGACACCTTCGCCGACGGTCGGCTGCGAGGCGGAATCTGGCGCGCTCACACGCTCGTGCCCAGCCGGCCGTGCATGGTCTGCCTCGGTCAGCTGGACCTGGGCGACGTCTCCCTGGACAGGCAGGGATTGTTCGACGATCCCACCTACATTGCCCAAGCCGGCAGGGAATCGCCGGCGGCTCAGAATGTCGCCGCTCTCTCAGCCAGCGTCAGCGCCGCCCTGCTCGCCCAGTTCGTCAGCCTTGTGGCCCATCCCGGCAGCCGCGGTGTCCCCGCACCACTGCGCTACCTTCTCGCACCACATCAGCTCGAGCACTCCACTGCGACGACTGGGAAATATTGCAGCTACGAATCCGAAATTGCGACCGCAGACCACCGGCCGGAGCTAACCGCGGTCCAGAGCGGCTGGCGTCGCGTCGTCGCTCAACGCAAAGACCGGACACTACCACTCCGGCTTCGGGTGCTCGGGCTGGCCGAGCGTGCACTGCAGAGCGCCAGTGAACGCATAATTAGTGGCCTACGGAGGTTTTGACGGCGTGGATCGTGTTGCGCCATAAGACCGATTGGGTCAGCCCACCCGCAGCGCCTCCACCGGTCCGGACAGGGCCGACTTGATGTGGCGGGTCAGGTCGTCGGCCAATACCTCCGCATCGCCGCGCTCGACGCCGTCGACGATCTGCCGCGCCACGTCGCGCGGGTCGTTCTTCGGAACATCGAACCCGGTGGTCATCTCGGTATCCGTTAAGCCCAGGTGCACACCCGTGACCAGAGTGCCCTGCTTCTCGAGCTCGACGCGCAATGAGTTGGTCATCGACCAGATCGCGGCCTTGGAGTCGCCATAGGCACCGAAGCCGCCCAGCCAGGCCAGAACGGAACTGATGTCCACCAATGCTCCGCCGCCGTTGTCGGCGAGGATCGGCGCAAATGCCTTCGCGATGCGGAGCGCGCCGAAATAGTTGGTCTCGAACACCGCGCGCGCGTCCTCGATGTCGCTGGCGAGCAGCTTGGCGGCGCCCAGGACGCCGGCGTTGTTGACTACGATGTCCGCATCCGTTGCCACCGCGGCCAGCGCCGCGACGGAATCCTGCTTGGTAACGTCGAGATCAACACTGACGACACGGGGATCTCCGCTCGGCTTCGGTGTCCGCGCCGTTGCGTAGACCTTCGCGGCACCCCGCTCCACCAACTCTTCGACGATCGCCTTCCCGAGCCCGCGCTGTCCGCCCGTGACCACGACCGTCGATCCCTTGATGCTGACCATGTTCCCGCCTTATGACGTAGGTGAATGTGGTTTGACCCTGTCAACGTACTTGACGAGTGCGACATAGACAAGTAGATTTTGCATATGTCATCATGGCCTGCGTCACAGCGATACGGGCTCGCTGCCGCGCCCGCTGGTCTTGGGCTGGTTCAGGACTTCCTCAACACGGTGGGTATCGGGAACTACGGACCAGACCTGCTGGCCGACAGCACGTCGGCCGCCGACTGGGTGGCGGCGTCCTTGCGCACGTGGGCGGGGGTGCGCGGGCTGGAGGTGCGCCCGCCGGTGCTGAGCGCTGCGGACGTGTCGAAGCTTCGCGCCTTGCGCGCCACGATCGCCGAGCTGGTTGCCGAGGAACCGGCGACCGGCCGAGGGATGGGCGCAATCTCTGCGTCGTTCGCACTCTCGGAGACCGGCGAGGTCCGGCTGGAACCCACCGGTGCCGGCTGGCGTTGGCTGGCGTCGGCGCTGTGGGCAGAGATTCTGCTGAGCCAGCGTGAGGGAACTTGGCGGCGGCTCAAGCGGTGCCACAACCCGCCTTGCGGATCAGCGTTTTACGACCGCTCGAAGAACAACAGCGGCGTCTGGCACGACGCGAAGACGTGCGGGAATGCCGTGAATCTACGCGCTTCCCGGGCGCGTCGGCGTAAGCGCGACCGCGCGGCGCACTAGCAGCGCTCGGCTCCCCGGCGCATGATTCGTGGCTCGGACCCCTGTCGGCGAGGCCTGGTCCGCAGGAACGCCCGCAGCGCGCCGCAAGCCCGCGCCTTGATCGGAGACGCTATGTCACGGCTGGTCGGGGCTTGGTCGATCCCGGCCTGCAGTGTTGCCATGGTGTTCAACCCCTTGTCCGTTCGGCGGGTGAGCCGACTCGCTGAACTGCATTGAATTGCACCGCGGCCGATTTACCGCCGCGCCGCGCCGCGGTAAACGTCACGAAAAGCGGTGTTGTGGTGTAACGCACATACGCGGTTTTGAGTCCAACGCGTCACAGACCTCCCGTTATTCCCCGGCCGGCGCCACTTCCGAACCGGCGGAAATAGCCGAGGAGCCGGTGCGCGGGATACGGCTTTGACCAGTCGTCGGCGCGGAAATCAAGCATTGGTGCCACCATCAGCGAAAAGTATACTGCCGCAAACGAAGTCGGCCGATTCGAACAGCGCCCAAGGTCACCGAAGCCGTCGACCGGAACCGGGAAAGCTGTTATTGCAGCATCGGCGTCATGATCACCGCGGGCGCGATCGCATTCGAGCGCGTCCCCGGTGGCCGCGCCCGGGCCGCCCGATGATCGCGTAGGTGCCCATTCACGCGCGCCTTTGTGCCCCATCGACGTCGACCTTGACCAATTTCAGTTGCCCCGCCCGCTCGTGGGCGAGTTGTTCCAGTGCGGGACTGACCATCCGGCACGGGCCGCACCAGGTCGCCCACAGGGCGACCAGCACCGGTATCGATGATCTCTCCGCGATTTCTCCGAACGTGCCGTCGTGTGCGTCGACGATCCACGGAAGCCGCCGGTGGCACTGCGCGCAACGCGGCTTGCCCACCAGCGCGGCGGGCACGCGATTGTTCCGCCGGCAGTGGGGGCACGCCACAATGCTCGCGTTGTCGCTCATGCCGACGATCCCATCACGAAGCCCGCACTGATACGGCGTATTCGCCCCCGACGGATCAGGTCAGCATGGCGGCTCGTTCCACGTCGAGGAGCTGCTCACCGCGTCGCTCCTCGTCATAAGCCGTACGTCCGCCGCGCAGACCGAACAGCCGTTTCGAGATCAGGAGGTAGACCACTGCGGCGATGTTGATGGTGAACGTGACCACCCTGGTCATCGTGATGCCCTTGGTCAGGTCATGGATTTCCAGCGGCAGGAAGACCGAGGTGGCGATCACGGCGAAGTATTCGCCCCACCGCTTCAGCAACCATAAGCCCACGCCTTCGACAAGCTCGACCACCGCATAACCGATCAGCATCAGGGTCAGTGCCGCCAGTGTGGATGGCTTGGTGGCCAGGGCCTTTTCCAGCTCATGCACGATCGTCATCTGATCGACCTTGAAGCCGGCGGCGCGAAAGATCGGGAGGTCGCGGTCCAGGGTGGCCTGGATGGCGCCGCGCGCCCCGCGAAACTTCCACACCGCATACGCCGCGAGCGCGATCACCAAAGCCCGGAACAAGCGTTCGACCGCGAGAGCGCGGATGATGATCGCCTGGCGTAATGCCTTGCCCCGCATGATCATCGGTGCATCTTCTGCGCGGCCGCGTCCATGTGGCTCGCCCACGATGAATTCGCCACAGCGCAGGCACCTCCAGACTTCACCCAGCCCGGTCTTGCCACTGAGCCTCTCGGCGAGTGCCTCCTCATCGGGCGCATACGTGGCGTGCCCCGCCAGCGCGCAGGTGACCAGCTCCCACCGGTTGATGCCGCGATCTTTGCGCATGGCCGATCATCGACTGCCGGTGGCAAACGACGCAAGGGGGCGCGCACAGCGGGAACGTCAGAAGCGCGCCTTGCTACGCCGCCGTCGGGCGCCGGGGTTGGCCGCGCCGAGCAGTGCGGCGAACTCGGCGACGGGGATCTCGTCCAGGTGATCGACCGCGGCGACGATGTCGGCGCGCAGCCCCTCCCCGCAGAAGGGTTCGGCGAGCCAGCCGAACTTGTCGACGACGCGTCCCCAGGACATCGGTCGGGTGGGCGATCCCTCGTAGTCGCTCTGCTCGCGGCTGAATTGCCGTCCGTCCCGCGTGAGCACGTGCACGCGGGCGGCCGTGCGTTGCGGGTAGTCCGCGGTCAGGTCCGCGGCGGCTTCGACGTCGACCCGGCCCAGCAGGTCCTGAACGTCGCCGCGCAGGACCCGTTCGGTCTCGAGTTGTTCGGGGCCGACACCGCCGTCGAGCAGTGCGACCGCGCTGAGGTATTTCAGGTTGTAGTCCGCCTGCTCCTTGTTCCGCGGGTGATCCTTGGGGCCGTAGGCTCCCCCGCCCGCGAAGTCGAACGCGCCCTGGAAGACCTCCAGGGTCACCCGCGCGACGTCCTCGCCGCGCAGGTCGTTTTCGCTGCGGATCGCCAAGACCGCGTCAATGATGACCTGCCCGTGGATAAGTGCGCAGTACTGCTTCAGATAGGTCTGCTCGACGCAGGTGAGCGCCCGGTCGGCGGTGTGGAAGTCGATGGGCTGATCGAAAAGTTGCACCAACCCCTGTGGGCCGTCGAACAGCGACTTGGGCCCGGTGACGCCGCGGGCCGCCAGCATCGTCGTGTACACCGCGCGCATGCCGGTGATCGCGGGCGAGATGCCCTTCCAGTACGAAACCGGTTCGGCGTGCACGGCGGCAAGCGACACGTTGTCGGCCGCCGCGGCGGCGATGGCGTTGGCGGTGCGCTCGGCGTCCAACCCCAGCAGCTTCGCCGAGCCGGCGGCGGCCGACATCGCCAGTTGCAGTGCGTGATTGAGCCCGCGCGCCATCACGGGTACTTGGGCGCTGAACCGGCACTGGACCTCGTAGGCGACCGCGAGGGCCAGCAGGAAATCCGCCCCGCTGGCGTTGACGTGCTCGGCCACCGCAAGGATCGCCCCGAAATTGTCGGCCGGATGGCATAGTCCCCCCACCGTCAGATAGGTGTCAAGCAGGTCCGGGCAGCGCACCAGGACCGCGTTGAAGAACGCCGCCTGATCGACCGCGGCCCGGCCGCCGCCGACGAGCGTCGCCGTCGGGACACCGCTGAACTGCTCGGTGTGTTCGCGAATCGTGGCGATCAGCTCGCCGTCCAGGGAGCCGACGGCGCAGGCGACGCTGTCCAGCACGTTGCGTTTCAGCAACGCCCGGGGTGACCCGGCCAGGTCCGCCTGCTCGGCGCCGACGACGAAGCCGGCGAGATCGTCCACAACGTAGTTATGCGCCAACGCCTTTCGCCCTTCAGTCGATACCGCCTCGAAGTCGCGCAGGTGCCGCAGTTCCATGGCCGAGCCTAGACGGCTCGGCCCACCCCGTGCTGCTGCGATTTGGTAATCGCCGCCGTTTCGTCGGTGAGCTTCTCCCCGATGGCCCGGATCTGCCTCGCGCTGAGCGGGCACAGCGGATGCACGGCCAGCATCAGGGCGGCTCGTCCACGATCGTCGAAAACCGGTGCGGCGATGGTGACCACTGGCTGTTTGCGGCGACCGGGGTTGTCGTCGGAGAGGAACCCGATGGTGGTGAACTCGGCCATTAGCTGGTCCAGGATCTGCCGCACCGGGGTCGGCATATCATCGCTATCCAGCGTCGCGACCACCTGGACGGCTTGCACCAGGGCCGGTGTCGTCCAGTCGACGTCGAATCCGCGCTCGCGCGTGCGCTCGAGCACGCGCTCGAGACGCCGAATGCGGTCGGCGTTGTCGCCCGCACCACGTCGGATCCACGCCGCCTGTTCGTCCTCGGTGTCCCAGGCGGCAAGCGCGACGCCGAAGGGCGGAACGTAGGGGATGCGGTCACCGGGTATTCCCGCGGGTTGGGTGGCGGGCTCGCCCTGAAACGCGGTGACTACCAACGAATCACCGAATCGCTCGACCACCGAACCCGAGTAACCCAGGTCGCGGGAGAGCCGCACCGCCGCCGAACGCGCGGCATACGCAAGCGGCCGAGCGGCGTCGGTTCGCGCTGCGACGACGGCAAGCGCCGGACCAAGGGCGAAGGTCTTCGAAACGGCGTCGCGGCTGGCCCACCCGCGGTCACACAGCGTCTTCAGGATCGCATGCGCCGTCGCTTGGGTGAGGTGAAGTTCGCGGACGATGTCGGAGAACCGCAGGCGACCATGGGTCGACCGCGCCAGCAGCTCGACAACGTCGAGTACCCGCGCCGTCGGCGCCGACGTGGATCCGCGAATGGCTTGACTCCTCTGTGGAGCGGTGCATACAGTTTCTTGCGAGCATTCGAGATCTTATATCGATAATTCGAGAATCGAAAACCGGACGAATCGCCGTCCATCCCAACGGAGCCGCCGATTGACCGAACGTGAAGACCGCCAAGATATTTCGGAGCTGTTGGTGCGGTACGCCACGGGAATCGACCGGCGCGACTGGGTTCTGTTCCGCACGGTGTTCACCGAGGACTGCGAACTCGACTACGGGGAGATCGGCGCCTGGAACGGTGTCGACACCGCGACCGACTTCATGGAGCAGACCCATGCGTTGCTCGGTCACACGATGCACCGGCTGAGCAATATGGTGATCAGCGTCGACGGTGACCACGCAGTGGCGCGCACCTACCTCGACGGCCTGATGATGGCGCCCGACAACCAATCCGGCGTCAGCGCCACCGGTTTCTACGACGACGAGATCGTGCGCACCGGCGAAGGATGGCGCATCGCGCGCCGCCGGTTCACCCAGATTCGGCTGACCACCGTTGGGAGCTCTTAGGTGACGTTCGCCGAGAGGTACGGGCCGTGGGCACTCGTCGCGGGCGCCTCGGAAGGTCTGGGTGCCGCGTTCGCCGCGGAACTCGCCGAGCGTGGTGTCAACGTGGTGCTGCTGGCGCGCCGCCGGGAGGCCCTGAATCAGGTTGCGGCACAGATAACTTCGCGCACGTCAATCCAAAGCCGGGCACTGGTGGTGGATCTCGCGGAACCGGGTGCCGCATCGGCGATCACCGAGGCCACCGGCGACCTGGAGATCGGCTTTCTCGTCTACTGTGCGGGTGCGGACCCGAATTTCCGGCCTTTCCTCGTCGATCCGATCGACGCCGCCGTGGCAATGGTGCAGCGCAACTGCATAGCCCTGATGGAGCTCTGCCATCACTTCGCTCCGGCGATGGTGCAGCGAGGCAGGGGCGCAATCGTGATCTTTGGGTCAGGCGCCGGCTTGGCCGGCGGCCCCAACATGGTCGCCTACGGCGCGTCCAAGGCGTTCGACATGGTCTTCGCCGAAGCCCTGTGGGCCGAACTGCACGACACGGGCGTCGACGTCCTGGGTCTCATCCTGGGCAAGACGGATACACCCGCGCTGCGCCGGCTCGAATACAGCCGCGGCCAAATAGGTTCGCCGGACGACGTGCCGCCGGGCGCTGCCGCCGTGGATGACGTCATCGCCGAGACGTTCGAGAACCTGACCAATGGTCCGACCTTGATGGTGGGCAAAGACATGCGCGCCGCCGCCCAGATGATGGCGTCGCTCACCCGCAATCAGATCGTCGAAGTCATGAAGCAGGCCAGTGCCGCGGCGATGGGGTCACCGGTCGACGGGCGAGCGTCCGGGGGAACCGGGGCCTCGGGCGGCACGTCGTAGTGGATGTCGGCATAGCGCTCACCCGGAAGAGGTTTGCCAAAGATTAGAGTTACCCCGCCCTAACTATCGCGTGTGATCCGCCGGCCAGCAAAGACTCGGCGTGCGATGTCGCCCATCTGCTGGTCCGCAACGTTGCTGGGTGGCGTGGGGAGCGGTACGTTGGGGCGTGCGGGCCACGTCACGGCCGCCGGTCACATTGAAGCCAGCAACGAGCACGCCCCCGAGTTGAAGGAAACGATGCGCGCCATCGGCAGCCAGGCGACCTCCGTGACGCGTGCGCGGCGTGTCACCTTGGCCCGTTCCGGGCTGATCACCGCGACATTCATTGCCCCGGCGGTGATCGCACGGATCGTCCGCCTGCATCTTGACCCCGTCGCCGCCCTGCTCATCTTCGGGGCCGCCGTGGTGTCGGCAAGCTTCTTGCTGGCGTGGGCCGCCGAAGCTGCGCACATCGACATTGCCGGCGGATTGGCGATCGCTGTGCTCGCTCTGGTGGCAGTGCTTCCCGAGTATGCCGTCGACCTCTATTACGCATACGTGTCCGGGCACAACGCCGATTACACCCAGTACGCCGCGGCCAACATGACGGGTTCCAACCGGTTGCTGATGGGCCTCGGTTGGCCCGTCGTGGTGTTGGTCAGCATCGTCGTGGCGCGAAAAACCGGCACGGGTAAACCCACCGGTCTGGGGCTGCAGTCGGCCAACCGCGTCGAACTCGGGTTCTTGTTGATCGCCGGAGTGGTCGCGTTCGTGATACCGGCAAGCGGTGAGATCCACCTCGCGCTGGGGTTGGCGCTGTTAGCTTGGTTCGGCTTCTACCTGTACAAGATCGGGCACGGCGACGTGGAGGAGCCGGAGCTCATCGGCACCGCCGCCGCCCTGGGTGACCTGTCCGATCGCAGCCGCCGCACCGCCGTCATCGCCCTCTTCGTGGCGTCAGGCGCGGTAATCCTGCTCTGCGCCAAGCCGTTTGCCGATAACCTGGTCGCCGCGGGGACCGAGCTGGGCATCGACCGGTTCCTCCTGGTCCAGTGGCTGGCCCCACTGGCCTCTGAAGCCCCGGAGTTCATCGTCGCGACGATCTTCGCCAGCCGGGGCAAGGGCACGTCGGCGATCGCCACGCTGATCTCCTCCAAGGTCAACCAGTGGACTCTGCTGGTGGGATCGCTGCCGGTGGCCCACGTGATTGGCGGCGGCAGGTTCTCCCTGGTGCTCGACTCGCGGCAGGTCGAGGAGATGTTGCTCACGGCCACCCAAACCCTGATGGGGGTTGCGCTGATCCTGGGGTTGCGTTTCCAGCGTGCCGCCGCGTGGGCCCTGCTGGGATTGTTCGCCGTCCAGTTTCCGCTCACCTCGACCCAGGGGCGGCTGGTGTTGTGCGGTGTCTACACCGCAGTGGCACTCGTGGGGCTGATCGTGAACCGCCGTCACCTCGTCGCCACCCTCCGGGCACCGTTCTTCGGAACGGCAATCCGCCACAGCGGTCACCCACACCACTCGGATGCAGCAGAGGGGGCATAGCGGGAACAGCGTCCACCAAAGCGCCAATATCCCGGGTTGCGGTCGACGATCGACCTATTCTTAGGCGATCACTGTCGAGAAATGGCGAATTCGCTTGGTTTCGAAGGTCATATCGCCTGGGCGGAGGCAACGAATTGACACAAGTGCTGGCGGTCATCGGCGTGGGCGGTATGGGGCAGGCGATCGCGAGACGGCTCGGCGCCGGCAAGACGGTGCTGCTGGCCGATGACAACAAAGAAGCGCTGGCGTCGGTCAGCGAAGCACTGTCCGCAGATGGCCATCGCGTCGAGCGCCGCAAGGTCGACGTCGCGTCGCCGGAATCGGTGCGCATGCTCGCCGAGCACGCGGCCTCGCTCGGCGCCGTCACTCAGGTGGCGCACACCGCCGGACTGTCACCGTCGCAGGCGTCGGCCCAAGCAATTCTGGCGGTTGATCTGCTCGGGACCGCGCTTGTGCTCAAGGAATTCGGCGAAGTCATCGCGCTGGGGGGCGCGGGCGTCGTGATCGCCAGCATGGCCGGGCATATGTTCCCCCCGCTGACCGCGCAGCAGGAACGCGCGTTGGCGCACACCCCGGCGGGCGAGTTGTTGGAGCTGGATTTTGTCAGCCCGCAAAAGGTCACCGACCCCGGTATCGCATATGGAATCGCCAAGCAAGCCAACCATATTCGCGTCCGCGCCGCCAGCACGCAGTGGGGCCGCCGGGATGCTCGCGTCAACTCGATCAGCCCGGGCATCATTTCGACACCTATGGGTAAGCAGGAACTCGCCTCCCCGGTCGGCGACGGCATGCGGGCGATGATTGCCGCCTCGGCAACCGGCCGGCTCGGAACCCCCGACGACATCGCCGGGGCGGCCGCATTCCTCCTGGGCCCCGATGCGTCGTTCATCACCGGCACCGACCTGCTGGTCGATGGCGGAGTGATCGCCGCGGTGACGGTGCCCCGCTAGCCATCGGCCGTATGCTGAGCAAATGCCGCAACGAGCGTTGCGTGACCGGCTGATACAACTCGAAGCTCCCGGCGAGGATGTGGCACGCGGTCGAGCGCTGCGCAAGGAGGCCCCGCGGCGTGCCCTCGCGCAACTTGCTCCCGCCAAGCGGACGGCTACGGAAATTTTGGTGGCCCAAAACCGGGGCCGGCTAAGCGAACTCGTCCCCATCCGTTTCACCCGTATGCTCGCCGACCCGTTCGCGTTCTACCGGGGCTCCGCGGCGGTCATGGCCGCCGACCTCGGCGCGAGCCCGACGAGTGGGATCGAACTCATGTGTTGCGGCGACGCCCACATCTCGAACTTCGGCATGTATGCCGCGCCCGACCGCTCGATAGTGTTCGACCTCAACGATTTTGACGAGGCGGCGGTCGCGCCCGCCGAGTGGGACGTCAAACGGCTGATCACCAGCGCGATCGTCGGCGGCCGCCACGCCGGCTACGCCGCCAAGGCCATCCGCGGTTGCGTGCAACAGGCCTTGGAGAACTACCGGTCGAGTTTGCACGCCATGCTGGACATGAACGTCCTGGACCGCTACTACCTGCGGCTCGAACCCGAGAAGTACACCGGACAGGTATCCAAAGACATGTCGGGAGTGATCCGGCAAACGATATCGCGCGCCCGCACACGAACGTCCGCGCGGGTATTCAAGAAAATCGTGGAGGCCGGGCCTGACGGCACCCCGCGTCTACGGGAATCACCCCCGGTCCAACAGCACGTCGCCCCCGAAACGGAAGACCAGCTGCTCGAGTCGGTTGCGGAGTACCTGAGCGCGGTCCCGCCCGACGTCGCCCTGCTGTTGTCGCACTTCCGCGTCACCGACGCCGCCCTTCGGGTGGTCGGGGTCGGCAGCGTCGGTACCCGTTGTTACTTGGTCATCCTCGTCGGCCCGAACGACACGCCGCTCGTCCTGCAGATCAAGGAAGCCAATCGATCCGTCCTCGAGGAGTACGGCGGCTGGCACCAGCCGGACACTCTGAACGACGCGGTCGCGTCGCGCGGCCAGGGCGTGCGCGTGGTCGACGGGCAGCAGATCCTGCAGGCGATGTCGGACGTGTTCCTCGGCACGACCCGCAATGACGGCCGCGACTATTACGTGCGGCAGTTCCATGACATGAAGGGGACCGTCGAAACCGAAGGCATGTCGGCTTCGACGTTCAGCGAATACGTCGCCGCCTGCGCGGTGCTGCTGGCGCGGGCGCACGCGCAGAGTGCGAACGCGTCGATACTGCGCGGCTATGCCGGCACCAGCGACGTCTTGAACGAGGCGGTCACCGAATGGTGCTACGCCTACGCCGACAAGTCGCTCGACGACTTTCACCGACTGCGCGCGGCGGCCAAGGCCGGTGACATCGAGGTGGCCGACGGTCCATGAGAAGCCGAGCGGCCATTCTCTACGAATACGGCCGGCCGTGGTGTGTTGAGGAGTTCGAGCTCGATCCGCCGCGCGCCGGTGAGGTCCTTATTCGGCTGGCCGCCACCGGGCTGTGCCACTCCGACGAACACATTCGGCAAGGAAGGCTGGCACCACCCCCGAAGACCCTGCGCGCGCTCGGATTACCGCTCATGTCACCGACGATCGGCGGCCACGAAGGCTCCGCTGTGGTGGTCGAAGTGGGCGCCGGAGTGACCGGGTTGGCGCCCGGCGATCATGTGGTCACGTCATTCGTCGCGGTCTGCGGGCAGTGCCGCTGGTGCGCCTCGGGCATGGAATACCTGTGCGACGTCGGGTCGGGGACCCTGGCCCCCGGCATGCCGACCGACGGCACCTTTCGCCATCACACCGTCGACGGGCAAAACCTTGGGCATGTATCCAAGATCGGTGCGTTCGCCGAACATACTGTCGTCGCGGCAAATTCACTCGTCAAGGTCGATCGGGCACTCCCGCTGCTGCCGGCCGCGCTGCTCGCGTGCGCGGTTCCGACCGGGTACGGCTCGGCGGCACGTCGCGCCAACATCCGCGGCGGGGACACTGCCGTGGTGATCGGCGCCGGCGGGATCGGCACCGCCGCGATTCAGGGCGCCCGCATCAGCGGTGCAGCCCGCATCGTCGCGATCGACGTGAGCGAATTCAAACGCGAGTGCGCGCCCAGATTCGGTGCCACGCACACGGCCGCCACGGCATCCGAGGCGATCAAGACGGTCAGCGACCTGACGCACGGCGTGATGGCCGACGCGGTCATCGTCTCCCCCGCGATGATCGGCGAGACCGACGTTGCGACGGCCCTGGCGCTGACGCGTAAAGGCGGCACGTGCGTCCTCACGGGCCTGCCGTCACCGATGACGCACTCGGTCGCGGTCGCGCTGCAGGAGTTCATTCTGATGAATAAGACGTTGTGCGGCACAGTGTTTGGCTCTTGTAACCCCAGGAGTGACATTCCGTTGCTGGCAACGATGTACGGGTCGGGCCAACTACTCCTGGAGGAAATGATCACCAAGCGCTATGCGCTCGACCAGATCAACGCCGCCTACGCCGACCTGGCCGACGGCCGATTGATTCGCGGGGTCATCGACTTTGGTCTCGACTGATCGCCGCCCGCCGGCCGGGGCCTCGCCGGTGCGGTGCAGCCAGTCTGCGGGACGAAGGCGCCAAGTCCGACGAGCGTACTCCAGCTCGGTATAGGGCCACTGGGTCACGATGCGTCCGCTGGGCGAACGGAAGTAGCTATCGCACCGGGTCCAGATGGTTCGCTCTAGGTCGGCAGACAGCTTGTCGTTGTAGCGCTTTTCGGCTTCCGGACGCACATCGACGTATCCGCCACGACGCGCCACCCGGCTCACCGCGCTGGCCAACAGCCGCGCACCGGCCTCCAAGATGTAGACAATCGAGTTGCCGCCCTGGTTGGTGTTGGGCCCGTAGAGCATGAAGAAGTTCGGGAATCCGGAGGTGGCTACGCCCAAATAGGCGGTCGGGTCGTCCCCCCAGCGCTCGTGCAGCCGCTGCCCGCCGGCACCGATGACCTCGATGCCCGCCAGGTAGCGCGACGTCTCGAATCCGGTGGCCAGCACGATCACATCGACGTTGACCCGTCGGCCGCCCGCGGTGATCACCGCCGTCGCGCCGATCCGCCCGATCGGATCGGTGACCAGCTCGACGTTGTCCTTCTGCAGTGCGCGGTAATAGTCGTCGCCCAGCAGCACCCGTTTACAGCGGAAGGGATAGTCGGGTGTCAACGCACGGCGCAGCGGCTCGTCCGCGACCGTGCGCTCCAGGAACGACGTCGCAACATGCGTGCGTGCCGCGACGACCGGATCGTCGGCGACCGTCGAGGAGTTGTCGTGGAATACTTTCCAGATCTGCCAGCGCGTGCGGCGCGCCGCCAGCGGGTTCCGCTGGAACCGCGCCAATTCCGTTGCGCTGTAGCGTCTGTCTTCCTTGGGCACCATCCATGGCGGCGTCCGCTGGAATACCGTCACGCGCTCGGCGATCTTCGCCAGTTCCGGGACGACCTGCACCCCGCTGGCACCGGTGCCGATTACCGCCACGCGTTTGCCTGCCAGGTCCACCGCGTGATTCCACTGGGCGGTGTGCATGATTGGGCCGCCGAAGTCGGGCAGGCCCTCGATATCGGGCAGCTTCGGCGATCCGAACAATCCGACGGCGCAGACGACGACGTCTGCGGTCAGGGTGGCGACGTGCCCGGCGTGGTCCAGCTGGCAATCCCAGCTCCAGGCGTCCGGGTTCCAGCGGACGGAGCGGACTTGGGTGCCGAGCATGAGATGGCGCAGCAGATCGAAGTCGTCGGCCACCGACTCAAGATACGCCAGAATCTCGGGCTGACGAGCGTAGGTGCGGCTCCAGGATTTGTTGAGCGCGAACGAATACGAGTACAGATGACTTTGGACATCGCAGGCGGCACCCGGATAGGTATTGCGCCGCCAGGTGCCACCGACGCCGTCGTCGGCCTCGACGATCACCAGGTCATCGATGCCGGCGCGGCGCAGCGCCGCCGCCGCACCGAGGCCGCCGAAGCCCGCGCCGATGATCGCCACCCTGGGTGGGCGTCGACGCCGCGTTGCCGCCCGAAGCCGGCCGATCGCGTAGCGCCGACGGGCCTGCCGGCTGGTCACGGTCGGGTCCCCGGGCGGATCTCGAGTCCTTCCATGTCCCCTTTGGCCCGCCACGCCGCTAACAGGTCGGCGTATTCGGTTGGCGCGCCGAAGAAGAAGCTCCCCTGCCGAGTCTTGGCGTCGGCCTTGCCTTCCCGGTTGTAGTAGCCCGGTGTGCAGGTTCGGGCTCGTTCCGCGCTGGCGGCCGAACGGGCCACGACGGTATCCACCCAGGCGGCTTCGGCGCCGGGCGAGGCCTCGACCTCGGTGGCGCCGTGCGCCAGCGCCCAGGCGATGATCCACGCGGCGTGGCTTGCCTGGACGTCGAGGAGGTAGGGGAAGTTCACCGTAAGCCCGGCCTGGGCGATGCTTTCGATGAAGCAATTCGGGAAGCCGTGGGCGCACAAGCCCTGGAACGTACGAACGCCGTCGCGCCACCGCTCGGTCAGTGTCACCCCCCCGCGGCCGATCAGATCGAATCCGGTGCGCCGACAGTAGTCGGTGCCCACCTCGAAACCCGTTGCGAAGACGAGGCAGTCCAGTCCGTAGGTATTTCCGCCCGAGACCACGCCGGTCTCGGTGATGCGATCCACGCCGCGACCCCGGGTGTCGACCAGTGTGACGTTCTCGCGGTTGAAGGTCTGCAGGTACTCGTCGTGAAAGCAGGGGCGCTTGCAGAAGTAGCCGTACCAGGGTTTCAGCGCCTCGGCGGTGGCGCGATCGGCCACGATCTCGTCGACGCGCGCCCTGATCTCCTCCATCTTCGCGAAGTCGGCCAGTTCTATGTCGTGCGCCGGCGTGCCCCCGGCGCCGGCGTGCCGCATGACCGGCAGTTTGCGGGTGATGCTCGTCCAGGCATCGGCGACGAGGTCCTCGTCTGCTTGTCCGCCCGCCGTGAGGATCTGAAAATTCTGTATGCGCCTGCCCTGCCAGCCCGGCCGCAATGCGTTGGCCCGCTGAGGATCCGTGGGCCGATTTGCCCGCACGTCCACCGACGACGGAGTGCGCTGAAAGACGTAGAGATGCTGCGCCGCCCGGGCGAGGTGCGGCACGCATTGGACTGCCGTCGCGCCCGTGCCGATGATGCCCACCCGCTTACCCGCCAAATTCTCCAGCTCCTCGCCGGTGTAGCTGTAGTCCCAGCGACTGGTGTGGAATGCCTTGCCGCGGAACGAGCGGATACCCGCGATGCCGGGCAGCTTCGGCTTTGCCTGATACCCGTTGGCCATCGAGACGAACCTTGCCCGCATCTCGTCGCCGCGATTCGTCCGGATGACCCACCTGGAAGTTTCTGCCTCCCAACGGATCTCATGGACATCTGTCTGCAGGCAGGCGTTTCGGTACAGGTCGTAATGCTCGGCAATGGCACGGCAATGCGCCAAGATCTCGGCGCCCCGGGCGTATTTTTCCGTGGGCATGTAGCCGAGCTCTTCCAACAGCGGCAGGTACACATAGGATTCGACGTCGCACGCTATTCCCGGATACCGGTTCCAGTACCAGGTGCCGCCGACGTCCGCCGCCCTGTCGATCAACCGGACGCTTTCCACACCGAGTTGGCGGAGCCGCGCGCCCGTCAACAGCCCGCCGAAACCGGCGCCCACGATCGCCACGTCGACCTCGTCGGTGAGGGGCTCGCGAGTGAGCTTGGTATCCACCCAAGGGTCTTCGCCGAAACAGGCGAATTCCCCGGCGATCTCGACGTACTGCGCGACGCCCTCCGGGCGAAGTCGACGGGCCCGCTCTTCGGTGTACTTCCGGCGCAGCGCCTCGACATCGAACCCCAGGCCAACGGTCTCGGTCACGGTCTCGGCTTCCTCTTCGTGGCCTCGACTATATAATCAATCATTTGATCATATCAAGGGCGCCGACCGGCTCCGCTGCGTGTGAGTTGACTGCGACGAGCGTGCGTGCGCGGCGCCCTCACCGCACACCGCGGGCTGCGAATGCACACCGATTGGGTGTCGCCGCTAGTGCCGTGAGTCGTTGATTCGTCGGCAGTGAATGGATGCGCCGAGTGTGGGCTCTGTGCACGAAACCACCCGTGAAATTCGTGCATAACCACCACGGTCGGTGCGGCAAGGAGGTCGAGCCGGCCGTCCTCGGGGCGTGAGTGAATTAACGACTCAGACTCTTAGTCGACTCTTAGTCGCACAGCAACGTCCCGCGGATCAGTTGCTTGGCGGAGCCCAGCGCCGCTTGGTAGTCGTCGGCGGGCAGTGTGGCCGCCAGTTCGGTCAGGCCGTAGATCAGCGAATAGATCGCTTCCACGGCGCCTCGTGGATGGCCGTCGTCGACGATGCCCTCGATGATCTCCCTGAAGGCATGGAACGCGATGCCGCCGGCCACGGGCGAGTCGCGGGCGACCGCGTTTTCCGCCCGGATCGCCCATTCGAAAGCGGCGAGATCGGGGTATTCGCGCA
>NZ_JAFBAT010000209.1 GCF_019247615.1 Mycobacterium sp. | reverse complement strand
CGGTTTCAGCAAGGCGAAAAGTACCATCTTGATTTAGCCGAAAAATATCATGCCAAAGTCATTGCGTTCGACAAGGGCGCAGATGCAATCGATAGCTTGCGGGACGGGCTATTAGGAATCGCCGATGATTATAACCAGCGAATCTCGACTATCGAAAACTCTAAAGAGCCTGTGGCGACGAAAGGGCCAAAAATCGCGCAGCTAATCGCAGAAGCGAATGGCTTCGCTGAGCATAAGGCTAGCGCCGCAGTTGCAGCTATAGCCGACGCCACACAAAAGATCCTCAGTGCTGAGGGAATGGCGATTTCAGCCCAGGAGTTCTTAAACAATCAGGGGCTGAGAACAAACGTCGGGAAACGGTGCGTCGGTCTAGCTGCTGGTGGGGAAGTCCAACCGGTTGGCGGTATTGAAGGCACCAAAGGCATAGGCACCCAGAGCGTTGCCGGGGTACATAGCAGCACGCTGACCGACGGTAGCCGCGCAGTTGGGGTCAACGCCGGCGATAGTAGTGGGTTCGGGGGAGTGCAACCCAGTGGCGGCCCAATTAGCGCCCCTTCCGTCGCCGCCTCTACCGAAACCGGCGCACATGTTCCAGGTACCCAACCGCTGACCTCGCCACTGGCCGGAGGCGGAATCTCACCGCCGGCTGGCTTCGGCGGGCCCTCGCCAAGCCAGCTGGGAAGTTCATTTCAAGCAGGGATGATGACAGGTCAGCCAGCATCCGTGGGCGCGCATAAGTTGTCGGAGGGCCTGCTCGACGCCGCCGCGACGTCCCCTTCGTCGCCGCAGCCGCCGGTCGTGCCGCCGGTAACGGCACCGACCATCACCGGAGCCGTCGAACCGGCCGCGGTGGACCATGGCTCAGCTGCCCCGGCGACCGCGGCCGCCGCCCCGATTGTGCCGACTGGCGGTAGCGCCGCCCCGGCCACGCCGGCGGTGGTGACCGGCGGACCGGTGGCTGCGCCGATAACTCCCACTGCCGGCGCGCCGCCAACTCCCGCAGGGCCGCTGCCGGCTTACGGGGCTGATCTGCGTCCGCCCATCGTCGGCTCACCGGCGGTGTCGGCCCCAACCACGCCGGTGTCCGGGGCGCCGGTGGCCTCGTCGTCGTCATCTCCGCCGTCCCCGAGCGGCCAGTTGCTGTCCACGGTCCAACGGACACCAGCGGGGCAGTCTGGGACGAGTGCGGCAAACCCCGTGGGCGCGTCGGCCTGGTCGGCGGCAGCCGGCGCCGTGGCTGGCGACACCTCCAGCCGGACCGCCGAACAACAGCGATTGCAACGCCTCGTCGATGCGGTGGCGCGCCAGGCCCCGGACTTGTCCTGGGGTGCCGGACTGCGTGACGACGGAACCACGCTCCTGGTCGGCAACATCGGAAGCGGTTGGATCCCGCCGAACGTGAAGATCCCGACCGGCGTGAACCGACTCTTGGAGCCTGCAGTGCGAAGACCCGACGCCACCATCATGGATCTGCTCGGTGCGGTCAGCGCCGCCGCGGTGCACAACGCCAACGGGTTTGTCGCCAAACCTGGACCCGATGACCCCAGCCTCACCGGCGATCGCGTGGCCCGCAGCGGGCCAAGAGTGGAGGAGCTGGGGCCCGCGCTGGTCGCGGCCGTGCGACGCCGCGACGGTTTGCCGCGAATCGCCCAGACTCTGGTACAAGCGGCCACGCGCAATACGGGAGTAACCGACAACGAGATCGATCTGCTGCACCAAGAGCTGCACTCTTCGTGCCAGAAGGCACTCGGGGATCCGCACGACCTAGCGCGGGTCGCCGACTGGATGTTGCTGGCAGCCATCGAAGCCCTGATCGAAGGCCACGAATCCCTGGCGCACTACCACGTGGCGTGGTACGAAGCGGTCTCGGCCCAACTGCCATGACTACCTTTGGAATGGTTGGCCCCTTACGATGCGACCCACGGGGACACGGCTCACGCGGGTCGCTCCACACGATGTTCGAGGTGTAATCATGACGGGCGGAATCCCGATCAAGGCAAGCCCGGGGACTTATAGCGGGATAGCTGCGGCGCCGCCGGGCCCACCGGTACTGCCGTTCGACGCCGCCGGCGTACCCGGGGGGACGCCGGCCGACCAAGCTGTCACCGGCCTCTTGAACGCCGGAAATATCGGCGTGCCCGGTGACCAGGCCGCCAGCGCACAGGGCGACCTGGACCGTAGGGCACATGCGGCCGACGCCGCGCAGAAGTTTCCGGCCAATGAGGAAAATGCGGCGCAACAGTTCCAGCAGATACCACAGATGATCCAGCAGATGGCGTCCGGCATCGCTGGTGCGATCGCCGGCGCCGCCGGCGGCATCATGGGGCCGCTCACGCAGCTTCCGCAACAGGCCATGCAGGCCGCAGAGAGCGCTATTCAGCCGGTGATGGGAGCAGCGAAGGGCAGCGGCGCGGCGGAGGCGGCGTTGTCCGATATGGCAGCAGAAGGGCCGGTGCTCGACGGCGGGAGCTCCGGAGAAGCCGCTCTTGGCAGTGGCGGCGGCGGTGGTGGTGGCCTCGGCGGTGGTGGTGGCACGACCCCAACTGGCTACCTCGGTCCGCCGCCCGTCCCGGCTTCCTCACCCCCGACGACCCCGGCTGCAGCATCGCTCAGGGCGCCAGCAGTAACACCAACGGGCGGGGCCCCGGCGCCCGCGGGTCCGGCGGGCATGGCTGGCATGCCGATGGTGCCAGGGGCCATGGGAGCCCACGGTGATGGTGGCGGCAAAGACAAACCCACCGAAAAGCGCGTGACGGTTCCCGCCGTCCCCAACGGCCAGCCGGTCAAGGGCCGCTTGACCGTTCCGCCGAGTGTTCCCGTGACCAAGTCTGGTGACGGCAAACCGCCCGTCGTCGCCCGCCCTAACCGGCGGATCGTGATTATGCCGACAGATGAAGAACCGCAAGAATAGGTTGCCGGGAATTCGTCGAATTTGTTTGACAGCTCATGGGATCGGTCGGCACGACGGCAGCCATGACAGCTAACCTCGCACCTGCCACATCGACGTCGGCAGCGACGGACGTACTACGGACGATCCGCCTTGGGTCCGGTCAGGCCACCGAACACCTGGCGGGCGGAAGGTCAGCGAGCGGTGGCTGAAAGGTCGGGTCCGGATGCTCTGCGCCCGGAAGGGCATGCGCAGGACAAGGCCCTGGTCGACCAGGTCTTGGCCGACCTGAAGGCGAATTTCGAAAAGTGGGAGGCGGTTCTGGCCGCACAGGAGTCGGTGACGTACACCGCCGACGTGGGTGACGTCTATGCAGTCTGTAATTCGGACGGGCGACTCACCGGTTTGTCGCTGGCTCCGCATGTGATGACGTCCTATACCTCGCGCGAGTTGGCGGATCGACTGAATATGGTTTTTGAGGCATTGCGCGAAGAAGCGCAGGCCGATTTCGATCGAAACTATGGTGGGGGCACCGTTGAATGACCCGCTGATGACGCGGGCGGTGGGCGCTTTGGTCCGTGGCCACAACTTGTTCGTCGGCGCCGATGTCGGCGGCGGCCTCGGCGATACGCCTGCGGCGACGCGCGCCCGCGCCGAGCGGATACGGCAAGCCGCCAATTCGGCCGGATCGTCCGAGCGAGCGGCGCTGCGGTCACGCGCCTTGGCGACGAGGCTGCACCGGTCTGCCGAGACCGATTGCGCGCTGAACACCATCCTCGTGACAGCGCGAGCCGACCGTTCCAACGCCAGGGCGGCCACGAGACGTGTCCTGGCCGACGCCGTGACCGATGTGACGCCGGCGGCCGATACTCCGATGGGGCGTCGGGAGGCGATAACTCGGATGGCAGCGCGGTTGCGCGCGCAGCACCGCCACATTCTGCGAGCCCGTTCCCGGGCGCGGTCGATGGCGGACCGGGTGCGGCGGCTGCATTTCGTACGGTTGCGGGCAACCGCCGGCGGAGGCGGGCGCGCCGCCGTGTTGGCCGCCATCCACAAAGCGTTGGATATCAAGGGAATTCATGATCCCAGGGCGCGGGCTCGGTGGGAGCGGGGGATGGATCTGGTGGCTCGCCGCGAGTCGAGCTACGACGCCGACGCTGAAAACACCGTCGATTCCAACGCGGCCCGTGGGACGCCCAGCAGAGGCGCATGGCAATTCATCGCCCCAACGTTCGAGCACTATCACGAGCCGGGGACCTCGACCAGCATTCACGATCTGGTTGCGCAGGCCTGCGCCTTCATCAACTATGCGCGTCGTCACTACGGCGTCGCCGCCGACGCATCGGATTTGGCCGATCGGATTCAGCAGGCGGATCCCCGCCGCATACCCAGGGGTTACTGACCAATGCCATTGAGTTTGTCGAACCGCGACCAGAATTCGGGGCACCTGTTTTATAACCGGCGCCTCCGGGCGGCGACCACCCGTTTCTCGGTGCGCATGAAACACGACGACCGCAAACAGACCGCGGCGCTGGCGCTCTCGGTGGTGTTGGTGATCATCGCGGCGGGCTGGATGGTGCTGCTGAACGTGCTCAAACCCAGCGGCGTCGTGGGTGATTCCGCGATTGTCGGCGACCGCGAGTCGGGGGCGATATACGCGCGCATCGACGGACGGCTATATCCCGCACTGAATCTGACTTCCGCACGGCTGGCGACGGGTATCGCCGGGCAGCCGACATGGGTGAAGCCCGCCGAGATCGCGAAGTATCCGACGGGCCCCCTGCTGGGGATACCGGGCGCCCCGGCGGCCATGCCGGTGAACCGCGGCGCCGTGTCGGCGTGGGCGCTGTGCGACACGGCGGGACGACCGCACACCTCGGATAAGCCCGTGGTGACCGCGATCGGCGGCCAGCTCACCGGTGGCCGGGCAATGCCGATGGCTAGCGGTGCCGCGCTGCTGGTGACGTTCGAAGGCGCCACCTACGTGATCTGGGACGGTAAGCGCTCGCAGGTCGATCCCGCCGAGAGGGCGGTCACCTTGAGCCTGGGGCTTGACCCCGGAGCGACTGTGCCGGTGGAGATTTCGAGGGCGCTCTTCGACGGTCTGCCGGCCACCGAGCCATTGCGGGTGCCCAACGTGCCCGAGGCCGGAAGTCCGTCGAAGTTCCTGCCGGGCTCGCAGGTGGGTGCGGTGCTGCAGGCTCAAACGGCCGGTAGCGGCGCCCAGTTCTATGTGCTGCTGGTCGATGGTGTGCAAAAAATCGGAGCGTTCGTGGCCGACCTGCTGCGCAGTGCCAACTCCTATGGATCGACATCGCCGCGGACGGTGACGCCCGACGTGCTGGTCAACATTCCTGAAGTGAGCTCATTGCCGGTTGACTACTACCCGAGCGGGCGACTGAACTTCATTGACTCCACTGCGAATCCGTCGACGTGCGTGTCATGGGAGAAGGCGTCGACGGATCCGCAGGCGCGAATCGTCATCTACAACGGCCGTGGGCTTCCGATTCCGCCGTCGATGGACAACCGGATCGTTCGGCTGGTACGTGACGATCGCGACCCGGGGTCGGTTGTTGCCAATCAGGTGCTGCTGTTGCCAGGTGCGGCGAACTTCGTCACGTCCACGAGCGGAGTGGTCACCAGCGACTCGAGGGAGTCTTTGTTTTGGGTGTCCGATAACGGCGTGCGGTTCGGCATCGCCGCCGACGACTCGACGCTGCGCGCCCTCGGCCTGGATCCGGCCGCGGCCGTGCAGGCGCCGTGGCCGTTGTTGCGCACCTTTGCCGCGGGGCCGGCGCTGTCGCAGCAAGCAGCGCTGGTGGCACGCGACACGGTACCGGCGGCCGGGCAGGCGACGGCGCTGACCACGTCGGCCAAGGCGGGAGGCTAGGGATGTCAAAAAGGGCGTTTCCCATCAACCGTGCGAAGATCCAACCGCCGAAACCGGTTCGGGTAGCCCCGGCTGCGCCGATAGCTCTGCCGGAACGCGAGCCGCGCAACATCTGGGTCATGATCGGGGTGCCGGCGTTGATCGTCGCACTGATCGGCACGATCGTGATGCTCTACGTATCGGGGGTGCGCAGCCTATCGACCGGGTTCTTCCCGCTGATGGGTATCGGGGCGTTCAGCATGCTGGCGTTCTCCGGTCGATTCGGGCGTGCGCGCAAGATCACGTGGGGTGAGTTGGAAAAGGGCCGGCGCCGCTACCTTCGCGACCTGGACAGCAACCGCGACGAGATTCAGAAAGCGGTATGCGCGCAACGCAATTGGCAGCAGGCGGTGCATTCCGATCCGCATGGGTTGGGAGCGATCATCGGCGGCCCCAGGATGTGGGAGCGTGGACGCGGCGACGTCGACTTCCTGGAGGTTCGGCTGGGCACGGGTGTGCAGCACGCCCCGGACTCGGTGTTGTCGGTGACCTGGCCCGACATTGCGTCCGACGAGGAGCTGGAGCCCGTCACCGGTCAGGCGTTGCGCGATTTCATTCTGGAACAACGGAAGATTCGGGACATCGCCAAGGTGGTGAATCTGCGGTCGGCACCGGGCTTCAGCTTCGTCGGCGACGATCTGGGCCGCGTCCGGTCGCTGATGCGGTCGGTGTTGTGCTCGCTGGCCGTTTTTCACAACCCTCGCGATGTCAAGTTGATGGTGGTCACGCGCAACCCGGAGCTGTGGTCCTGGATGGTGTGGTTGCCCCACAACCTGCACGACGAGCTGTTCGATGCCTGCGGGTGGCGGCGGCTGGTGTTCGCCACACCCGAGGAGCTGGAGGAGGCGCTGGGCGCCGAACTGCACATGAAGGGCAAGCGCGGCCAGTGGGCCCCGCCGGCGGTCCCCAGCCCGACCACGATAGGTTCGGCGCTGGAGACGGCCCCGGCCGATCCCACGGCGGAATTGGGTCCGCACTGGGTCATCGTCGACGACAACACGGGCAGCCCCGAGGCCTGGGAGAGTGTCGTCGGCCAAGTCGGCAAGGCCGGAATCACCGTGCTGCGCATCGCCTCACGGATCGGCATCGGAGTGGGCTTCGCCAAAGACCAGCTCTACGAGATGAGCGAGCGGCACGACTCCACGGTGACCGCCGCGTCCGACGGCTCGGCCAAAGCCCGCCGGAACAGCGACGCGGTCGACCATGGCGACAACCGTCCGGCGCCGCTGTTGCGCACGGGCGGCAAGTTCTTCGCGCACGCCGACCAGCTTCCGATTCCGCGGGCATACCGGTATGCGCGCGCGATGGCGCGGTGGTCGCCGACGAGCAGCAGCGAGATCACTGATTCAAGCAGCGGCGCGGCCGAGCTGCTCCGATCCCTGGGAATCAGCGATCCCCGTGAACTGGATGTCGATCGCTTGTGGGCCGAGCGGCGGGGCCGAGGCGACGAGCGGTGGTCGGAGATCCCGGTGGGCGCCAAGCCCAACGGAGAGCTGCAAAACATCATCATCCGCGCAAAGGACTTCGGCGGCTTCGGTTTTCACTCGGTGGTCATCGGTACCAGCGGGTCGGGCAAATCGGAGTTCTTCTTGTCGCTGGTGTACGGGATCGCGCTGACGCATTCGCCCGAGACCTTCAACGTCATCTTCGTCGACATGAAGTTTGAATCGGCCGCCCAAGACATCCTGGGCCTCCCGCACGTGGTGGCGGCGCTGTCGAACCTGGGCAAGGACGAACGGCATCTGGCTGAACGGATGCGCAGGGTCATCGACGGTGAAATAAAGCAGCGCTATGAGCTTTTCACGTCGGTGGGGGCCCGCGACGCCAACGACTACGAGGAGATCCGGCTTGCCGGCCGCGACCTCCCCCCGGTGCCGGTGTTGCTGGTGATCGTGGACGAGTATCTCGAGCTGTTCGCCAACCACGACAAGTGGATCAACCTGATCATTCACATCGGTCAGGAGGGCCGCGGCGCCAACGTGTTTTTCATGCTGGGCGGCCAACGACTGGACCTTTCGTCGCTGCAGAAAGTCAAGTCCAACATTGCCTTTCGGATCGCCCTGTGCGCCGAGTCGGGCGATGACAGCCGCGAGGTGATCGGGACGGACGCCGCCTACCATTTGCCTTCCAAGGAGAACGGTTTCGCGCTGCTGAAGGTGGGCCCCCGCGACCTGGAGCCGTTCCGGTGCTTTTATCTGTCGGCGCCTTTCGTGGTGCCGAAGAAACGGCAGGTGGTCCGGACCGTCGACATGACGTTGACGCAGCCCCGGCTCTACAACTGGCAGTACCAGCCGTTGGAGCAATCGGATGCGGCGGCGCTGCAGGCCGCATCGGCCGCCGACGAAGAGCCCGACGAATTCCTCTTGCATGAAGACGGTTTCAAGAAGAAGAAGATCGTCGACGTGTTGCGGGAGTCGCTGCGAAAGGTGCCGCACCGGGCGCCCCGCCGGCCGTGGTTGGAGCCGTTGGAGAATCCGGAACCCGTTGATGCGCTGGTGGCCGGGTGGCGGGGCAGGCCATGGCACGTCGATTACGGCGATAACCCGGGTCTGGTGTTTCCGGTGGGCGTCATGGACATTCCGGAAGAATCCAAGCAGGTTGTGCATTCCGTCGATGCGTTGCGCAGCAACATCATTGTGGTGGGGGCCAAACAGCGCGGCAAGACAACGACTTTGATGACGCTCATGTGCTCGGCTGCGATGATGTACACCCCGTCGCGGGTGACGTTCTTCTGCGTAGGTGGGGCGACCATGGCCCAAGTGGGTTCATTGCCGCACATCGCGGACATCGTGTCGCCCAAGGACACCGAGGGCATCGAGCGCATTTTGAGCAGCATGGATGCCCTGATCGATGCCCGCGAGGATGCGTTCCGGCGCGCCAACATCGATCTCGACGGGTTCCGGGAGCGCCGATTCGGCCCGGGCAGCGACGGGCTCGGGGGCACAGACCCCAACGACGCGTTCGGCGACGTCTTCGTGGTGGTCGATGATTACGACGACCTCTACACGAAAGACATGCTTCTGGGCGATCGTATCATCTCGCTGAGCAGCCGCGGCCCCGAGTACGGAGTGCACGTGATGTGCAGCGCGGGAGGCTGGATTCACGGGCAACGGCAGAAGCTGCTGCAGAATGCCACAGCGCGAATACAGTTGCGGCTGGCCGAACCCGGCGAGAGCCAGATGGGCCATTCGGCGATC
>NZ_JAFBAT010000078.1 GCF_019247615.1 Mycobacterium sp. | reverse complement strand
CGCTGCCCAGGCGACGTATCCGTCGGGCCGAAGCAGCAGCGCGGCGGCGGGTGGGTCGGCGGCGGTTGCGCGGACGATGTCGATGCGATCCAGCCAACCCTGCGCCGTGGCGCGGACGCCGCCGTCGTAGTCGAGCAGGACCGGGCGGGCGTCGTGCAGCAGCTCGGTGACCCGCCGGCCATCGTCGAGGCTGAGTTCGGGCACGGGCCAGCCGGACAGCGGGTGGTCGTCGCCCACGTCGTACCGCACGTCGTTGCCGGCCAGCAGCCTGGCCATGTGCCTCGCGACGTCGGGCAGGGCGAAGAGCTCGCCCAAAAGCGTTCGCAGCGCGGCGACTTCGGGGCCCGGCGCCATCAGCGCGGTCTGGGCCATTGACTGCATCATGACGCGCTCGCCCACCGGGTGGCGCTCCGACTGGTAGGTGTCGAGCAGCGCAGGGGGAGCCCACCCGTTGATCTGAGCGGCGAGCTTCCAGCCCAGGTTCAGGGCGTCTTGCAGTCCGAGGTTCAGTCCCGGCCCGCCCATGGCGCTGTGCACGTGGGCGGCGTCGCCCAGCAGCAGGACCCGTCCGTCGCGGTAACGTTCCGCGTGCCGGGTGTTCTGCCCGTTGATCCGGCGAAGGGCATGTGGCCCAGGGCCTTTGGGTTCGCGGAGCGGGATGTCGACGCCTAGGACGCGGCGTGCGCTTTCGCGCAGTTCGGCCAGGCTCATCGGTTTGTCCTCGACCGGCGGCGAGAATTCGATGGTGCCGAACAGCGAACGGCCCGGTTCGAACTCGGCGTAGATCACCCCGCCGGTGTCCAAGCGCGTGTGGCCGAACCGGAGCGTGCCGAAACCGGGGATGTCGATGCCGCCGTCGGCGCGGCGTAGCTCGTCGGGTATCTGCACGTGCGCGAGCCGTCCGACGGTCCGTGACGTGTGGCCCGGGAAGTCGATGCCTACGGTTTTGCGTACCAGGCTCCGCCCGCCGTCGGCGCCGACGAGGAAGCCCGCTGCGATGCGGTACTGGCGCTCGGGGGAACCCACCATCACCTCAACGGATTCGGTCCCCTGGCGTAGGCCGGTGAGTTCGTGTCCCCAGCGCAGTTCCACCCCGAGGTCGCGCGCCCGCTTCTCCAGCATCCGCACCAGGCGCGGCTGTTGCATGGGCAGCGCGTACATCGGATTGTCGGGCATGCCAAGGAAGTTCAGGGTCATGGCCGCGAAGATCCAGCCGTAGGAGGGCTGCGGCGGGTTGGGGTCGCCGGTGAACTCCCGATACAGCCCACGCATGTCGAGCATCCGGACCACCTGCCCGACAAGGCCGTTGGCCTTCGGCTCCGGACTCGGCCCGGGTAAGCCATCCAACACGACGGGCCGGATCCCCGCCAACGCCAGCTCGCAGCCCAGCATCAGCCCGTTGGGACCGGCTCCGGCGATGACGACGTCGGCGTGTTCGTCAGCCACGGTGGGTCTCCCTGCGTCTCGCAGGGTCGGGCAGGCCCACGCTGACCGCGGCAAAGCCCTCGCGGATTAATCGAGTGATCGCCACCGGGGGGTCGGCCCGTACGTAGGCCTCCGCGGCCGCGTCGCCGACGGCACGCACCACGGCCACCACCAGCCGCGGATACAGGTCGCGCTCGGGGTCGGTGCCGGTGCGTTCGGCGATGACCTCCAGCCACTCGTCAAAGATCCTCTGCGGCAATGCATTACGCACTTGCGGGTTCATCAGCAACTTCCGGGCTTCCAGGAGCTCCCGGCGGCTCGGAATCAGGTCTTCGTCGCCGAGTTCCTCCTCCAAGGGCTCCAGGGCGGCGTGCGTGATCGACGTCCATAACGGCTCGTCGGCGGGGCGTCGCTTGAGCGCTTCCAGGCTGCGGCGCAGGCGCTCGGTCTGCCGGTAGGCGAGCGCCTCGTACTTGCCGTTGAAGTAGTTGTTGAACGTGCGCAGTGACACCCCGGCCCGGCCGGCGATCTCGTCGCGGGTTACGTTTTCCAGCCCGCGTTCGAACGCCAGGCTCAGCGCGGCGTCGCTGAGCGCGCGCCGGGTATCGGCCTTCTTGCGCTCGCGCAGCCCGAGGGACGGGTCGGTCACGCTGACCAACGTACGGGAAAATTGCACGGTGGGCAAGATTGCCTGCTAGGCAAGGTTTAGCGTTTGCCCCATTCCCAGGGCGGCGTGGTCAGCAGGCCCTGGCCGGTGATGCGCGTCTCGCCCCATTCCTTGTACAGCTCGATCTCGACCGTGTCGTCGCCGGTGGCCTCCAGTAGCGCGCGCGAATGGGTGACCACCACGACCTGGGTCTGAGCGGCGGCGGCGCGGATCAGCGACGCGAGCGGTCGCACCAGCTCCGGGTGCAAGGAGGTTTCGGGTTCGTTGAGCACCATCAGCGACGGCGCCTGCGGACTGAGCAGCGCGGCGGCCCACAGCAGGAATCGCAGTGTGCCGTCGGACAATTCGGCCACCCGCAGCGGGCGCAGCATGCCGTGCTGCGTCACCTGCAGGTCGAACACGCCGTCGTGCACGGCGACCGAGACCGTCGCGCCGTCGAAAGCGTCGGCGACGGTGCGGGCGAGGTCGTCGAATCCCGTCTCGATGATGGTCTGGATCGCTGCGGCGAGGTCGTGGCCGTCGTCGGACAGCACCGGGGTGCGCGTCCCGACCTGCGGTTGCCGCGCCGGCGCCCCGGCGTCGACACGGAACCCGTCATAGAACCGCCAGCCGCGTAGCCGCTCGCGGACGGCCGCGAGTTCGGGCAGCGCGTGTGGGTTCGCGTACTCGGCCAGCACGCTGCGATACGACGGCAGGGACCGCGTCAGCTCGTCGAACCCGCGGCCCGCGTCCGAGCTGACCTCGGCGAGATTCCGGGTGCGGCGCACCAGTGTGGTTCCGGTCCGCAGCACCGGACCGGCGAACACCGCTTCCCGCTTGATCTCGGGATCGCGGCCGAAGGCAGACGCGATTCCCGCCATCTGCGGAATGCCGAGGTCCACCAGGTAGCCGAAATCATCTGCGGCAAAGCCCAATTCGAGCGACAGCGGCCGGGTGTGCACGGTGCCCTGGGCCTTGCCGGTGCGCCGGGCGCCGCCCAGTTGCTCGGGGCCGGCCCACAGCACCGACTGCAGCCCGCCCTCGCGGGCGAGCGAGCCGATCACCTCGCCGCGGCCGCAATCGGCCAGGAGCCGCAGCGCCCGGTATAGCGAGGACTTGCCGACGCCGTTGGATCCCGTGACGATGGACAGCCGACCCAGCGGCACGATCACCTCGCGCAGCGAGCGGTATCCGCGGATGGCAACCGTCTGCAGCATCGAGCGCGCTACTCGTCGTCGGCGGCGTCGAGCAGTTGGACCTCCTCGAGGTCCATCTCGTTCTGCAGCTCGCGCAGCACGATGTCGTCGATGAGGTTTTGGTTGCGCAGTGCGGTGATCTCCCGCCGCTTGTGTTCGAGCACGCCCAAGCGCACCCGTCGCACCTTTTCCTTGCCCTTGACCAGTCGGTGGTTGGTGGATTCGTCTTCGGTGGCCTTGACCAGTGCGGCCTTCTCCTCGTATTCCTTGCGCAGCCGCCCCAGTAGCGCCTCGCTGATGCCGACTTCGTTGCCGACCACCGGCAGCGCCTCGAGGGCCGCTTGAATGCCCCGGCAACGGGCCATTTCCAGTTCCTGGACGTAGGTGAGGTCGTCGGGCATCTTGGCCCAGCGAACCACGGCGGGCAGCGTGCTGCCCTGGACCAAGACGGTGACCAGGATGACGAAGGTCACGATGAAGATCAGCAGGCTGCGGTCGGGGAAGGGCGTGCCGTTCAGTGTGGTGGCCGGAACGGCGAGCGCCGCGGCGAGCGACACGGCCCCGCGGAATCCCGCCCAGGCGATCACGAAACGCTGACGCCACGGGGCGCGGCGCTGACGCTGGGCCTCCCGGCGGTCGATGAGGCGAATCAGGCCGGTGGTGATTTCGCCCCACACGATGCGCGAGACGATCACCACAGCGGTGACGGCGAGGGCGATGTAGGCGGCGTGGCGAAGGCCCCCGTCGACGTGGGAGATGCCGTGCAGCGCGCCCGGGATCTGCACGCCGACGAACACCCACAGCGAGCCGTTAAGCAGGAAGGTCGCGATGTCCCAGAACCCGAAGGCCGCCAGGCGGGAGCGGGCTCGGATTACCACCGGTCCGGCGTAGGCGAGGACCAGGGCAGAGACCATGACCGCGACCACGCCGCTGCAATCGAATGCCTGGGCCAGCAGGAACGCCGCGAACGGCGTCAGCAGGCTCATGGCCCCTTCCTCCTGCGGCGCGTCGATTCGCTTGCGCGCCAGCACCACCAACCCACCGACCAACAGGCCGGCGGCGATGCCACCGAGGTAGGAAATGATGAACCGGCCACTCACTTCGAGCGGGCTGATGGCGGATCCGCCAATGGCCACCGTGACGCTGCCGGCGAACAGCACCAGCGCGGTGCCGTCGTTGATGAGGCTCTCCGCCTTCAGCACGGTCAGCTGCCGGCGCGGCAGCTTTTTCGCCAGGCCGGCGACCGCGGCGGCGTCGGTGGGGGACAACACGGCGCCCAGGACGCCCGCCGCGTGGGGGTCCATGCCCATCGATCGTGCCGTCCACGACACCGCCGCAGCGGTGGCGATCACCAGCGCGATGCTGAGCAAGACGATGACGCGCGCGTTGGCGCGGATCTCGCGGAAGCTGGTATTCATGCCCTCCCAGTAGAGGATCGCGGGCAGGAATAGCAGCAGCACGACCTCGCCGTCGACGTGCACGTGGCCGAAACTGGGGATGAGGCCCAGCAGGGCGCCGAGCGAGATGAGCAGCACCGGGGGACCCACGCGGTAGCGCCGGCCGATGACCGTCCCCACGATGACGGTGGAAACGAGCGCGACGATCAGGACGAGGCCAAACACCTGCCCATCCTGCCGGACGGGTACGACTTGCGCGGCTTGGGGATTGAGTGCCCAGGACTCAGGCGAACTTGGCCGCCCGCTTGTTCACAAACGCGTCGATGCCCTCGCGGCCGTCGGCGCCGTCGGCGCACGCAGCGATCAGCCGGCCCTCGATCTCCATCTGCTCCTCGAGGCCGTTGCCGAAGGACGTCATCAGCAGCTTCTTCACCGCAGCGCTGGAAGCCCGTGCGGCCGAGGCCATTTCGGTGGCCCGGGCGTCGGCGCGCGTGGCCAGCTCGTCGTCGGGCACCACCCCGGTGACCAAACCCCACTGCGCGGCCTCCTGTGCCGAGAGCCGCCGGTTGGTGAGCATCAGGTCCTGGGTGCGGCGCACGCCGATGAGCCGCGGGAGATAGAACGACGAGCTGCCGTCGGGGCTGAGGCCCGCCCTGGTGTAGGCCATGGTGAACGACGCGGACTCGGCGGCCAGCACGAGATCCCCGATCATCGCCAGGCTGAAGCCCGCCCCCGCCGCCACGCCGTTGACGGCGACGATCAGCACCGCGTCCATCCGCGCGAACGTCGAGATCGCCCGGTGCAGGTCGTCGGCGAGGCGCTTGACGAATCGGCCCGGACCCAGCGGCGAGGCGGCCATCGCCTTCAGGTCGCCCCCGGCGCAAAAGAACCGTCCCGCGCCGGTGAACAGCACCACCTTCGTCTCCGGGACGTCGCATCGCGCCGCCGCGTCAACCAATTCGCGGGCCAGCGCGTCGTTGATGCCGTTGGCGGCGTCCGGCCGGTTGAGGACGATCCGTGTGACGGGTCCGGTCTGGTCGAAGGTGAGCGTGTCGTAAGTGGTCATCACCTAACAATCGCAGCAGCAGTCGTCGCAGCAACAGTCGCAGCCCTCGCAGCAACACCAGCAGCCGGGCCGGTGGCCACATCGGCGCGCCGCATGGCGCGCAACGGGCAGCGACCGGCCCTCCGGCGCGATGGTTGCCCGAGCGACTGCGCCTCGACGAGCAAGGAGACCACCAACCCGTCGTGGTTGGTGGCGATCCGCGCGAGCTGGCCGTAGTCGTCACGCAGCGCCAAGCACAATCCACACAACTGCGCCCGCCATGCGGCGGCCAACTCGCCGCCGAGCCGATGACGGCAGGGCCGGATGATGCCAAACACGCACAGAAGCTACCCGAGGCTCAGCAAACGCACGCTGCAAAACGCCGAGTGGGGGCGTCGGCGCGCCGCGTCGCGAGGCCCGGTAATTCGGCCAGCGGGAATCGGGCCGCGGGCCATAATAGGGGCGATGGCTTTCGTGAAGCTCAGGTTTTTTGTGACCGTCGCGATGCTCGTTTCTTCATTGGTGCTGGGCTGCACGCTTCCGTCCCGGAACCCACCGTCGGACAAGATCCTCGAGGTCTCCATGGATGACGTGCTCACGCAGAGCGTCATCACGCAGGACGTCACGATGGGTGTCGGCAACACGCTGACCGTGAAGTTGGGCTCGAACTACTCCACCCCGTACCGGTGGGCGATCGACACTCATGTCGGCGATCCGACGGTGATCAAGCAAACCGGTCACCGCTTTGTGCAACCCACCACCGACGCGCGGGGCGCGCCCGGTACCGAGGTCTGGACGTTCGCGGCACTGAAACCCGGATCGACGACGATCACCACCTCATACACCAGCATCGTGGGCAAGGACGTCAAACCGGCGTGCACCTACACGGCCAAAGTGACGGTGCAGTAACCGTTTCCGGAGATCCCGACAACGTGTTGCGACAACCGAGGGAGTTGCCGTTTCGCGTTTAGCCGGTGTTTTTATCGCGCGGCAGGAAGTGTGCGTCCAATGTCATTGTGGAAGCGGACCAAATGCCCTATTTGCGGCTCCGGGGACCACCGAAAATCGGTGAATGAGCGACATCGACAAATGGGATCGCGGCCTGACCGAGCACGTCGTCGACCTGACGCGGCCAATCGTCAAGCGCTATTTCCGTTCCGAGGTCCGCGGGCTGGACAATATCCCACCCGGCGCTTCCCTGGTGGTGTCCAACCATTCCGGTGGCCTAACGTCTTTCGACCTGTCAGTGTTCGCCGTGGACTATTACGACAAGTACGGCTACGATCGCCCGCTTTATGCGCTTGGGTTCGACACGATATTCGCCGGGCCGGCCGGTGAATTCCTCAACCGCACCGGAGTGATCCGCGCGACGCGCGAGAACGCGGCGAAGGCCTTGGCCTCCGGTGCCGTTGTTCTGGTCTTCCCGGGAGGCGATTTCGACGTCTACCGCCCGAGCTTCCGGCAAAACGTCATCAACTTCGACGGCCGAATCGGTTACGTGCACACCGCCATGGAGGCAGGGGTACCGATCGTGCCCGCGGTATCCATCGGCGGACAGGAGGGCCAGTTGTACCTGAGCCGCGGCACCTGGCTTTCGCGTCTGCTTCGGCTCAACAAGTTTGAACGCAAGCACTTCCGAACCGACATACTGCCAATAACTTTTGGCTTGCCATTCGGCCTGAGCGTCCTGGCGCCCATCAACGTGCCGCTGCCCACGAAGATCGTCACCGAGGTGTTGCCGCCGATCGACATCGGGGCCGAGTTCGGCCCGGCCGGCGCGGTCGAGCATGTCGATGCGCTCGTGCGCGGACTGATGCAGAAGGGTCTCGACGAGCTGGCCGCCGAGCGCCGCTTCCCGATACTGGGCTGACCGGGTCCTGACATGGCGTCCTGAAATGGCTAGGCCGGATGCAGCATCCGACCGGTGACGCGTGCCGAGAGCGGGCCGGGTGTCAGTCGCCCGAAGGTTGCCGTCATACGGTTTCGCCATCCGGGCACCACGACCGCCCGGCCGCGGTCCAGCCCGCGGAGCCCGGCCGCGACGACGGGTTCGGGCGCGGCGAGGTGCCGGTAGACGGCGGTGTGGGAGACGTCCGATCCGAGCGCGTCGACGAACCCGGTGCGGGTGGGCCCCGGACACAACGCTGTCACGGTCACTCCCGTGCCGCGGGTCTCCGCCCACAGCGCCTGGCTAAGCGACAGCACGAACGCCTTGGAGGCGCCGTAGGTGGCCTGGTAGGGGCCGGGCTGAAAGGCGATGGTGGAGGCCACATTCAGGATGCCGCCGCGGCCGCGGGCCAACATCTCGGGAAGCACCGCGTGGGTCAGTCGCACCAGAGCGTCGATGTTGACGGCGACCAGTTCGTGCTCTCGTTCGGCATCGATCTCCGCGAACCGGCCATAGGTGCCGAACCCCGCGTTGTTCACCAGCACGTCGACCTTGCGGTCGGCCAGTTGGGCGACGAGGCCGTCGACGCCCGTGTCGGTGTCCAGGTCGCCGACGACCAGTTCAACGTTCTGATTGATCCGGTCCGCCACCGCACTTAGCCGGGTCTTGTCGCGGCCCGCGAGCACCAGGCTGTGGCCCCGTCCGGCGAGTTGATCGGCAAAGATTGCGCCGAGCCCGGAACTGGCTCCGGTAATCACTGCCCATGACATCTCTAAACTCCTTGGTTTGTAAGACGTTTCACGGCCGGCCTGACGGCCAGGGCATGGCTGACGAGGCCGATGGCCGCGCCGAGGATGGGCCATATCGGCCAGAAGTAGGAGGTGCCGGCTGCTGCCCAGACCGCGAGGAGGACTGCGGTCAGTGCGATGTAGGCGACGAGGTGAATGCGCACGCCGTTGCGAGCCGCGGCCGCTCGGGCCGCGCGCCGGCGGGGATCGGCACGCCTCAGGCGGTCGATCGGCAGGTCCGCGAGGAGTTTCTTCAGCTCCGCGACGGTGCGCGTTTGGAACGTGGTCTGCATCCGTCGCTCGTACTCGTCGAGCTCCAGGTAGCCCTGCGACAGCGCCTGGTCCAAGCGCGCCGCCGTTTTGTTGCGGTCTCGGTTGCCCACGCGGTAGATGGCGAGTTCCTGGCTCATTCCCTATGTCCTTCCCCAGCTCATGTGAATAGTATTAACATAGCTGACAATGTTAATGTCGTCAACATGGGAACGCGGAAGGCGCCCGTGCCGCGGCGCGAGAGCTATCACCATGGGGACCTGAAACGGGCGCTGATCGGCGCGGCGCTATCGCTGGTCGCCGAGAAAGGGCCGAAGGGCTTCACCCTGACCGAGGCGGCGCGGCGCGCCGGGGTGAGCGCCGCCGCGCCGTACCGGCACTTCGCCGACAAGGCGGAGCTGTTGGCCGCCGTCGCCGAACAGGGGTTTCACGAACTTCATGCCGATCTGGTCGCGGCCGGTGATGTGGCATCGGGACCCAAGGCCGGGGTGATCGAGCTCGGTCGCGCGTACGTGCGCTGGGCCGTTGCCCATCCGGATCACTACCAGGTCATGTTTGGTGCCGAGAACGTCAAAGCCGACCATCCCAGCCTGGCGCTCGCCGCTGAACAGGCGTTCGGTGATTTGCTCGACGCAATCAGGCGGTGTCAGGAGGCCGGGATCGTCGAGGGAGAGGATCCGCGCGGTGTCGCCGCGCCGCTGTGGTCGCTGGTGCACGGCGTCGCCTCACTTGTCATTGGGGGCGAACTTCGCGCGGTCGGCATTCAGCAGGACCCGGTGGCGATGATCGCGGACGTGGTGGCCAGGGTGCTCGGTTAGCCTAGGCCACCTCGGCTTGGCGTTGCGTCGCGTAGACATTGGCCAGGAATTGCTCGACGGCGATCGCCGTGTGCACCGCGCGCGCAGAGCCGAAAATGTCGAAAGCGTGTTGCGTCAAAGGCAATTCGGCGTACACGACGGGCTGCTTGCTGACTTGCCGCATTTTGGTGACGAATGCGCGCGCCTGCTCGACCGGCACCAGGGAGTCGTTGCGACCGTGCAGGATGAAGAACGGGGGAGCGTCGGGGCCCGCGTGATGTATCGGTGACGCGTTGACAAAAGTCTGCAGGTTGGTCGAAGGGCGTTGCTTGATAATCGATTTGACGAGGAGTCCGGGCATCATCGGATGCATTGCGTCGTCGAATCGGGTGAAGTCATAGACGCCGTAGAAGGGCACCGCGGCCTGCACACGGGTATCGGCGTCTTCGAATCCCGGCTGGAACTGCGGATCGTTGGGTGTCAGGGCCGCCAGCGCGGAAAGGTGGCCGCCGGCGGATCCACCCGTAATGGCAATGAAGTCGGGGTCACCGCCGTATTCGCTGATGTGTGCCTTCACCCAGGCGAGGGCGCGCTTGACGTCGACGATGTGGTCTGGCCAGGTGTTGCGTGGGCTGTGCCGGTAGTTGATGGCCACGGAGATCCACCCCAGCTCCGCGAGGTGGCTCATCAACGGATGGGCCTGTCCCCGTTTGTTTCCCGTCGTCCAGGCACCGCCGGGGATTTGGAAGAGCACCGGCGCCTTGCCGGTGGGCTCCAGATCGGGGCGTCGCCAGATGTCGAGGTGGTTGGCGCGGCCGTACTCGCCGTAGCTGATGTCGGAGTCGTGGGCGTAGTCGCTATAAATGCGCAGCATACGCAGCACGCCGGGGGTCTTGGCGGTGCCGGCGCCCTCCGGCCTACGCCATAGGTTGGTTGAGTCGGTGCGGCGGCTCGTGCCCAGCTCGTCGTCCAGCGCCTTGGTGAGCTGAACATCCGCCTTGTGCCCCGCACGATTGAAGTTGAGCAGGCCCGCCGCCGAGGCCGCCGCGACCACCCAGGCGATCGCCCGCACCGGAACGGTCAGGCGGCGGCTCGTCAACGCCAGCCCGCCGAGCTGGCTTACGAGTGTTTGCAGCGGGAGCTCGGTGACCACCATGCCGAAAAACCACGAGAAGATCGACGGGTATCCGCGGCGCGCCATGGGTCGATACGCGTTGAGGGTCGACGCCGCCGTGATTGCCGTGACCATCAGCGACGCCAGCTGCCGGATGGTGTGGATGATTCGGGCTCTCCGCATTGGCTCACCATACGAGGCTGGCCGCCTGGGAGGATGGGTGACTCGCGGCTCGCCCTGGAAGCCGCCGACGAACGGATATCGATGATCTAACCGACAGCTGCGGGCTGTCCGGATCGCCCTAGACTCCGGCTTGATGGCCAACGTCACCCTCGATGGACAAGAGCGCCTCGAGCTCTGTTGTTTGTTCGACCGGCTGGGCCCGTCCGCGCCCACGCTGCTCGACGGCTGGAATGCTCACGACCTGGCCGCCCACCTGGTGTTGCGAGAATACGATCCGATTGCCGGTCCTTGCCTCGTACTGCCCGGTCCCTTCGGGCGGTTCGCCGAACGGCGCAGGGCCAGATTGGTGGACAGCAAGGACTTCGCGTGGCTCGTTGAGCGGGTCCGGTCGGGGCCGCCCGTCGGGTTCTTCCGTATCGGATGGGTGCGTGGTTTGGCGAATCTCAACGAGTTCTTCGTCCATCACGAGGACATTCGCCGGGCCAATGGGCAAGGGCCGCGGAGCCTTACACCCACGATGGATGCCGCCTTGTGGCGAAACGTACGCCGCGGCGGCCGGTTTCTGAGCCGGCGGCTGCGTGGTTGCGGGCTCGAGATCGAGTGTGCCGGGACCGACGAGCCGCTGACGATTCGACCGGGCTCACCGGCTGCCCGACTCAGCGGTCCGCCGGGCGAATTATTGCTCTATATGTTCGGGCGCCAAGCCGCGGCGGAGGTGGAAGTGAGCGGACCGCCAGAGGCCGTCGCGGCGGTGCAGCACACGCAGTTCGGTATGTGATCGCATCGGAGTTCACGTATCTCGGGCACCCCTGGCGAGATCGACACCCTCATGGATGTCCCGCCCAAATAGAACATCGGGATTGAGGATCCCGGCAGGATCGAAGCTCTGTTTGATCCGCCGCATGAGGCCGATCTTGACCGGGTCCTCGAGTTCGAGAAAGTAAGGTGTCTTGGCGCGGCCAAGCCCGTGCTCGCCGGAGATCGCCCCGCCCAATTCCATTGCTAGCGCCAGGATGTCGGTCATCAGCTGCTTCTTCTTGGCCGGATCCTTGCAAATGATCGCCAGGTGCACGTTGCCATCGCCGGCGTGCCCGCAACCGGCCGCCGCGCCGCCCGCTGCCGTCGCCAGGCCGCGCGCGGCGGACAGGAACTTTGGCATCGAGCCACGCGGCACGACGGTGTCGATGATGTCGTCGGCGCCGATCGCCTTCGCCGTCCAGAATGCCTTTTCGCGGGCCTCGATCAGCCTGCGCGCCGCGGCACCCTCGAGCACATAAGCGTCGACGGCACCCAGCTCGACCAGCAGTTCGCCCGCCCGCTCGGCATCCTCGTCCAATCGCTCGGCAGTCCGGTTTTCAAGGGCGACAACGAGATACGCCTGACAGCTGTCGCGCACGGTCTCGGCGATGCCCAGCTCCAGGCTTTGGATATGGACGAGAGCGGCCATCGTCATGTTGTCGATGTATTCGAGGATGTAGGGCGCGAGCCCGCTGGCCAGCACCTTGGGCACCGCCTCCATCACCTGGTCGAAGTCAGCGAACGGCGCGAGCACGGTGGTGTTATAGGCCAGCCGCGGGTGCAGCTTGACGATCACCTCGGTGGCGAGGGCCAGGGTGCCTTCGGAGCCGACGATGAGCTGAGTCAGGTCGTAGCCGGTGGACACCTTGGCCATCTTGCCGCCGGTGCGGATGATCTCGCCGGTAGGCAGCACCGCCTGCAAACCCAGCACGTTGTGGCGCGCGATGCCGTATTTGACCGCGCGCATCCCGCCGGCATTGGTTCCGACGTTGCCACCCACGCTGGAGGACAGCTCGCCCGGCTGAACCATGTAGCTCAGCCCGGTGTCGGCGGTCGCGGCGTCCAGTTCGGTCAGCGTCACCCCGGGTTGAACGACGGCGACCTGGTTCGTCGTATCGACCTCGAGGACCGCGTTCATCCGCTCAAACGAGATCACCAGGCCGTCCGCGCGCGGGATCGCCGCGCCCGACAGGCCGCTGCCGGAGCCGCGGCCCGTCACCGGGATGGTGTGCTCGCTGGCGGCTTTGAGCAGCTGCGAAACCTCTTCCGCGGTGGCCGGTTTGGCGACGTACGCCGGCTTCTGCGGCGCCGTCGTCAACACCTCGTCGTGCCAGTAGTCCTCGGGGATCGCGTCGCCCGTCAGCACGTGGTGCTCGCCGACGATTTCGGCAAAGAGCGCCGCCGGGTCACTCATTGAGGCTCGTCCAGCAAGCGCAGCGGGTGCAGGCCGTCGACCGCGCCGACGAACGGCGGGTGGATGCTGTAGCCGAGCATGCGTTGCAGGTCTGGCGAGAGCGTTCGCGCCATGTCGCGCGGGATCGACAGAGTGAAGGCCTCCATCGGCCGCAGCCACGGTTGGCAGTATTGGGCGGTGATGGCGAGCCGCGCGTGGTCGGTCGTGTTGGCGCCGCCGCCGTGCCACAGGGTTCCCACGAAAAAGACGCAGGAGCCGGCGGGCATGACGACGGGTACCGCGGGATCGTCCGGCCCGGGCGGGCGCCTGCCCCAGCGATGGCTGCCGGGCAGCAGCACCGTGGCGCCGTTGTCGGCGGTGAAGTCGTCGATCGCCCAGATTGTCGCGGCGGCCAAGGGATCCCGCGGGCGAGGGATCGGGTAGAACCCGTCGTCGTGGTGAGGCAGCTGCGCCGACTCGCCCGGCTGAATGTTGATGGCCTGCAACGCCGAAAGCAGGTAGTTGGGCATCAACAGTCGATCCAGGACCGCCAGCACGCGCGGATGGTCGACGAGCCGGTCGCACACGCGGGTCCTGCTCAGCACGCTGTAGATGCGTTGGGTGCGCCGTCCTTCGAAGGAGTTGCGTCCGGTGTGGCCGAGCCAGGGCGTGACGGTGTCGCGGATCTGCTGACACTCGTCGACGCCGAGCAGGTTCTCCCAGATGACGTAGCCGTCGCGGTCGAGGGCTTCCATGTCGGCGTCGACGATCGCGGGGTCGACGGACGCGCCGCTGCTCGGTCTCCATTTGTGCCGGCCCGCCAGATCGCTTTTGAGGTCGTCCAGCGTCGTGACCGGATCGTCGTCGATGCTCATACCCCGACCCTGAACCCAACTTGACCAACTGGTCAAGTAATCGACCGCGGGCGTTTTTGACCTGCACCTGGACCAATGAGGCAACGACCCACCCTTTTGCGCGCATTTCTGACGAGTCAACGCGGTCGACGATGGCGGCCGTCCTCGAAACCATGTTCGACCACCGCGGCGCTCGCCGCGCTTGGCGTTGCCTGATGTGGCCAGGTAGCTGAGCTACGTTTCAGTTTCGGGATGCTTGGCTATGCCGCAGTGGAAATGTCAGCAGTTCAGCGGGTGCGGATGGACACGCAGCTCCACGGGACGAATGCACACGCCCAGGGCACAGATGGCGTGCTCGCACCGCGGGGCGGGCTTCTGGTGGGCGGCCGCTACGAGGTGCGGGGTCTTCTCGGCCGCGGTGGGATGGCCGAGGTATGCGACGGCTGGGATGTCAAGCTCAACCGCCCCGTCGCGATAAAGCTCCTCTATCCGATGGCAGCGGTCCGGCCCGAGAGCCGGCTGCGGTTCGAGTCGGAGGCGCGGGCCGCCGCGCAGCTGACCGGTCGGCACGTCGTGGTGATCCACGATGTCGGGGAGCATGACGGGCTCCCATTCATCGTCATGGAGCGGCTGCCGGGAGTCTCGCTCGCCGACCACATCGCGCGCGGACCGCTGCCTCCGGCATTCGTGCACGTCGTGCTCTGTGGCGTTCTGGACGCCCTGGCCGAGGCGCATAGCCGCGGCATCCTGCACCGCGACGTCAAGCCCGGCAACATATTGTTCACCGCCACGGGTGAACCCAAGCTCGCGGATTTCGGGATCGCCAAGACGGCAGGTGCGGTCTCCGGGTACACCAAGACCGGCGAAATCATCGGCAGCATGGCCTACATGAGCCCCGACCGGCTCATTGCCAAGCCAGCCACGGTGGCCGACGACTTGTATGCGGTCGGCGTGGTGGGTTACGAGGCGCTGATCGGGCGACGACCGTTCCCACACGCGGAACTAGGCCCCTTGGCGCACGCCATCCTGCACGACACCCCACCGCCCTTGGCCGCCCAGCGCCCGGATGTGCCACCGGGCCTCGCCACCGCGATCGAACGTGCGATGGCGCGCGACCCGGCATGGCGGTTCGGCGACGCCCATGAGATGCGAGCAGCGCTCGACGCGCCTATCCGGCCGCCGGTTGCTGTTCGCCCCGCGACCCGGGTGATGGAGGCACCACCGCCCGCGCTGCTGACGTATACGCCCACAGGCGCCGGATTAGAGCACCACCACTCCCGGCGCAAGCTCTGGCTTGCGGCGATCGCCGCCCTATTCATCCTGGCGTTGATGCTGTTCATGCTTTTTTCCCCGTTCTCGACACCACCGCCCGTGCCCGCCACGACCACCACGCCGTTGCCGCCACCGACGACGACCGCCCTCGCCACCACAACACCCAGCAGCACCGACGAGCCGCCGCCACCAGCGCCGCCGCCGGCTCACCACCCGGGTCCGGGCAAAGGCAAGAAAAGAGGCTGAGACCGGCGCGCGATCCACTCGGCTCGCCGTCGACTGCGCCGGCTGACCCGACGCGTCGAACGGTTTACCCGGCCTGCTGCGCCAGCGAAGCCGGACGATTCTCGACTACCCCATACCGACCTTCGAGGGGATCGGCGGGTGCATGTTCGTGTCGCCAGGCTGCGGATTCCGCGGAAAACCGCGGATGGGCTGGCTGGGGGTGCTGCTGGCGTTGATCGAACCTGTCCAGCCGGTGCGCCGGCGTGACACCGATCAACATCATCTTCCAGAGTTCGCGAATGAAATTGCTTGGCGTGCGCTGTAATTCCGGGCGGCCGACGTAGCGGCGCGCGATGGTCAGAAAGTCCTCGGGTTCGACGCCGGCGACATCACGCACATGGGTCGTCGGCCCGCCGACCTCCCAGGTGCCCAGCGCGGTTTCGCGTAGATAGTGGCGCAAACCGGACTGGGTGAATAGATCGAAGCCGAGCCGTTTTTCGTACACGTGCAGGGCCTTCATGAACATCCACGGCGGGATATCGATGTGGCGCACACGCCGGCCCAACGCCTCACCGATCGCGTCGGCAATCTCGACTCCAGTAAGCAGCGTCGGCCCGGTAGGGCGGTAGGCACGCCCGTCGTGGCGGTGCGGGTCGAGCAGTGCTCCGACCGCAACGCGGGCGATGTCCTCGTTGGACGGCGGGGCATTGCGGCCGCCGCCGGTCGGCATCGGCAACACGCCGAGTTGCGTAGCAACCGGGAGCAGGTTCAGGTAGTTGTCGGCGAAAAAGCCGGGGTCGACCGCGACGTGAGCAGTGTCGGGCAACAGTCCAAAAAGCTTGTCGGCCAGCCATTGCTGGCGGGTCATCAGCGACGGATGCTCGGGGCTGGCCAGCCACTGCCCCAGAGCCACCACCGCCTGCACCCCTGAGCGTCGCGCCGCCACGGCGAAGGCGACGGCGCTGTCGAGGACGTGCGGGTGGTAGGGCGGGTTGAAAAACACCCGGTCCACCCCGTCGACCGCGGCGGCAACCTGCCGAATGTCGAACATGTCGCCGACGACGACGTCGGCGCCCAGGGCTCGTAGGTGAGCGCTGCGGGCGTCCTCGCGATGGACCAGGGCCCTGGTGGGCACGCCCTTCTCCAGCAATTGGGCGGCCACCGCGCCGCCGATCTTTCCTGTGGCAGCGGTCACCAGCACGCGTGAGTTTGTCATCGGATTTCCTTTGCTAGTTGGGTTCTCGGGCCAGTGGCAAAATGTGACCACTGGTTACATTGCAGTATTGACCTTAATGTGACCGTTGTCAACATCGCTGCTGGCGTGCGATTCTTGCGGGCATGACCGCCAGTGCCGACGCCGAGCGCCGTAAGTCCTATCACCACGGCGCGCTGAACTCCGCGTTGGTCGAGGCGAGCATCGCGCTGGCCCGCGAGGGTGGACCCGACCGGGTTGTTCTGCGCGAAGTGGCGCGGGCGGCGGGGGTGTCGCACTCGGCTGCTTACCGGCATTTCGCCGACCGCGAGGCCCTGCTGGCCGAGGTGGCGCGCTATGCGCGCGGCGAGCTCGGCGCGGAGATGCGCCGACGCGTTGCGCGCGCCAAAGGTCCCCGCCAGCGGCTGCGTGCGGTCGGCACCGCCTACATCGACTTCGCGTTGCGTGAACCAGGACTATTCCGCACCGCGTTTACGTCGCATCCCGCGACCTCGTCCGTCAAGGAGGCGGAGGGTGATGCCGATCCGTTCCACATCCTCGGTGAAGTGCTCGACCAGTGCCAGGCCGGCGGGCTGCTGAGCCCAGATCGCAGGCCAGGAGCCGAGATTGCGGCGTGGTCGGCGGTGCACGGCTTGGCGAATCTCCTGCTGGACGGGCCGTTGCCGCGAACCGCGGCTGGCGTCGCATTCGCGCGGCGGCAAGTGTTGGAGCTCATCGAGCAGGGATTGCTCAGCGGCGGCTCGTCCTGATTACTTTGCCGCGGTGGCCTAGCCAAGGCTGTGGATTGCGGCGATCGTCGCTGTGGTATCGGTTTCGGCCACTCCCAACGGAATTCGTCATCCGCGTCCGCTGCGCCGTCGACAACCTCATGCGGCCCGCTGCGACGCGGGAAATCCCCCGCGGCGGTGGTGCGAACGGCCCCGTCGCTCGCTGTCGTTTGCCAATCCGGGCCAAGTATGCGGCGGCCGGCTAAGAGCTGATCTCTGCATTCGAATCCGCCGATTTGACTCGCCCGGTGAAGGTGACCGGCAGCTTGGCCAGCCCGGTCATGCTCGGGTTGCCCAGGTATTGACGGACGCCGCTTTTGTCGACCTCATAGTCGGGAATGCGGTCGAGCACCGCCTTGACCATCACCTCGGACATCAGGCGGGCCAGGTGCGAGCCGATGCAGCGGTGCGGTCCGAGACCAAAGGCCAAGTGGCGGTTGGGGGTTCGATCCAGGATGATCTCGCCGGAGCGGTCGAATTCGTTCTCGTCGTGGTTGGCGGACAGCCAGCTGATGACGACGCGGTCGTTTTTCCGGAGGTGCTGGCCCTGGAGCTCGACGTCGCGGGTCACCGTGCGACTCAGGGTTTGGTTGACGGAGAAGTACCGCAGGAATTCGTCGGTGGCGGTGCGGTAGAGCTCCGGGTGGTCGATGAGCTGCTGGCGCAGCTTCGGGTGGGTGCCGAGGTGCAGGAGGGTGAGCGCGGTCTGCGACGTGGTGGTGTCGACGCCGCCGGCGATGAGGTTCCAGAGGACGTTGAGCAGCTGTTCGTCGGTGAGGCGCCGGCCCTCGAAGTCGAACTGGATGAGGAAGCTGGTCAGGTCGTCCTCCGGCTTGGCTCGTCTTGCGGCCGCGTAGTCGAGAACGCCCTGCATCATGGCGGGGACTTCGGCGATGGCGTTGATGTATTCGTCGCTTTCTTGCGGGACGGCCATCACAGAGTGGAAGAGGTTGGCGTAGAGGTGCCAGTTGTCGTGGGGCAGGCCCATCAGCTTCATGGTGAGGATGGCCGGGACGGGGCTGGCGTAGTCGAGCACGAGGTCCATGTGTCCGTGTTTGATTCTGTGGTCGAGGAACTCGTGTGCTTTCTGTTCCATGAATGGCTTCAGCTTTTGGACGGCACCCGGCGAGAAGAAGGGGGCCAGGGCGTGACGTAGGGCCAGGTGGTAAGGGCCGTCGATCTCGCCGATGCCCAGCGCCGGTTGGCCTTCGGGCCGTGGGACGCCCATCTCGCCCTGATAGTCGACGCCATCTTCGGCGTTGGGCTCGTATTTGTGGGAGAAGGTGGCATCGTCGCGGGCCGCTTGGCTGACGGCGTCGTAGCTGCTGAGGTACCAGAATCCGCCGTAGTTTTGGTTCCACGCGACCGGGCATTGCTGGCGGAGCTCGGCGTTGATGGCCAGCTCGTTGAGGTTGAAGTCGTCCGAGTGGTGGTCGAAGTCGACGATGGCGTCGGCGCTGACGTCGGAACGGGTTGTCATCTGGAAGTCCTCCACCGCGACGAGAGCTCGGCTTTTTACACTATCTTTGCATTATTACGCTCGTGGGTTCCGTCGAGAAAGGCCGCGATGAGCAGTCACCGGACGACCTTCAACCATGTCGGATTGTGTGTCTCCGATCGCGAGCGCTCGCGGCGGTTCTACGAGAACGTGCTTGGGTTTCAGTTCTGGTGGGAGCTTGATCCGCCCGACCGCCCGACAGCGCAGCTGGTGCAGCTTCCCGAGCCGCTCGGGGTGCATGCGACCTACTTGGTGCGCGACGGGTTTGTGCTCGAACTCATGGACTACTCCAAGCGTCAAGTTCACGCCGGGCCGCAGCGTGTCATGGATCAGATTGGGCTGACGCACATTTCGTTTTCGGTGTCCTATCTCAACGGCGCATTGAAGAAGGTCGAGGAGTTCGGGGGAGCGGTGGTTGAGGGGACGGTGACCGAGGCGATGGCCATGGTCCGCGATCCGGATGGGCAGTTGTTGGAATTGCTTTCGGATGCGTGGCTTTCCGCTCTACCGCCGCGGCACTAGAGCCAGATCGCGACGGGCTATTTCGGTCTCAGCGCAATGGCGCAGATTTGTCGTAGGATAGCGACATGGTTACGACAAGACGGGCTGACCTGCCCGACCTTCTGCGCGAGGTCAACGACGCGACGGCGCTGTTGCAGCGATCCGCGTCGGTACCCGACCGGGCGATCGAGATCATCGACGGCTTCGACTCGGCGCTGGACGCCGCGACCCTCTCTGGCGCCGGGTCGGACCCGCGCCAGGCGGCAGCTCTTTGGCAAGCGGCGCTGCGCGCGCAAAAGGCGCTGCGCAGCGACGACGACAAGCAGAGGCGTCGCGACGTGCGGGTGGCGCTCGAACAATTCCGTCAGGTGCTGCGCGACATGGTCGAAAACCAGTCCTACGGCGAGGATTCGCCGGTCCGCGACGTGCTTGTGTGTACGGTCAAGACGCTGGCCGCCCCGCAAAAGACGGTGGCCGGGATGCTCGGGGTGTCGGTCCGCCAACTCCAACGCTGGCTCGCCGATGAGGGAGCCGCGCCGGCCGGGGACGATGCCGCACGGATCCGTGTGGTCGGGCAGTTGGTCAATCAGCTGCGCCACGCGTTCACCGGCCCGGGCGTTGTCGCCTGGTTCGCCCGGCCGCATCCGGTTCTCGGCCGGCCGCCGGTCGAACTGCTCGATGATCCGCTGGCCTACCCCCGGCTGATCAGCGCCGCTAGCGCGGCCCGCGCCCAGACCGCATGAGGTACACGGTATTTCGACATGCTGCATACGACACGCCCTGGCGGGCGCTGCCCACTCCCGGGCAGGGACGTTTCCACCGGCCTGGACAGGACATCGTCCAGTATCTGAGCCTTCACCCGCTTGGCCCGGCGGCCGAGATGCTGCGCCACAACGTGGGCCCCGACGGGGACCCCGACGAGGTTCTGTTGAACCTGTGGACCGCAGTCGTCGACGTCGACGAGGTGACGCGAATCGATTTCGATGATTGCGACGCATACGACCTCACGGCCGACGAACTCGTCGGCGAGGACTACCGACCGACCCAGGCCCTCGCCGCCGCCGTGCAGGCAACGGGCGCGACCGCCATGGTCGCGCCCTCGGCGGCGCTGCCGGGCACGCACAACCTGATGTTGTTCGGGGTTCGGTTCCTACATCCGTATCTGTGGGTGCCGCTGATGGATGAGGAGATGCCGACGGGACACCTCACCGACGGGGCGCGGCCGCCCGCCGAGGTGGCCGCCCACGTCCGATGGCGGGGCACCGCGCACAAGGCGGCCGAGCAGTGGAAGGCCACCGGCAGCTACGACCTGTTCGGGGATCCGGTCGCCACCCGTTGACGCGAGCACAAGCGGCCGCTCGTCACGTGCGCCCCGTCTCTTTGAGAAGTTCTCGGTAGGGAGCGCCTTGCGACTCGAAGGTTCGTTCCGATTGCCACTGGCCGGAATTCGAATGCTCCGCAACGCACGACCGAGATCGTCGTTGGACCAGCCGGCGGGTATATCACTTACGATCTGAAGAGCAATTCGAGCGTCGTCAGCCAGCTCGGCGCTACCAGATAGCCGGTCACGAAGGACGGCGGCCTGGGGCTCACTGACAATCCAGGGACTGCCGGGATCAACCTGTTCGGCGTACGCGAGACCCGACGCCGTCAGCTTGAACTTGCGCTCGTCCTCTTCCAGCAGATCAAGC
>NZ_JAFBAT010000241.1 GCF_019247615.1 Mycobacterium sp. | reverse complement strand
GATAAGCCGCGGCTAGCCGGGGCTCTTCGGAGAGCGGTCGCGCCCGCCGTCAAGGATTGGCCCAACACGCTGGAGCCTCCGGCACCGGCACCCACGTACTGGGTGCACGAAGGCAACATGCTCGTCCACTCCGCCGTATTCAGGTCGGTCGGCGGGTTCGATCCTGCCCTTCGGGCGCAGGAGATTCAGGACCTGTCAATCCGCCTGGAACGGAAGGGAATCAAGCGCCAGTTCGATCCCAGCATCAGGGTGGTTCACCACCACATCGACGTCCGCGGAAAGAATCGGAGCAAGTGGGAGAACAGCGCGACGCGCTACCTCATACGCAAGCACGGGTTATACCGCTTCCTGACCGACCACTAGCCATTGGTGGCGACCCGCAGCGTGCGGCTACGCCGCACTTGCGGTCGCCACTAGCCATTTATTCCGGCGAATCCACTGGTCGGCCCAGCGGCCTCCGTCGGATTCGTGATGGCCGCCGATTCCACGCTCGTCAGGTAGAGATACAGCGCCACATCGGAGGCGATCGGCTGGCCGAACGCACTCATGAGTCCCGCAACGGGCTGACCGTTGACCGCCTGGGAGATCCCATCGAGGAACAGGGTGATGTCGTAGTTCGGAATGCTGATCAATGCGGCGTTGAGGATATCCGCCGTCGGAAGAAGAACGGTGTAGGGGTAAGCCACCACTTGGGAGAGCGCGGTGGGGATGTGAAGCAGTGCGGCTTCGATAGCCGCGGGGTCAGACAAGAGCTTTGGCAGCCCGGTCAACAGCGACCCGATCGACGAGATGGAGGGGGTCGCCGCGCTCGTCGCCGCCGCCGACGGATACAGCGTCGATAGCAGCGACGTCGGATTCTGCAGCAGCGAGGTCAGGGAACTGACTGTCGGCAGCGTTATGGGGTTTGGTCCGGTACCCATGAGATCGCCGACGAAATCGTGGAAACCCTGTTGGGCGCCGCTCGCCAACAGGCCGGGCAACATTTCGAAGGAACTCACGGGCGGGAAAAGCCCGGCCGGCGTGGGCACATTGGCCGGACCCGTCGACCAGCCATAGCGCGGGTCACCATAGCCCATGTTCACCAGATAGGTCATGTCCGGTTGCAGCAGGTCGGCTAGTGGATTTCCGAGGAACGGGATACTACGGATTGGCCCCAGCAGTGGCAGGTTGTTGGCGGGAATCATGTAGTAGTTGGTCGTCGTGGGGCCCGATGTCGGCAACTGAATGGCAAGCGTATTCAACTGCTGTTGCGAGAGAACGTGGTAGTAAAAGTGGTTCTCGCTCGCCAGGGCGTTCATGTCGGCCAGGAAGTTGAGTGGGTAGCGCGGGAAGTCGGCGTAGCCGTCATATTCGATCGTGTAAATGTTGGCCGGGTAAGGAGTGGCCGGTGTCGCGCCGTAGAAGTTCATTCCCAGACTCGGCAGCTGCAGACCCACGAAACGCTCGTAAAATCCGCCGTTGGGGTTCATCGGGTCGCCGACGATGGTAAAGGTGACCGGCGAGTTCGGGCCGCCCGGCACGCCCGCCGCTTGGAGCTTCGCCATTTCCAGGGACGCGACGACCGCGCCCTGGGAGTAGCCGTAAACGTTGACGGTGTTGCCTTGGCCGAGTTGCTGGTGGATCGCGTCATCCAAGATCTGCAGGCCCTCGTTGACGGACCCTGTGAAGGTCAGCTGCTTGACGCCACCAAAGGGATAGGCATTTTCTGGAATCCCTCCAGCCGCATCTACCACCACCTGTTGAGCGGCGACGGGCGCGCCGGCGCCGGCCTGAGACAGAGCGGCCGCGCCGGTGCTCTCCGCGGCCACATACGATCTGGCGCTGGCGCTTACGGCTTGGACAAACCTGTTGTGAAACCCTGCCGCCTGCGCCGCGAGGGCGTGAAAGTCCTGGGCGTAGTTGCCGAAAAGCCCGGCAATGACGGCAGAGATCTCATCCTCGGCGGCGGGCAACAATTGTGTCGTCGAGGCAGCCGCCGCGGCGTTGGCGTCGCTGATCGTCGCGCCGATACTCTCTAGATGCGGCGCCGCTGCCGCGACCGCGTCCGGACTTACGACCAGAAACGACAAAGCAATCCCCCGCATCAAGACAGCGCCTGCCAGGCCACCCCCGGCAACACGCGATGATGACGAGAGTCTATCGAGGATGCCCGCCCGCCATTGTGCGTTTGGGAAAGGTTTGCATCAGGTCACCCATCGCCCGCGCGCGAGGACTCCTGCTCCGACGCGCATGAAGAGGCGGCGACAGCATTATCCGGCGGGCATTCCCGCGTCTGCCCGGGTTCAGTGCGGTCCGCGGTCGCCGATCTCCGCGCGTAGGAGACGATGATTACCACACACGCAATCAGCCAGGAGATTGGCACCAAAAACAACGTGGTGGTTACCAGTGGCCGAGTGCCGACCACTCCGACGACTCCGGGCTGTCCGACGACCTGGCCGTAGACCGGTTCGGGAAATGGCGGTCCCGGCAGGGCGATCTGGGCGATGCTGAGGGCAACGGCGAGGCTCACGCAGATACCGACCGCGCGACGGCGGCCCCCGCGGGTCGCGAGCTGATCGAAAATCCCTGCGCCAGGCGGACCATCGGGGTCTCTGAGAACCAGCGCAGCGACCGGCAGGACGAATACCAGGTAATAGTGGAAGACCAGCGAGGGGAAGAGTGGGGCGCCGGCCAGCAGCATGATTCCCGTCAGCACAGGTGGGATGCGCGGCCCCAGAACAAGGACGGCGACGACGATGGCGACCAGCACGGCATACCCCGCCACGGATCGCGGACCGGCGAGGAAGCCGTCGGGTATCTTGCCGCCCGTTTGGGCGGCCTTGATCCCATCGGGAATCAGCATGAGCGCCCTGCCGAAGGACACGTTGCGGAACCCGACGGCCTGGCCCGGCGAGCCGTAATTGAGTGTGTTGTGGAGCGATTGGGTGATCGTCGCCGGAAAGTCGCGGGGCCACAGCAGGTATGCCGCCAGACTGGACGTCACCGCGCCTGCGATGGCGACGCCGCCCATCCGCCATTGGCGGGCCGCGAACAACACGACGGCCAGCACGATGAACTGTGGTTTTATCAGCGTCGCCAGCACCACGGTGATCGCAACGACGCCCCAGCGACGTCGGCACAGTCCGACCAGGAAAAACAGCCCGACGGGTGCCAGGAACGCCACCGAGTTGGCCCGATCGAGAACCATCCATGCCGGAATGGCCACCATGCCGAGGATTACGAAAATCACCATCCGCTCAGTACCGCGTGCGCCCCGAGCTGCCCACCAGGCCGGCGTGAGCACCGCTATCGTGAGCGCGAGCAGGTAACCCAACAAGCCCAGTTGCGGAGCGCTCAGCCATTTGGCCAAAAGGGCGAAGGCCAATTGCGGCACCATCGCGGCCGCCGGGTAGTTACTGCCGTTCGGCCGAAAGTCCGGTGGCATGAACAGCGGATAAGGCGCCCACGGGTTGGGCCGCATTCCCCAGCTGACCGGAAGGTTGTAGTCACTGAAGCAGTGCCTGCCAATGTGCGGAACCCAATTCAGAATGCAGTCTTCGGGATTGGAAACCAAAGAAGAAAGGACGTCGACCGAGTAGTACTGGGCAAGCACGTAGGCGACCACCGCGGAAACGGCTGAAATAAACAACACCGCATTTATCAGCAGTGCGCGCTCGGACTGGTTGGCGACGCTGGAGATTCGGTCTCGGACCCGCGCGGCCGCCCCTCGGGACCGCTCGCCAGGTCGCTGCACGCGCATCTCCCCGATTCCTAGGACGGCGACCGGTTGCAGCGCGGGAATCGCGGACGCAGAACCGAAAGCCGTATTACCAGTGGATGATTGGTTGGAACACTCCTCTTAGGGATCGAGATGCCAACGGCGGCAACGTTTTCCGCGCTCATCGTCGGATCTGAGGTTGTCGAGCGCGAGGAGTGGCGTCGGTCCGCATGCGCCTGCCCAACCAGCGGTATGCGGCGCGTCGGCCGTACGCGTTTGCGCGGGCCCGCAGGTTGCCGACGAGTAGGTGGCGTGGCCGTAGCAGCCCCGGATTCGCCGCGGCGAACTCGCGGCTGAAACCGATGGACTGCTCGGCTTGTGCTCTCACTAACTGCACACTCCATTGCGATTGGCTGACCCGGAATGAGGCAAGCGTAAGGGGCACAGCGACAAGGCTTCCGCGCAGTAGCACCGCGCAGTACGTCGCCAGGTCGATCAAATACGGGAACCGACCGTCCCAGCCGCCCGCCTCGACCAGTGCCGCGCGCCGGAACAGCACCGCCGCGGGCTCGCCGAAGATGTTTGTGCCGGCTAGCACAGTGCGCCGGATCGCCTCGGGACCGTGGACTTCACCGCGCAACCCGGCCAGCCCGCGGTTGCGCAGCACCGTGGTGCCCGCGGCGTCGATGATGTCCCTCGGGCTGGCGACCATGACAGCCTTCGCGTGCGCTTCCATTGCCGTCACCTGTTGGGCCAGGCAGTCCCGGGAGAGAAGATCGTCGCCGCACACCAACTTGATGAACTCGCCTGTCGCAAGATCGGTGACCGCATTCCAGTTCGCCGCCGCTCCCCCACCAGATGCTAACCGGCTCAAGCGAACTCGACGGTCGGCGGCAAACTGTTGCAGCGCTTCCCAGGTGCCGTCCGTCGAGCTGTGATCGGAAACCACCAACTCGAAGTCGGTGAAAGTCTGACCAAGTATCGAGCGCATGGTGGCGTCGATGAAGGCGGCGCTGTTATATGCCGGGACGACAACCGATACGCGTGGCGTCACAGTCCGGCTTGTTGTTGCTCG
>NZ_JAFBAT010000132.1 GCF_019247615.1 Mycobacterium sp. | reverse complement strand
GTATCTGGCCGCGCAGACCTCGCACTTGAGGCTGGGCTCCGGCGGGGTGATGCTGCCCAACCATGCGCCGCTGGCGGTCGCCGAGCAGTTCGCGCTGCTGGAAGCCGCCGCCCCGGGCCGCATAGACCTGGGCATCGGCCGGGCGCCCGGCTCCGACCCGGTGACCTCCTATGCCCTGCGCAGCGCCCGCGGTGAAGAAGACATCGAGAACTTTCCGGACTACCTCGACGACGTGGCCGCGCTGATGAGCGCGCGCGGCGTGGTGGTGCCGCTGCGCTCCGGGAACTATCGGCTCAAGGCCACGCCGGCCGCCGCCGGCGAACCGCGCCTGTGGCTGCTGGGATCGTCGCTGTACTCGGCGCACTTGGCCGCCGCCAAGGGGCTGCCGTACGTTTTCGCCCATCACTTCTCCGGCAAGGGAACCGAAGAGGCGCTCGCGGTTTACCGATCTCGTTTCATCCCAAGCAAATTGACCGCCGAGCCCGTCACCTTCCTGACGGTCAACGCGGCGGTGGCCGAAACTCGCGACGAGGCAACGGCATTGATGCTGCCCAACCTGCAGATGATGGCGCGGCTGCGCACCGGGCAGCAGCTCGGCCCGGTGCCGCTGGTCGAGGAGGCGCAGGCGGCACAAGCCGAGCTGACGGCGGAGCAGCAGCGCATCGTCGACAGCGGGCTGCGGCGCGCCGTCCTCGGCACGCCGGCCGAGGCCGCCGCGCAGGTGCGCGCGCTCGCCGAACGGTTCGGCGTCGACGAGGTGATGGTGAACCCGGTCGCCTCGGCCCGCCGCGGCACCGACCCGGCCACCGCGCCGACGCGGGTCGCGACGTGCGAGCTACTGGCGAAAGAGCTGTTCTAGTGGTCCTTCTGACCGTCGCTGGCCGCCGCCCTGTCGGCTGGCTACCCACTGCTGAAACTCGTCGGCGGGCAACGGCGGAGTGTGCACGAAGCCCTGGGTGATGGTGCAGCCGTACCGCCGCAGCGCCTGTAGTGTGCCTTCATCTTCCACCCCCTCGGCGACCAGCTCGGCTCCGAGGTTTTGCGCCAACGCCACCGTGGAGCGCACGATGGCTACCGATCGCGCGTCCTGGGCCAGGCGCCCCACGAACACCTTGTCGAGCTTCAACTCTTCGACCGACACGTCCTGCAGGCGGGCCAGCGACGACCATCCCGTGCCGTAGTCGTCGATCGAGATCCGGACGCCGAGGCGCTGCAGCGCGGCCACGGTATTGCGGGAGCGTGCCGAGTCGACGAGGGCGCTTTCGGTGATCTCGGCGATCAGGGCGTCACCGGGCAATTCGTGGGTTCGCAGCAGCTCCTCCACGGTGCCCACCAGGTCAAGGTCCAGCAGGTTCGTCGTCGAGAGGTTCACCGCGACCGCCGTTGCGATGCCTTGCTCGCGCCACGACCGAATTTGTGCCAGGGCGACGGCGAGCGTGTGGTTGGTGAGTTTGCGCATCAACCCGGCTCGTTCCGCGGCCGGCAGGAACTCCTCGGGTAGCAGCAGCCCACGGCTAGGGTCCTGCCAGCGCAACAGCGCCTCGACGCTATGCACGCTGCCGTCACGCGCGTTGATTTTCGGCTGGTAATACACCGTCAGGCGGTCACAGTCGACCAGGGTGGCCCGTAGGTCCTCGACGAGGCCTGGGTCGTTGTCGCCGTACATTTCGAATGCCGGGTCGTACGTTGCGATCCTGCTTTTGGCGGACTTGGCATAGGCGATCGCCGTTTCGGCACGTTTCAGCAATTCCTGCGGATGCTCGCAGTGATCGGGACACAGGGCGATGGCGATTCGAGCGTCGACTTGCACGGTGATCGGATCCAGCGGGAACGGTTCGGTCAGGGCTTCGAGCAGCCGACCCGCCCGGGCGCGCGCGGTGATCGAGTCGGCCCCTTCGGCGAGTAGGACCGCGAATTCGTCATCGCCGACGCGCGCAAGCAGGTCGTCGGCGCGCACGCAGTTCGCCAGTCGGTTCGCGATGTGGCGCAACAACTCGTCGCCGAAGTGGCGACCGACGGAGTCGTTGATCTCTTGAAATTCGCAGAGCTTCAGCAGCAGCAGCGCTCGACGGGATGCCGCCCGGTTCGCCGGCGAGTGCGCCGGGCGGGCGGGGTCGGACGTCGCGGTCAGAGCGGTCGCCAGCGAGCGCCGGTTGGGCAACGCGGTCAGCTCGTCGGTCATGGCCTCCTTGTGACTTTCGGCCAACATGCTGACGTCCCGGAAGGTCACCGACATTCGCGCGGCGATTGCGATCAGGCTGAGCGCGGCGAGGGTCACGGCGAGCCGTGAATTGTGGGCGAGGATCGCGACTGCCAGCACCACGACCGTGCACGCGACCGGGGTGAAATAGGGGCCGAGCCCGCGTCTCGGCAACGGCACCGACCACGAAGGCGCCCAGGCTGCGACGGCCACCAGCAGCGACGACGCGGGCCAGAGGGCATCCAGCACCCCGCCGGCCCGGTAGGAGCCCGCGGACGTCTGGATGAGATATACCGTGTCGGCGATCCCGAACCCGATGATCCCGGCAAAGACGAGGCCACAGCGAAAGTCCTTGCGCCACGCGAAGTTCGGCAGCATGCCCGCGGCCAGCGCCAGCAGCACCAGGTCGCCCCACGGATAAAGCAGGCTCACCAGGACCGTCGCCGGTGTGCGGGCCGCGGCGGCGTGCAGGGGCCCTGCCGTCAAGGCCGCGGCCACCGCGGCCATGGCCAACCCGCAGATCATGGAATCCAGCTGGATGGCGAGCGGCAGCTGTTTGCGTCGTGCCCGCATCAGCAGCAGCAGTCCGACGTAGACGAACGGATAGAACGCGAGGTACTCCGGATCCGCCGCCGATGGCGACTTACCGTCCGTCACCCATAGTGCGTAGACAACGTCTCCCGCCGCCGAAACCGCCATTCCGGCCGCGATGAGCGCCCATGCCCAACGTTCCGCCGCGATGCGGTACGCGCGCACGGCGATGAGTGCAGCCGCCGACAGATTTAGCCAGGGGTAGAGGAATTCGGTGGCGAAGGCGCTGTGACCGCCGCTCAGGACGCTCATCGCGGTGAAAGCGATCAGTCCAATCACCACCAGCGCCAACGCCTTCCGGATGACCGGAGGAGGCCACCGAACGCTGCCGGGCGCATAGTCTGTCTGGGGCGGCGGCGCGGCCACCGCTTCAGGCGCCGGTTGCGGCGTCCTTGTCGGCGTCTGCGGGCCGGCGGTCGAATCACCCGGTGGCGTCACTGCGGTCGGAAACGCCACACCCGGCATGAAGCTGCGAACACATTGGCCGCCTTCGCGTTTGGCGGCATACATGGCCAAGTCCGCGTGCCGCAGGAGCTGGTCGACGGTGCAGTTCGAGTTGGCCGTCGCCGCCGTGAGACCGATGCTCGGTCGCACCTCGATCGGAACGCCCTCGATCAGGATCGCGGTGTCGAAGGCGTTGAGG
>NZ_JAFBAT010000251.1 GCF_019247615.1 Mycobacterium sp. | reverse complement strand
GGCTGGCCGCTGGGTCGCAATCATGAATATCGTCGATCGGCCAAGCTTGGTCAGCGTGAAGCGCCGGTGCGTGCTGCGCTTGCACAGGGCATCGTTGGAGATGTGTACGCTGCGCAAGATTTCCCCCGGCCGTAGCACATTTTTATGGTTGCCGACAACGAAATCCTTTGCCGCGATGGTTCGTTCGGTTCCGTCCGCGCCCCACAGGTGATAGGTCGCTTCGAGTGCCACGGTCATGGTGATCATCGGTCCGGCAGGCAGGGACATGCAGATATTGCCACCCACCGTCGCGGCGTTCCATACCTTGAACGACGCTAGGAACGCCTCACAGCTGGTGCGCAACAGGCTGCCGGCCGGCCAGTCGTTGGGCGGCACAAACTCGTGCAGTTCTCGGATCGTGCACGTCGCGGCGATCTCGAGACCTTCGGCTTGAGGCACCAGGCTGGGCCAGCCAAGTTCTGTGAGGTCGACCAACCGGCGCAGGGTGGGCTGCGGCTCAGAAAACAGCCAAGTCCCCCCGGCGAGCCACGCATCGCCGACGGACCAGTTTGCGCCCGGTCGATCCGTCGGCCGGCGGACTAGGTCAGTGACGGTGTTCAGATCCAGGTGGCCACCCCGTTGACTAGCTGCGAAGCTGTGCGAGAGCAGACCAACTGTAAATCTCAACCCGGATTCGGGAAGCATTTCGGGCATTTTGTGCTCGCGGAATTCGGTGCCTCCTCAGCGCGTCGTCGATCGCATGTGGGTATGTCCGATTGGCACCGCCGCGGGCATCTTCCCCGGTGTCGGTCAGCGTCCTCGCCAATGCCTTTCCGCAGGAGATGTCGAGTCATGCCATCGGATTGGCTTAGGACATAGCCGGATTCGGGAACGCTGCGGGTCCCGGTCGGGGGGGTTGCGCCCGAGAGTGGGATGGCGTGCCGTCGTCTGGCTGCTGGTCGCGTTGTCAGCCGGCTTCCTGGACCGCTACTGCGCCGGCCAGATCGCACAGGCACCCCGTGCCCCAATGTCTTAGTTTCTGCAGCCGCGGCTTTCCATACGGCATTCACGCGAACCTCAAGAAATGCGAGTGAGCTGCACGCCCCGACCACGCAAGTGCTTGCGGCCGGTGCCGATTGCTCTCGGCGGCCGTGGCGGCACTGTTCGGCTCCCAGGCGCAGAGCTATCAGGCCCTCGGCGCCAAGGCGGCGGCGTTCCAAGCAATTCGTGCAGGCCTTGCGCGCGTGCGCGTGCGCGTATGCCCGCAGCAAGGAGGCAGGCGTCACCACTGCAAGACGTGCTGGGAGTGATCATCGCACCCCTGAAGCACTGTTGCAGCGCCGGCTGATCGGTAACGGCGCCAATGGGACGCCCGGCACCGGGCAAGACAGGCCGCCCCGGCGGGATGCTCTCCGGCAATGGCGGCAAAGGCGGCTCGGGCGCCCCCGGCGGCAACGGCGGCAACGGCGCGGTGCTGTGATCGCCCTTGGGAAGAACAGGTGCGGGAAAACGGAGACGGCGGCCGTGGCATAGATGTAGAAGTCATAGAACTCTACCGTCGTGCCCACCATCGAGGCGACGGCGACTCGACGCCTCGAAATCTGGCCGACGACTGTGCTCATTGCGCAACCTCCCGACATCTCATGGCTCGCTCACGATACTCACGTGGCTGACGTGGCCACTGATACCGGTCGGGCGACGCATCTGGCGTAACGTCAAATGTCATGTGTCATGGCGCGCCGAGCGGCGCGGTGGCTGACGGCGCGGCCGGATTCAGCGCACCGCCGGTCGTGCGTTTGACCGGTAGTTCTGGGCTGTCGCGGGAGCTGCTCGGAAACAAGGCACACGGCATCGACGTGATGCGTGCCCACGGTTTGCCGGTGCCGCCGGCGTTTTGCATCACCACCGAAGTGTGTGGGCGCTTCTTCGCCAACCCGGAGCACACCCTCGACGCCCTCTGGGATCAAATTTTGGGAGCAATGGCGTGGCTGGAGCGGGAAACGGGACGCTCATTTGGCGGGGGCGGGCGACCGTTGCTGGTCAGTGTGCGCAGCGGCGCCGCCGTGTCGATGCCGGGCATGCTCGATTCGGTACTGAATCTCGGCATCACCGACGCCGTGCACCAAGAGCTGACGGCGGCGTTCACCGCGGATTTCGCCGAAGACACCCGCCGGCGATTCCACGAGGCGTATCGGCGAATCGTCCTGGGGGACAACAAGGGTGTGGTTCCCGCTGACGCCCAGGGCCAGCTGCGCGGCGCGATCGAGGCGGTGTTCCGGTCCTGGAATTCGTCGCGGGCGCGCACGTATCGGCGCCATCACAATCTTGATCACGTTGGTGGTACCGCAATTGTGGTGCAAGCCATGGTGTTTGGGAACATGGGGGATTTGTCGGGCAGCGGAGTGCTGTTGTCGCGCAATCCAATGACCGGCGAGGACGAACCGTTCGGTGAGTGGCTGCCGCGCGGTCAGGGCAATCAGGTGGTGTCGGGGTCCACGGACTGCGAACCCATCAGCGCCTTGCATGACGAGCAGCCCGAGGTGTACGCCCAGGTGGTGGCCGCGGCGCGCGAACTCGAGAAGCTCTACCGCGAGGCGCAAGACATCGAGTTCACTGTCGAAGAGGGGCGGCTTTGGCTGCTGCAGGCTCGCACCGCACGACGATCGGCGCAGGCTGAAGTGCGTCTGGCGTTACGTTTTCGCGCCGAGGGCCTCATCGATGACGCCGAGGCCCTGCGCCGGGTGACGCCCGGGCACATCGAGACGCTGCTATCGCCATCCCCGCAGCCCGAGACCAGGATGGCCGCACCCCTGCTGGCCCGCGGTCTTCCGGCCTCCCCGGGCGTCGCTTCGGGGCGGGCCTATGCCGATGTCGACGCCGCCATTGACGCGGCCGAAAACGGTGAAGACGTTATTCTGGTGCGGTCGTCGACCAGCCCCAACGATGTGGGCGGGATGTTGGTGGCCCGCGGCATCGTGACGGAAGTGGGGGGCGTCACCTCCCACGCCGCCGTGGTGAGCCGCGAGATCGACCGTCCGGCGGTGGTCGGCTGCGGCGCCGGGGTGGCCGAGGCGGTTGAGGGCAAGCTCATCACCGTCGACGGTACGGCCGGTGAGGTCCTTGAAGGTGCTTTGGAGCTCAGCGCGTGGTCGGAGCGCGACTCGCCCGACTTGGTCGAGCTCGCCGAGATTGCCCGTGCGGCAAGTCCGTTGCGGGCATACTCCGGCGGTCCTTACATTCGTCTGGACGACACGTCACCCTCGGCTGTCGGGGCAGCCATCGCCGCCGGACACACCGACGTCGTATCGGCCAAGCCCCTAGTTACGATGCTCACCGCGCTGCACGCCTGCGGGAAGCCACCGAGGGACCCCGAATGATCGAACTTGATGTGCTGCAAGCGATTCGACTCAAGGGCCGCGTCAGCCCTGAAGACTTGGCGCCCGTTATCGATGATGACGCGTCGGCGATCGCCGAGACGGTCGCGCGCCTCACCGACTCGGGCCTGGTGCTCGACTCCACTACTTTGCGTCTGTCCCAGGAGGGACGTGCTCGGCTGGAAGAGCTGTTGACGGCGGAACGGCAGGCGGTCGACTTGGACGCTATCGTGGCCGCATATCGTGAATTCCGCCCAGTGAATGCGGATTTCAAGGAGTGCGTGACGGATTGGCAACTCAAGGACGGCCAACCCAACACGCATGACGACTCCGACTACGACGCCGCGGTGCTAGCACGTCTGGACGACATCCATCAGCGCGTCATTCCGATCGTCGCGACGGTTGCCGCTCAGATCCCGAGGCTGTCGGCATACGAGCGGAGGCTGGACGCCGCTTATGCCAAAGTCCAGCGGGGAGAGGCGATGTGGCTGACCCGGCCGATGATCGACTCTTACCACACCGTGTGGTTCGAATTGCACGAAGAGCTGATCGGTGCGGCCGGCCTGACCCGCGAAGGTGAGGCCCGCGCGGGTCACGCGAGCTAATGGTCTACTGCCCGCCTCCGAGCGACAAATGCCCAAGGCGCCCGCTTTGTCGGTGAGGGGCGGGCAGCTTTCCGTGCCACCAAAAAACCAGGTTTCGCACACATGTGCGAGGGCTATTCCGAATGCATGACTGACGACATGCAACAAGCACCACGGGAGAATCCGCGCAAGGACACGTCTGACTGGGTGACCGGTGACGAGCCGATGACGGGACCGCAGCGCAGCTACGTGCACACCCTTGCGCAGGAGGCAGGGCGCGAGGTTCCCGAGGATATGACCAAGGCGGAAGCGTCAGAACTCATCGACGAGTTGCAGCGGCAGACGGGCCGGGGTGCCCATTAGCCGGCTCGTCTGTTGCCGACGATGGTGAAGCCGCAGGGGTGTCTTTAGTGCTCAGCTTGCGAAACCTGACACTAACACGCTGAAAGCCCTTGACTCGCTCGGCTTTTACCTTCTTGGTGTAGGTTTTGCGATCGGCCGGCGTGAGTTCCGCAGCATCGGTGAAGGGAGTGAGCAACGCGCGCGGATACAGCCGCTCGACCAGAACGACGTTGATCTCAGCACACAGCACCAGCGTCGAGGACACCAGGAAAAGGAATGCCAGCAGGCCCAGCACCAAGGCGAAGACGCTGTTGGTGGCACTGGCGGTCTTTACCGTGTGTCGGATGTAACCCGCGCCGAACCACTGCAAGACCTGCCAAATGATGGCCGCCGCAAGCGCTCCGGGCCAAACCTCGCGGTAGGTGAGAGCTCGCGCGGTGGTCACGCGCAAAGCTACCAAGCAAATCAGCCAGTTGATCCCTACGGTCGCGAGAATGACGCAGAGCTTGCCGAAGACACCGAGCGTGCCGGTCGCCTGCCCGACCGCGGAGAGGACAGTGGCGGTAATGGCGGCCGAACCCAGCACGAGCAGCAAAAGCAGGCTGCGCAAGCGCGATCGGATCAGGTTAGGACGCTTGTCTCTCGGGACCGCCCACACCGAATCCATCGCATTCTGTACGGCCTGGCCGACGCCCAGACCGCCGTAGAGCGCGCCGAGGACGCCGACTACCACGGCGACGGTCCCTCCGCTGAGCCCCTGGGGCTGATGCAGCTGCGTGCCGATGACCGGGAATTGGCTCAGCGTGCTGTGCAGCACCTGCTCTTGCAGGTCGGGTCGCCCGGACAGGACCACCCCGAGGCCTGTAGTCAAAAGGAGCAGCAGCGGAAACAGCGACACGAAGCCGTAGTACGTGATCAGGGCGGATAGATAACCGCCCTGATCGTCGAGGTATTTGTAGATGACCGCGATGGCGACGCCGACGGGGCGATTCCGTCGCTGCAGCCTGTCCAACCAGCCAACCATCCACTCTCACTTCAACGATCGAATCCGATACCCAGCTGGTCATACCCCGATTGGGCGCCCGTCAACCGCCACGTCGATTCGCTGGGCCAGCGCCGGCCGATGTTGGGCGGTGCGAATCGTCGCCGGCCACCGAACCTTCCCCCTCGCGGCGGTCACCTCCACACTGGGCGGTACCTGAAATCACGCCGGTCGACATCCCTGTGCGGCGACTCAATCGGTAATCAGCGCCCTCAGGCCATACGCGCCAAGATGCGGGAGGAGGTTTTCAGGCCGCCGATCGCCAGCCCCACCTCCATACTGAGCAGATGACGGCAGCCCAACGCCGCGGACTCAACGACGCGGTCACCAGGATGTGGAGTTTCCTTGCACCGGCCTACGACCTCCCTTTCTTGCAGCAGTGGGTGTACCGCCCGCCGCACGACGAGGTAATCGCGCAGCTGCGCTCTCGCGGGGCGCGTAAGATCGCTGACATCGCCTGCGGCACAGGCATTCTCAGTGATCGGATCGAGCGCGAACTGCACCCTGAGGCGATCTACGGCGTCGACATGAGCGACGGCATGCTCGCCCAGGCGCGGGCGAGATCCGAGCGGGTGATGTGGTTGCGCGGTCCGGCCGAGCAATTGCCTTTCAACGACGGCGCGCTCGACGCGGTCGTCACAACGTCGGCGTTTCACTTCTTCGACCAGCCGGCAGCCTTGAGAGAATTCCATCGTGTGCTGGCCTCAGGCGGGCTGGTGGCCGTTTCGGCTTTGAGCACGCGGCAGCCGATGCTGCAGGCGTCCGCGTCCAATCGATGGAAGCCGCAGCACAACGCGTCACCGGCCGAGATGCGGACCTTGTTCGAAGAGGCCGGCTTCACCGTCAGCGATCAGCACCGCATCCCGCGTCCCTTCTGGACGCGCATTGTCTCGGACCTGATCACGGTGGGGACCAAGAGCTAACCGTGTCGCTGGGCAAGGATTTCGCGCAGGGTCGGCAGCATTCGCTGGTCCTTGGGCCGGTTGGCCGCTTGCTTCGATCGGATGACGTCGCTTAGCGATGCGATGCTCACGGTCGCGCCGTAGAGCTGGACGCGGGCCGCATCGCGGCGTAGATCACGGTATCCGCGTGTGCCGGACGGCTGGAAAGTGACATCGAGATCGCCGGCGTCGGTGGTGAGGCTCCACGTCTTACCGGCGGCGAGTGTCTCGCCGTCACAACGGAAAGGCAGGCCGCCCGGCGCGGAGTCGGTGCGGACTCGCGCGTTGAGTTCGCGTAGCGCGGTGGCCAACTTGTCGAGGTTTCGCCGGTCCGTCTCGGGGGTGATGTCGGCGTCCTCCGTCGGGAAGGGCGAGCCGTGGTAGACCGCGGCCAGGCCGCCGATCAGGATGTACGCCACCTTGTTTCGGCTCAAGGCCTCCACGATGCGGGCGAGGTCGAGCTCCACGTCAACTCCGTCCAGCCTGTCGAAGCGCCGTGAGCTGACGTGCCACCCGGGCATGGCGCTCGATCCGTTCCTGCCCGCTGAGGCCGGCAAGCCGTTTCGCCTGGGCCATGTCACTGTCGTCGCGCGGTACGAGCATGAGCTCGAGCTCGAAGCCACACAGGCGCACCAAGCGCCGGACGTCGTCGAGACTGACTGCGGTGCGGCCGGATTCCCAACGGGCGATCGCCGATTGGGTCGTATCGGCATCGCTTGCCAACTGCGCCTGCGTGAGGCCTGCGCGCCGCCGCGCCTCGCGGATCAAGTCGCCACCGTATGACGTCATCCTTCAGATTATAGCAGTTCTGCTATATTACGATCTGCGGCGTTGGGTTGCGCACACCCCCGCGGCGTGGTCGACGCCGTCGTTAAGCCGTCACACACCAGAATGTCATTTTGGGACATCGCATTCGAGCCCAAACCCGTTCAGCAGCCGCACCTTCCGATTTGGATCGGAGGTGACGCCGATGCCGCGCTCAAACCGGCAGCCAAATTCGCATCCGGCCCTGAGGGGCATCGCGCCCGTCGCGATCCGCATGCATGTCCTGGTCGGAGCGCCCAAGAGATTGTCGACTGCTTGAGTTGGGCCGCCGGGCAAGGCGTTGCATCCAGCGCCGTGCCAGTGTCCGCCGTCCTCGGCATCGACGAGTACCTCGACTACACCCAATGGGTGGTCGACGAAATCAACCTCGGAGTTGGCTAGTTAGAACACAACTCCCCGGACCGACTCGGTGACGGAGCGGCCCGGATTGCCCCTTACAGCGGGATCCAGACTCCGAAGAACCAAAAGCCCCACTGGTTGAATCCGGGATCCCAGACGGGTGTTTCGCCGTAGCCCCAGTAGTTGACCGGGCCGTACGCCCAACGCTCCCCGGGCGGCGGGAGCGGCCTGTCCCAGGCCGGCCTCGGTGGCGCCCCCCATCCCCAGGGGGCGGGTCCGTCACCCCACGGCGCGCCGTGGAAGTAGCCGCGCTGAGGATCGCCGCGCCATTGGCCGGGGCTGTCGTGGTCACCCAGCCGAGCAGGTCCGGGATCGCCCCGCTGATCGACCGGAGGCCCAGCGGGACCGCCCGGCTGACCAGGCGGGGGACCGCCCGGACCACCTAGAGGTCCGCCGTGGTCTCCGGGGCCGCCCGGAACGCCGAGGCCGGCCGGTGGTTGAACGTCCCCCGGCGCCGGCCCTCCATACTTGTCCGCCGGCGGCGCGCCATGGCCCCCTGGTGGAGCCGGCGGCGGCGCCCCCGGAGCGGCGGTCGCCGAACCAGCGCCCATACCCAGCGCCGCGGCGACTAGAGCACCGGCGATGGTTCCCCCCGCAATGATTCGCATCTGTTTCATGGTTCCCTCATCCGTCCATAAGTGAGTGCCTTCACCCCCTGACGGCCTCCACGCTAAATAGCCTGTCTATGGATCCGCTGTGCAGGCCACATGCATGGCCTTCGGGCCGAGGTCCGCGCTCCCAAATCGCCCAACCAGTAGGGCATTACGCGATCGGTGAGCGACCTCTCAACCGGAAATAAGGTAAGGGTCGTCTAGCTTTGGCAAGCCTTTGTTGGCTGGTCAGCGGCCATTTCGATGTATATCGTTGCGGCCGTGTCGACCACATCCCATGCCGCCGAGCCCCATGTGGGTTCGGTTTCATCGAAGCTGAATTGGCTGCGGGCAGGAGTCCTGGGTGCCAACGACGGAATCGTCTCCACGGCGGGGATTGTCGTCGGCGTAGCGGCGGCGACGGCGGCACGCGCTCCGATAATGACTGCTGGAATCGCCGGTCTGGCAGCCGGCGCCGTGTCGATGGCGTTGGGAGAATACGTCTCGGTCAGCACCCAGCGGGACACCGAACAGGCGTTGTTGGCCAAGGAACTTCAGGAGTTGCAGGACGATCCGGCCGCCGAGTTGGACGAACTTGCCGAGTTGCTGGAAGGCAAAGGCCTGACGCCGGCGACCGCGCGCACCGTGGCCGAGGAACTCACCGACCACAATCCTTTCGCCGCTCATGCCGAAGTTGAACTGGGTATCGACCCCGACGAGCTCAGCAACCCGTGGCACGCGGCGCTGTCCTCGGCGCTGTCGTTCACGTTGGGCGCACTCTTGCCGTTGATCGTGATCTTGGTGGCGCCCGCGGCTTGGCGGATCCCGGCCACCGTCGTAGCGGTACTCCTGGCTTTGGTGCTCACCGGGGCGGTGTCGGCGGGACTGGGTGGCGCGCCGCAGGGCCGCGCGGTGATTCGCAATGTCATCGGTGGCGGTCTGGCGCTGGCGATCACCTACGCGATCGGCCACCTGGTGGGCGCCGCCATCGCGTGACGAAAATCGTTACTCGATAACCGGGCAGGGCGAGAACGAACCACGGCCGCGTCGCCCGGCCGATCTTCACAGCGCATGCGCTACCGACTTTCTGGGGCGGATGTCACCCTCCTCGTGGCGCCGAAGTGGCCGCGTGACGGGGTCGTTCAGAGCCCCTTCGGCGCGTCGCGAACCGCCTGCACCGCCGACTCATCACCATCCAGCTCGACCCGCGCCTCCCGGCCGACGGCGAACAGCAGCAATTCCTCGGGTGTTCCGGTCACCACAACGGTCGGGCCGCGGCCCACGCCGAGCACCGTCTTGCCATCCTGGGTGCGCAACACGACCCGGCCAGGGACCTTCGCGAGCGTCAGCCTGCCCATCAACGGCAGCGTGCGACGCAGCGCGCCGACCAGTCCTTGTTCGAGCACGCGCGGCTCCCAGCCCGGCTGTGCCCGGCGCACGTCCTCGTGGTGAATGAACATCTCGGCGACGTTGGCCACCGGGTCGAGCAGCTTGAGCGGCGAGTAGATCGGCGGACCGGCCGCGACCTTGTCCATCAAGTCGTCCCAACCGGCCCGCTCGGTGACCTGCTTCTGCACATTGGCGGTGTGGGAAGCGAAAAAGGGGATGACAATGCCGGGCGCGGCGTCCAGGCGGTATTCCCGGATCACCAGGTGGGCGGCCAAATCCCGCGTCTTCCAGCCCTCGCAGAGAGTGGGTGCGTCCGGTCCGACACCACGCATTGTCTCGACGAGGGCGGCACGTTCGCGTTGAGCAATGGTCACCTGATTCCCCTTCCCTTGGGCCCCAGCGCAGGTCGCTTCGGACCTAGTAAATTCGCATGATATGTCGACGAAGGAAATCTCATGAACGCACGTGTCGAGCAGTTGGAGTTTCAGGCAGAGGCCCGGCAACTGCTGGATTTGATGGTCCACTCGGTCTACTCCAACAAGGATTCGTTCTTGCGGGAGCTGATCTCCAACGCCTCCGATGCGCTGGACAAGCTGCGGCTGGAAGCGTTCCGCAACAAGGACCTCGAAGTCGACACCTCCGATCTGCACATCGAGATCGAGACGGACAAGGAAAACCGCACCCTGACGGTCCGCGACAACGGCATTGGGATGACTCGCGCCGAGGTCGTGGACTTGATCGGAACCCTGGCCAAGTCGGGCACCGCGGAGTTGCGCGAGCAGTTGCGAGAGGCCAAGAACCTCAAGGACACTGCCGCCTCCGAAGAATTGATCGGCCAGTTTGGTATCGGTTTTTACTCGTCTTTCATGGTGGCCGACAAGGTCGAGTTGCTGACGCGCAAAGCCGGCGAGAGCGAAGCCACGCGGTGGGAATCCAGCGGTGAGGGTACTTACACGATCGAATCCGTCGAGGGCGCTCCGCAGGGAACGTCAGTCACGCTGCACCTGAAGCCCGAAGACGCCGAGGACGAGCTCCACGACTACACGGCGGAGTGGAAGATCAGGAACCTGATCAAGAAGTACTCCGACTTCATCGCCTGGCCGATCCGGATGGAAGTCGAGCGGCGGGAACCCGCTGCTTCAGACGGCGAAGGGGCAGGTGGCGAAGAAACCGTCACGATCGAATCCGAGACCCTCAACTCGATGAAGGCGCTCTGGGCCAGGCCCAAAGAAGAGGTGTCCGACGAGGAGTACAAAGAGTTCTACAAGCACATCGCACACGCGTGGGACGATCCGCTCGAGGTCATCACCATGAGGGCCGAGGGCACCTTCGAGTATCAGGCGTTGCTGTTCATCCCGTCCCACGCGCCGTTCGACCTGTTCAACCGGGACGCCCACACGGGGGTCCAGCTGTACGTCAAGCGCGTGTTCATCATGGGCGATTGCGACGAGCTCATGCCGGAATACCTGCGCTTCATCAAAGGTGTCGTCGACGCGCAGGACCTGTCGCTCAACGTTTCCCGGGAAATTCTGCAGCAAGACCGGCAGATCAAGGCGATCCGTCGTCGGCTGACCAAGAAGGTCCTGTCGACCATCACGGAGATGCAATCCGAGCGGCCCGACGATTACCGCACCTTGTGGACCCAGTTCGGCAGGGTCCTCAAAGAGGGTTTGCTGTCGGACTTCGACAACCAGGACACCCTGCTGCGCATTTCGTCGTTCGCCTCAACACACAGTGACGAGGAGTCCACGACCCTGGCCGAGTACGTCGAACGGATGAACGATGGCCAGGAAAAGATCTTCTACGCTACGGGCGAGACCCGCCAGCAAATCCTGAAGTCCCCGCACCTGGAGGCATTCAAGGCTAAGGGCTACGAGGTGTTGGTCCTTACCGACCCGGTTGACGAGGTGTGGGTAGGGACCGTGACGGAGTTCGACGGCAAACCCTTGCAGTCGGTGGCAAAGGGCGAGGTGGACCTGGGTTCGGGGGATGAATCAAGCGACGCCGAGCGCGAGGAGCAGCAAAAAGAGTTCTCCGACCTGCTGAACTGGTTGAAGGACACCCTGAGCGACCACGTCAAGGAAGTGCGGCTGTCGACCCGGCTGACCGAGTCGCCGGCCTGCCTGATCACCGACGCCTTCGGCATCACGCCGGCGCTCGCGCGCCTCTACCGTGCCTCCGGCCAGACCGTTCCGGTCGGAAAGCGGATCCTCGAACTCAACCCGAAACACCCGCTTGTCACCGGCCTACGGGATGCGCATAAGGACCGCGCCGACGATGCCGCTGTCGCCGAGACCGCCGAATTGCTCTATGGCACAGCACTCTTAGCTGAAGGCGGTGCACTCGAGGATCCGGCACGGTTCGCTGAGTTGCTTGCCGACCGGCTGGCTCGCACGGTGTAGGGCGTTCTTGGTTCGCGTCGCCGGCGATGGGCGGTGGCGAAACGCCGCTCAGCTACTGCGCCGCGACAAGCGGCTCAGCGGCTGAGCTGGACAGCTTTGACCACCAGCAGCACCGCGCCGATCACCAGGTAGCTGCGCAGGGCGATCATGCCGAGTCGGGTGCCAGGAGACCAGGTGACCGGTTCGAGCAGGGTCAGGGGCGGCATCCGCCAGGTGCTGCGGTCGACCGGGCGCACCGGGGTTTTCGGAGCCGGTGGCGCCGGCTGACGACGGGCCATCCAGCGCAGCACCGGAACCGCGGCGACCGCGAGTAGGACCAGCGCCAGGGCGAGGTAGCCCGCGACCGCGACGACGTCGATGTGGGGGAACAGGGTGGTGGCCATCAGGATGCCCGACAGCAGCAGCAGGGTGCCGACGATCACCCCGGCGACCCAGTTGAGCCAGGGCCGATTGACCCAGGGCCCCAACACTTCACGATCATTGCACAACAGCAGCAGAAACACGCTGGCGCTGGGCAAAAGCAGTCCTGCGAGGGCCTGTACGGCGGTGGTGATCAAACCGAGCGGGGCGCCGGGAATCAACACGATCGCCGCCGCCAATACCACCATGGCGGTGTAGGACACGTAGAACTGTTTGGCGTCGGCGAATCCGCGATGCAGCGAGTGCTTCAGGCCGAACACGTCGCCGAACGCGTAGCTGGTAGCCAGGGTCACCGCGGCCGCGCCGATGATCGAGGCATCCAGCAGCACGATGGCGAAGAACGAGCCGAGCGTCGCGCTGTGCTGGCCGAGCAAATGCGCGACCGCGCCGGCGTCGGTGAAGCCGCCGACGGTGTTGGTGGACCGCGCCGCCCAGTCGCCGGTCATGAGCAGCGCGGCGGCGCCGACGATCACGACGAAGGCTCCGAGCACGGTGTCGGCCCGTTCGTACGCCATGAACCGGGGCGTGATGCGTTTGTCGACGATGTTGGACTGCTGGAAAAACAGCTGCCAGGGGGCCACCGTGGTGCCGACGATGGCGATGATCAATAGCACCGCATCCGAGCTCACGCCACCCGCGATACTCGGCACGACAAGCGATTTCGCTGCGTGCGCCCATTGCGGATGCGACATCAACAGCATCGGGATCTGCAACAGGGTGATGGCGATGAAGACGAACATGGCGCGCTCCCAGCGCCGGAAACTGCCGCTGGCCATGATCGCTACCAGTGCGGCCGCCGCAATCGGTACGACGATGTATTTGGAGATGCCGATGTAGTCGGCGGCCAGGGTGATGCCGATGAATTCGGTGACGATCGTCAAGAAGTTGAGCAAGAACAGGTCGCCGACGGAAAACCAGCCCCAACCGCGGCCGAACCGTTCGTTGATCAACCGGGCATGCCCCACACCGGTCACCGCGCCAAGGCGGACCACCATCTCCTGGTTGACGATCAGCACCGGGACGAGCAGCAGCAGCACCCACAGCAGGGAATAGCCGTAGTTCTGGCCGGCTTGGGCGTACGTGGCGATTCCACCGGCGTCGTTGTCGCCGACCATCACGATGATCCCTGGACCGACGATAGCCAGCAGAGTCAGCAGCCGGGTCTTCAACGTGCGGGGATGGTCCGTCTCCCCGACGCTGATGCGCCCGAAGGCGCCCTCGATGTCACCCAGATGGGCGGTGTCGAGCACCGCGCTGCTCCTCGGCGCGACTTGTTCGGCCGGCGCCTCGGGCCGGGTGGCTTCGTCAGCGCCCGAGGTCACGGCGCCTCACCTCCCCCCACAGGAGCGTTGCGCTCGTCGTCGGGTTGGGTGAATTCGCGGACCGGGCGCGGGGCCGGTTCGCGGCGACGCCAGTCCTCGGGAATGGTGGCCTCCAGGACATCGTCGACCGTGACCACGCCGAGCACGCGGTCCTGATCGTCGACCACGGGGATGCTGTAAAGGTTGAAGTCTGCCATCAAGAGCGCGATGTCTGTCAGATCGGCGTCGGCGGTGACCCGCACTGGATCGGAATCCATAAGGGCGCCAACGCTTTCGCTCGGTTGAGCCTGAAGTAAGGCGATCACGGAGACCACACCGGCCAGGCGCTTGTCCTCGTCGAGGACATGCATCTTGATGAGCGCCTCGGGCTGTATGGTGCGGGCATCCGCGATCAGCGCCAATGCCGTGCCCGCGGTTGCACTGGAGGCGCACGAAACAAAGTCGACGTTCATCAAGCCGCCGGCACTTTCGGGGTTGAATCCCATCAGGGTGATCACCTTGGTGCGTTGCGCGATCGGCATCAGGTCCAGTACGCGCCGCCGGCGAGATTGGCGGAGGTCCGCGATTGCGTCGGCGGCGTCGTCGGCGCGCATCCGGCCCAAGAGGGCCGCGACCTTGTCGTCGCGCATGTCGTCCAGGAGCCGGCTCGCCTTCTCGGGTTCGAGCTCCTCGAAAACGTCGGCTTCCAGCTCGGGATCGCTTTGCACCCGATCGAGGATTTCACCGGCTTCGCCCTTGTCGGCGTCCTCGAGAAGGTCGGCGATCTCGGCGGGTTTGAACCCGCCGACCCGGCCGGAAAGGCGGCGCAGGGCGTTGGAGCGGGCATGGCCGATCAGCGGTTCGAACGCCTTCCAGTCGCGGGGCGCGTGCCCGCCGGAGCCCTTGATCAATCCGAAAAGCCTTGGGGGACGCCGGGTATCGAGCCTCGCGAGCACCCAGCCGGCGCCCGTGTCTTCCAGCTCGACGTCGTAGGCACGCACCAACTCGACCGCGGCCACATCGATCAGCCGGTGCCCGAGCACATCCGCGCGCAGCAGCACCTCACCCTCGCGGCGCTCGAAACCGCGAAGGTCCACCTTGTTCTTGGCCATCACGATCTGCTTCGGTTCGAACTCGTGGATGGATTTGCTACCGATGAAGACTCGCCGCCCGCCGACGCCGGCGACGATGCCGGTCACCAACGGATATTCCTCCGCGCTGCGCAACCGTACGATCACGTCCTCGACGCGACCGACGGTCTCGCCCGAGCGGGACAGCACCGGCGCACGCAGCAGTTGAGAGAGATGGATCACCGGCAGTTCTCCGCTGGGCTCGTGCTGTTCGTCTGATGTGCTCACTTATCCCTCCACAGGGCCGCTCGATGAACTCGCGAACAATTATGCGCGAGGCCATTTGTCAGCATGCCATGTGCGCGTTCGGCTCGAAACCGCCAGAGCATACGCCGCCCTCATGGCGGTCAGCCACAGCCATTGGGTGAACGGCCGGCGGCGATTCAGCGACTAGTCACACGCGCTTGGGCTCAGGTGAATTTGCTTGCGCCGATCCGGCCGTCGGGGTCGTGGCGGCCTGGCTGTGGGCCAGCGCCACCGTGGCCGCCATCATCACCGCGACCGACACGCAAAGAGCGACCATCCCTGTATGGGTGGTGTTCAGCGTTTCACCGAGCACGGTGATACCGAGCACCGATCCGACGAGGGGCTCGGTGACAGTCACCGCGGGCAGTGAGGCCGTCAACGGGCCGGCCCGAAACGCCGACTGCTCCCAGGCCGTGGCGGAGATCCCCAACAGCGCCCACACATACAACTCCGGCGTGCGCAACAATGCCGGAATACCGTGGCCAAGCTGGTCGACCACGCCCTTTGTCAGTACCGAGAACAGGCCCCACATCGAACCGGACATCACTCCCAGCAACATCGCGCCGACCGAACCGGAGAACTTACGAGCGCCGAGCACGCACAGGAGAAGGCCCGCGCCCATGACCGCGGCCACGACGGCCCAGGTGTGAAGCGACCCGCGCGGGTTTCCGGCTTGTGGGTTCCCGACGGTCACCACCACGGTGACGGCGGCCGCGAGCAGCAGGGCCCAAATCGCCTGCCAGCGAGTGATTCTTCGATGGTTCACGATGCCGCTGATCAACAGGGCGAACAGCAACGAGGTAACCGACAGCGCCTGCACAAGCACCACGGACCCGAAGCCGAGTGCGGCGGCCTGCAGTCCGAAACCGGCGGCGGCCACCAGGCTGCCGGTCCACCAACGGCGATCGCGCAGCAGTCGACGGAACAGGTCGAAGGTGCTGACGCGTTTGTCGGTGACCTCCTGCGCGGATTGTTGTTCGAGGACATCGCCGATGCCGATCATCAACGCGGCGGCCAGCGCGAGGAGCGCTGAGATGCTTGTTCTGCTCACGGGGACTCCTGTACAACGCTGGCCCTGCGAAATCCGCATTGGACATCCCGATGCCCAATCAGGTTCCCGCTGTGGGGATTACACATTGAAATGTTGACGCATGTTCACGCCGCGGTGGTCACATTGTGCAACATCCTCCGAATTCCTCGGCACCCAACTGCCTCCCGACTCGGAGCGACGAACCCCGCCGACAGCGGTGCCGAGCTGCGTCGACGCGCGATTGTCGCTCGGAGGCGGGCAGAACGCGCGCTCCTACCGCAGGGACTCGTGTTGCCGGTGTGGTACGTCAGCTATCCCGCCTGATTTTGAGCGCGGTCATGATCATCGGGATCTGCAGCGGAAGCCGGGCGATGGCGACTATGCGCATGGGCCAGGGCTTGTCCCACCACAGCCGGACCATGTTGACGTTTGCCGGGAACACCGCGACGAACAACAGGGCGGCGGCCAGCGCCGCCGACCGCCGGGTGCGTCGCGGCAGCAGCAGCGCCCCGATGGACAGTTCGGCAACCCCCGATGCGTACGTGTAAAGCCGTGCCCCTCCGGGCAATTCGGCGGGAACAATGGCATCGAACGGTTTCGGCGTCAGAAAATGGAGGGTGCCCACGCCGATCAGCATCGCGGCGATGCGATGAGCGGCGGACGGGCTTGCGTCGCGGTCAACCAAGGGCGTGATGGTCATGGGCTCATTGTGTCGTGACCGGGGCCGGAGAGACACCCTCGGCCAACTTTAGCCCACTACTATTGCTATTACGGTATCTGAGCCGATTCGCGGTGTCGATCCGCTCCGTGCAGGTGGGGCCAGGGGGGCGCCGCCGTCATCGAGGTCTGACCACGCGCCTAGTTGCAGAAGGTGTAGCCGATGAACTGTGTGTCGCGCGCATTGGCGCTCTCGTAATTGACGTAGTGCACCGCCGGCATCCCGTTGTACTGGGTGTTCATCTTCTGCGCGGTGGGCGGCGGCACCGCCTTCGGGAAGGCGAGGATGACGTCGCCGAAGATCTTCAGGCCCCGCTGACAGATGGCGTCGGGCCGCGGCGGCTCCGCATTCCAGGCGTGCACGACGACGGGATCGGTGAGCTGATAACCCGCCGCGCAATTGGGGTCGCAGATCTTGAAAACGGCGGTGCCGGTTCCGTCGGCGCCCTGTGGACCCCACGAGCTCCACGACATGTCCTGCAGCGCAACGGCTACGCTGGCGCATCCCAGGACGTTGAGCTTCCTGGGACGCTCGACCGGCGGGGCCGACATGTTGTAGCAGCCCGGAATGGCGAAACTCTCCGGTGGCGCCTGAGCCGCGGTGGGGGGCAAAGCGCCTCTTTTACTCTGCGTCAGCTTCACCGCGATGAAGGCAAGCACACCGACCAGCAGGACAGCCACGACCACCACGATCACGGTTAGGCGACTGCGCGGAATGCGCCCCAACCGACTGGATGAAGAGGCGTCGCCGCTCACAGTCACCAGATTATGACAAAACGTCACACCAGGGTGGCGGCGATCCAGGAGTCATGGCAGGGTAAATTTGGTCAACACTA
>NZ_JAFBAT010000203.1 GCF_019247615.1 Mycobacterium sp. | reverse complement strand
TCTCCGAAGAGACCTTTCCGTTCGACTTGCATGTGTTAAGCACGCCGCCAGCGTTCGTCCTGAGCCAGGATCAAACTCTCCAAACAAAATCTACCCACGCTGATGCGTGAATCGAATTTAGAATCAGAGATACCTGACAAGACGCCAATATACTGGCATCAAAAAACGACCATACCCACACACGGGGGGTGCAAAGTATGGTCAAAAAACAACAACAAAATATGAAACCACCAAACACACTATTGAGTTCTCAAGCAACACTCTTGGTTGTTTCGCCCGCTTTGGGGCAACCCTGCCAGCTTAATACTCATCCGGCATGGGAGTCAAGCCCCGGTTTCGGCCGTCTTCGAGTGACGGCCGCGCCTGGCGGGCATTACCTGCCGCCTACTCTACCCGCTCGATCTCGGCTCCCAAAATAGCCAGGTTCTCCACGAATAACGGGTAGCCGCGGTCGATGTGGAAGACGTCGTGGACCTCGGTGTCGCCGTCGGCGACCAGGCCGGCCAACACCAAGCCCGCGCCCGCGCGGATGTCCGAACACCATACCGGAGCGCTCGAGAGTTGGGGCAGGCCCCGCACGACGGCGTGGTGCCCGTCGGTGCGGGCGTCGGCGCCGAGGCGGATCATCTCCTCGACGAAGCGGAAGCGGGCCTCGAACACGTTCTCGGTGATCATCGAGGTGCCATCCGCGATCGACGCGAGCGCGATCGCCATCGGTTGCAAATCGGTCGGAAACCCGGGGAACGGCAATGTCGCGACGTTGACGGCCTTCGGGCGCTCGTACTGGGCCACCCGAAAGCTGTTGTCCGTCTGGGTCACGGTGGCGCCGGCGTCGTGCAACTTGTGCAGCACTACCTGCAGGTGCGCCGGATCGACACCGGTCACCGCGATGTCGCCACGTGTCATAGCCGCCGCGATGCCCCACGTAGCGGCCACTATGCGGTCTCCGATCACGCGGTGCTCGGTCGGATGCAGCCGCGGGACGCCGGTGATGGTCATGGTCGGGGAGCCGGCGCCCTCGACCTGAGCTCCCATCTGGTTGAGCATCGTGCACAAGTCGACCACGTCGGGTTCGCGCGCCGCATTGTGAATCGTGGTGACGCCCTCGGCCAGGACCGCGGCCATCAGGATGTTCTCGGTCGCGCCGACGGAGGGGAATTCCAGCTGAATCTCCGCCCCCCGCAAGGCGTCTGCCTGGGCAACCACGCAACCGTGCTCGATGTTGCATTGCGCGCCCAGCTGCCGCAGGCCCGCCTGATGCATGTCCAGCGGGCGCGACCCGATCGCGTCACCCCCCGGTAGAGCGACCCTGGCCCGCTTGCAGCGGCCGACAAGCGGACCCAGCACGCAGACGGAGGCCCGAAACTGCCGCACCGCCGCGAAGTCGGCGTCGTACTTGGGCTCGTCGGGCGACGTGATGCGGGCGACGTCGCCGTCGAGTTCGACGGTAGCGCCCAGACCACGCAGTACCTCTGCCATCAGCGGAACGTCGAGGATGTCCGGACAGTTGGTGATGGTGCTGGTGCCCTCAGCCAACAGTGTCGCGGCCATGAGCTTGAGCACGCTGTTTTTCGCGCCCCCCACTGCGACTTCGCCTGACAACCGATTGCCGCCGGTCACCACGAAACGCTCCGCCACCCGGGTCAGTGTAGTGAAGGGGTATCGGCTTGTCAGTCAGCCTCGCTTGGCGACGATGCACTCCGCGGAGCGGAGTGAGGTGGGGGCACCACCAGCCGCGGGAGCGGCGAGGGGGCAAGTCAAGCAATCAGCCAAGTCGGTCCGGCGAGTACGGTTTGCTCATGGCGATACACCTGACCCGCATTTACACGCGAACGGGCGACGACGGGACCACCGGATTGAGCGATTTCTCACGGGTCTCGAAGAACGACCCCCGCCTGGTGGCCTACGCGGATTGCGACGAGGCCAACTGCGCGATCGGCGCCGCGGTTGCCCTCGGTCAACCCGACGAGGAAGTCACCAGTGTGCTGCGGCAGGTTCAAAACGACTTGTTCGACGCGGGCGCGGACCTGTCGACTCCCGTGATCGACAACCCCGAACATCCTCCGCTGCGAGTAGCCCAGGCCTACATCGATCGGCTCGAAGGTTGGTGTGACACCTATAACGAGCATCTGCCAGCGCTGAATTCCTTTGTCTTGCCGGGAGGTTCGACCTTGTCAGCGCTGTTGCACGTCGCCCGCACGGTGGTGCGCCGGGCCGAGCGGTCGGCATGGGCCGCGGTCGATGCTGCGCCGGAGAGCGTCAGCGCGTTGCCGGCGAAATACCTCAACCGGCTGTCGGACCTGCTGTTCATCCTGGCGCGTGCGGCCAACCCGGGCGGCGATGTGCTTTGGAAACCCGGGGGCCGGCGGGGCGGCGAGCCGGACGAAAGCTGAAGTGTCGCAGTGAAACAGAACCGATCGATCCCGCCGGTCGCGGTGATCCCGGTGCTCGTCTATCCGGACGTGCGCGCGGCGGTGGACTGGCTCGCTGCCGCGTTCGGCTTCGTCGAGCGAACACGGATCGGCGACAGCCACCGCGCCCAGCTGAGCATCGGCGCCGGCGGCGCCATGATCGTCGCCGACGTCGCCGGCGAGCGGCACCCCCCGACGGCCGGTGTCGTCACGCACGAGATCAAGGTGCGGGTCGCCGACGTGGACGGCCAGTTCGACCGCGCCCGGGCGGCCGGCGCGAAAGTGCTGGAGCCGCCGGTCGACCGGGAGTACGGAGAGCGGGAATGCACTGTCGAGGATCTCGCGGGGCATCGCTGGCAGTTCAGCGAAACGGTGCGCGACGTCGCGCCCGAAGAATACGGATGCCAGACCGTCAGCCCGTGGTAGTCAGACGCTGCGACGGCGCGCGCGCGGTGACGGACGGGACTCCAGCCAGGACAAGAACGCGGTCAACGCGCCGTGGTCGAGCGCGAGTTCGTATCCCGAGCGGCGGTCCTGTGTCGTGTCGCGTAGTTCCAGCACGACGATCCTGTCGGTCATGATGTCGAACTCGTCGCCGCGCGGCGCACGCCGCGACACGATCTCCACGCCTCGCCGGCTGAGCCGGCGATCCGGCCACAGCCTGACGCTGGACAGCCGATAGAACGCGGCTTCGCCTCCGCGATAACGGATTACGCCGTGCCGCCAGCCATGGCCGCCGACCGCAGGGATGTCGCGCATGATCCCCGCCGTGCCACCCTGGCGCAGCTTCACCAGCCGGTAACTGAGTGCCAGGACTGCCACCCCTAACACGACGACGAGCGCGACCATGCCGACCATGGGCGCGCTCATCGCCTTATCCGAGGCCGGTCAGTCGATCGCGCCGACGGCGCGCAATCTGGCGCGCCCCCGGGCGGCGATACGCGGATCGTCCGACTCGGCGGCCTCCCTGGCGGCGCTCTCGTCGATCTCCGACTCGAACTCTGCCGACTCCGCGAGGATGCTGACTCCCTCTTCGGTCACCGACATGAAGCCGCCATCCACCGCGATCCGCAGATCGTCGTCGCCTTCGCGCTCGACCCGCACCATGGCGTCGTCGACGAGCTGAGCGACCAACGGAATGTGGCGCGGCAGGATGCCGATCTCCCCGACGGTGGTGCGGGTGAACACGAACGTCGCCTCGCCCGACCACATTTCTCGGTCGACCGCGACTATTTGCACGTTCATCTCAGCCATGCCACAACACCTTTCGGCTCAGTCCTCGAGTTTGGCGCCGTAGCTCTCGGCCTTCTTCGCCAAGTCATCGAGGCCGCCGATCAAGAAGAACGCCTGCTCGGGTATGTGGTCGAAGTCGCCCTTCGTCAATTTGTCGAACGCCTCGATGGTCTCCTTCAACGGCACCGTCGAACCCGGCTGACCGGTGAACTGCTCGGCCGCCATCATGTTCTGCGACAGGAACCGCTCGATGCGTCGCGCACGCTGAACCTGCTGCTTGTCCTCTTCCGAAAGCTCGTCGATGCCGAGAATGGCGATGATGTCTTGAAGGTCCTTGTAGCGCTGCAGGATTCGGATGGTCTCCTGCGCCACCCGGTAGTGCTCGTCGCCCACAACGCTCGGGTCGAGGATGGTCGAGCTTGACGCCAGCGGGTCCACGGCCGGGAAGATGCCCTTGGAAAACACGTTACGGGAAAGCTCGGTTGTGGCGTCCAGGTGGGCGAATGTGGTCGCGGGTGCGGGGTCGGTGTAGTCGTCTGCGGGCACGTATACCGCCTGCATGGACGTGATCGAGCGGCCCCGCGTCGAGGTGATGCGCTCCTGCAACTCGCCCATCTCGTCGGCCAGCGTCGGCTGGTACCCCACCGCCGACGGCATGCGACCGAGCAATGTCGACACCTCGGAGCCGGCCTGGGTGAACCGGAAAATGTTGTCGATGAACAACAACACGTCCTGGCCGGCCTCGTCACGGAACCACTCCGCCATCGTCAGCGCGGACAGCGCCACCCGCATACGGGTGCCGGGCGGCTCGTCCATCTGACCGAACACCAGCGCGGTGTCCTTGAGCACGTCGGCTTCCTTGAGCTCGACCCAAAGGTCGTTGCCCTCGCGGGTGCGCTCGCCCACCCCCGCGAAAACCGAAGTGCCGCCGAAGTTTCGGGCGATGCGGTTGATCATCTCCTGGATGAGCACCGTCTTGCCCACCCCGGCGCCGCCGAACAGCGCGATCTTGCCGCCGCGCACATACGGCGTCAGCAGATCGACGACCTTGAGCCCCGTCTCGAGCATCTCGGTCCGCGGCTCCAGATCCTCGAAGGCCGGCGGCTTGCGGTGAATCGACCAGTGGTCGAAGTCTTCTCCGTATCCGGGGTCGTCCAGGCAGTCGCCCAGGGCGTTGAAGACGTGGCCCTTGACGCCTTCACCGACCGGCACCGAAATCGCGTTGCCCGTGTCGGTGACCTCGACTCCCCGGACCAGCCCATCGGTAGGCTGCAACGAGATCGTGCGCACCAGGTTGTCGCCGAGGTGCTGCGCCACCTCCAACGTCAATTTTTTAGCGAGCGACTCGAACGTGATCTCGGCGTTGAGCGCGTTGAACAGCTGCGGCACCGAGCCGCGCGGGAACTCGACGTCGACGACGGGCCCGGCGATCCGAACCACCCGGCCGCTGGTGTCGGAGTTCGACGACTTCTTTTCGGTCTTTTCGTCTGTAGCAGTCATATCTGTTCGCTTCCTCGTAGCTACTTGGCGGCCTCGGCGAGCGCGTTTGCGCCACCGACGATTTCGCTGATTTCCTGAGTGATCTCGGCCTGCCG
>NZ_JAFBAT010000130.1 GCF_019247615.1 Mycobacterium sp. | reverse complement strand
CCGCACCGGTCGTCTCTTCCCATCGCGCCGCGGTTAGATACTGAGCTCCCGGTTGATCTGCGGCCAGTATTGGGGGCCGTCCACGGTGAGGATTATCCAGTCGTGAATCTCGCCCTTGGCCAGTACGAAGCTGATCGGTGCCCCGGTAATCGCGGCGTTGTGCTGCAGGACGAGCACGTCGGGCGCCAGGATGTCTGAGGAGCCCTCGTAGACGTATGTCGGCGGCAGTCCGCTAAGCGATCCGAACAGCGGGCTCACCATGTAGTTGTTCTCGGGAAGGCCTCCCGCCCACTCCCTGCCGATCACTTGCCCAGGCACAACCGGGAGTAGGGGATCGTGGACCAACGCAATGTTCGGATTGGTCATGAACGGGTCCAGCCATGGAGACAGCAGAACCATCGACGACGGCACGGGCTGACCGTGGGCCACCTCGTACTCCACGGCCGCCAGCGCGAGGTTGCCGCCCGCGGAGTCACCGATCACGCTGACGTTGGAGGACCCGTGTTGAGCGATCTCCGAAGAGATGAGGTCCGCCATCTTCGGTACCACGGTGCCTGCGGTGCCTCCCTGCTGCAGCAACGGGTAGATCGGCACCTCGATGGTCGAGCCGGTCTGGTAGGCCATCACCGAGTAATCGACCCAATGGAAAATCGAGGGCGGGAAGATAAAGGCGCCGCCGTGAATGGCGACCACGTAGTGCCCGTCGGGATGAGCCGGCGTGATCTGCACGACCTGCATCCCCTCAAAGGTGGTGTGCTGGACCGTTTCTCCTAGCGGAAACGTCAAGAACCTGGGCGGCGAATTACCGAGAACATACGACAATGGCGGAGCGTTGCTGGCAAGCAGAGCTAACAGCGGCGAATTGGGTTGGGTGGCCAATGGGATTTCGAGTCCGGTGGTACCCAGGAAGTCTTTTACGCCCCACAGTCCGGCGATTTCAAGCTTGGTGATCAGCGAGGGTTTGCCTCTGAATGTCCCGCCCAGCGTCGCCGGGATGGGTGGGCCGGCCGAAGCCCCAAAGATGTCGGCGAAGATCTCGTTGGCCACCCCCGTGATGCTCGCGGCCGATGTCATCGGGGCGTGCGAAATCTGCTGCTGAACGGAGGTGAAACCCGACCCGAACGCTCTCGCGAATTCGCCTGGCTGTCCGGCCAGATTTTCCAGCGCTTGCTCCCAGGGCCCCAACTGCGCCACAGTTGCCGACGCACTCGCGTGATAGCCGAACATTGCGGTGATGTCCTGTGCCCACATCTGCTCGTATTCCGCCTCCGCGGCCGCGATTGCCGGGGCGTTTTGGCCGAACAGGTTTGAGGTCACCAGCGAGACCAGACGGCCGCGATTGGCCGTGATCATTTCGGGGTCCACGATCGTTGCGAGCGCCGCCTCAAATGCGGCAGCCGCCGCCCGGGCCTGGGCTGCCGACTGTTCGGCTTGCGCTGCCGCCCCTCCCAGCCATTCCGTGTACCGGGCGGCGGCATGTGTCATGGCCGCCGACGAAGGGCCCTGCCAAGCCTGCCCGGACAGGTTCGAAGTCACGGCGGTGAATGCATTCGCCGCGGAGCTCAATTCGCTGCGGATCCCGTCCCAGGCCGCCGCCGCATCCAGCATCGGCCCGGAACCCGGTCCGTCGAGCAGCAGAACCGAATTGACCTCAGGCGGCCACACCGAAAAGTTCATCGCCCCTCCTGCTCGATTCGCCATCCAGCTGCGCTTTTGGAAGCAACGGCGCTTTTGGAAGCAAAGTAGTATGCCCATTCGCCGCTGTCTCGAAAACAGGTCGGACGCCTATCCCGGTTTGGTGTCCGAGGCGCGCGCCGCGTCTTCGACGGCCAACGCCTCGTCTGCGAGGGCGCGCAGATGGCTATCCTGCGCGGCCTGCCAATGCTTGTCGGCCTTCGCCTGCAACTGGTCAGCCGGGCCCGCCGATGCCTGCATCGCGGCGCGCTGATAGGTGTTTGCCGTTCGCTCGTGCACGCGGGCCAGGTCCTCATGCTTTTCGGCGGCGGCGTGGTGCGCATCTTCGGCGCGCTGCATCGCTTCCTTGGCACGCTGACGCGCCAATTTCACCGACTCGGCAGACGGTAACTTTCCGGCGGCGAGCTCGGTTCGCCGTCGATTTAGTTCCTCCACCCGCTGCTTGGCCTTCGCCGCACGCTCGGACGCACTGGGTAGGTCATGACCGTCACCAGAGCCCATTTATTGATCAAACCACAAGCCGCGGCGAGCAAACCCCGACGATTTTATGGGCCGGAAAAACAACTGTTCTCATATCACGGCCGAACGGCGCGCTGGGGCGAGACCTCGGAAATGTCCGAATGGCTTTTGCCTCCCGTGGTACCCAAAGTGGTTATCCAGACCAGCACGAACGTTGTCGGGGCAGCGGTCTTCACCGGAATGACGTTGTGCCCGGGTGTCAACGGGGTCGGGGGGCTGAGTTCAGCGGTGTCGGTCAGCTTCGCCGGTGACGGACTGGCCGATGATCGTATCTGCGCTACCGTGCCCGTGCTGTTGAGGTCGATGGCGACGGCGCTGAGCGACGTCGGCTCGGGAAGCTGCAACAACAGCCCGACACCGTCCTTGAACTTCGGGAAGGGTTGGGCGTCAACGTAGGTGTCCGTGGACCAGGCAGTGGCGGGGTTGCCGTCGATTGCCAACCCGGCC
>NZ_JAFBAT010000119.1 GCF_019247615.1 Mycobacterium sp. | reverse complement strand
GTGACTGAGCAGGGTGGGCGCCGGTCCCAGGCTCCTTTCCATCGCGGGCAGCGGGTGGTAGCTGATATGACTTCCACATCCGGTCAGCACGAGCGCCGCACAAGCCGCCAGGGCCTGGGCTAGGTTTTTCGACGAGCGCCACGTCGCCACGGCGGGAGCGCCGCTTTGGTGACCCGCACGCAATAACGTAAAAATTCTCTTCAAGAAACCGACCACATTGATCATCCGCCGCGCTTAGTCGTTGCACCCGTGCGCAACGGCTAATTCTTCGTGTTTCAACTTACCCCGCGCGCGGGGGAGTTCAAACGTCTAATTCACCCGGCCATTCAGTGTTCTTGGACGGACATCGCGGGCAATGTCGAGCTTTGCGATGGGATATCCTCCCGAGTCATCGCGCCCGGCGCGCGCCAATGCCATGGGCGCATAGTTCACCACTCGCGAGGCGCCCGGCTTGTGCTGTTGCCAGTCAACCGACGCCCGCAGGGTGTAGTGTCCCGGAGCCAGGCCCTTCAAGTCCACGCTCACGGTTTCCTCGGACGACGCCGGAAGCGGCTCTTCGCCGGTGCCTTCGACGTGGTCGGCCACCAGCCTGCGCAACGCTACGGTTGCGGGGAGTGTGCGGATCACCCGACCGGAGAAATCCACCAGCCGATATACCGGGACCCATGTCTCGCTGGCGACCGCAGAGCCGTAGTTGGTCCAGGTGACAGCAACGCGGGCCACGCCGTCGCGCAGCGACTCCGATCCGGGCCGCGCAGCCACCGAGTACCGATAGCCGGCGGACACGTTGGCTTGCGCCCACAGCACATACAAATCCCGGTCCATCGGCTTATTCGAACCCTGGTCGGGGAAGTCATAGCTCGCCGTCATCGACACGTGATATCGGATGACGTCCCGCAGGGCTTTCGCGTAATAGGAACGCGCCTCGGTTCCGGCAGGCAATTGGCACCACTCGGTGATCACCGGCGCCGAGGCGAGCCGATCTTTGATCTCGTTGACCAGGGGGTCCTTCGAACGCACGTAATACGAGGCGTCCGACTCGGCCCAAATGGGCAGCGGCGCATACACGCCGAGGCAATCGGAACGGATGCCCACCGGTGCGGCAAGTCTTCTCGTCACGTCGTCGGCCAGGAGTTCGCGCACGATCTCCGGGTTCGGCTCGTTGACCACCAATTGTGTGTGGGGGAAGGCGTTGACATTCGCGGCGACGAGCTGCCTGATCGAGCCGATGGTTATGCTCTGATCGCGAAACTGGCTGTAATAACCCAACTTCGCGACGCTTTCGTCGGGCTCCGGTCCGGGCGCGCCCAGCGCGTCGCGCAAGTATGCGATGTGGTCTTCGCTGAAGTCGCCGTACCCGGAAAACTCGAAAACGCTCAGCCTCTCGTCGCGGTCATAGCGGCGTCCGAGCGCCGCGAGCAGCGCGCCGAAGGCGTCCAGGTAGCGGTGGTCGTTCCAGTTCGGCACCACCTGCGTCACACCGGGTGTCCACCACCATTGTTGCGGTCCCGGATAGCTGGTGGCGGCGTAGCGCATCCAGTCGGGTATCGCAATGTTCGTGTTGCCCGGGTAAGAGGCGTCGCAACAGGAGTTGTAGGCGTACACGCGGAGCATGAGCCGCATGTTGCGATTGCCCGCGTCGTTCAGCGCGTCGTCGATCACCCTGAAGTCGAACCTGCGATCGTCGGGTGCGTCGGCCGGCAATGTGCGCGGATTGGTGGGCTGCAACTGGCGCCACGAGACACGCAACCCCGCGTCATAAGCCGGGGGCCACGGAGGATAGCCCTGCTGCGCTGGATTGACCTGTGGGAAAAGCGGTTGCAGGAGATCTTCGTATTGGCCGCGCAGCGGATTGGGGATTTCTTGAGCGGTGGCCGGTATGACCGCGGTGACCATCGCGGATAGCGGCCCGGGGTCGTTGCGATGACCGCAGCCGCTCGCCAGCAGCGCCGCGCACCCGGCCGCGGCCAGCGCCGTGTTCCCAAACGAGCGAGACATCGTCACCAGTATGCGGAGGTCGCGCCCCACAGGCGACGTCAACTCGTGCAGGTCAGATCATCACCCGGCTTTCGCCTCGTCGCCGCGAGGCCGTGAGCCCCCGGGCATGCCGGGTCCACTATGCTGATGCTCCGCAACCGGCTGCCGTCGAACCGCTGTCCGCAAGGCACGGCGCCCGATTGCCCGGGAACGCTCCTGGAGACACGACAGATGACCATCGCGCGCTCAGCCAAACGTTGGCTCGCCCCTGCGGCGAGGTCCGTCGCACCACGCCTGTTCTGGCGGCGGAGATTCGGCATCCTGCAACGTCTTGGCGAATCCCGCGCGGATGTGCGGCTGGCGGCGTCTTTGTGTGATCCGAACCGCGTTTCACTGGACATTGGAGCCGATGTCGGCGAGTTCACCGTCGCCATGTTGGCGTCCTCGCCGTCGGTCATTGCCTTCGAACCCAGGCCGGCTCAGGCCCGCGAGCTGGCGTCGATGTTCAGGGCGATCGGCGCCGCGGTGCGGGTGGAAGCCGTGGCGCTGTCGGATAAACCCGGCACGGTGACCATGCGGATCGTCGAGGCGGAACCGGGCCGCAGCACCATCGACACCGACAACGTCCTGCGCGACGTGAGCGGCAGTCGCGTGCGAAGCATCGACGTACCGGTCAAGTGCCTCGACGAGTTCCGTTTCGACGATGTTGGGCTGATCAAGATCGACGTCGAGGGGCACGAACTGGCCGTGCTGCGCGGCGCCGCGGACACCCTGACGCGCAACCGGCCGAAGATTCTCGTGGAAGCCGAGGAACGCCATCATCCGAATGCCGTCGCCGAAATCACCGAATTCTTCACCGCACTCGATTACAGGGGCTACTTCGAAATCGGCGGCACTCGACTACCGGTCGAAAACTTCGACCCGGCCCAGCATCAGAATCCGTCGAACGTCGGCGGCCGGGAAAACGGGTGGACGGCCCGCGGCGTATACGTCAACAACTTTGTCTTTGTCCCCAACCATGTCTCATGACGACAGCTTCGCCCTTGGGCAAAGTGTGCGTGTTGCCGGGGATCGGGCCCCGAAGCGCGGGACGGGTATCGGCGGTTCGGCGTTCGCGATCAGAAATGCAGCGCGTCGAACCGCCAGTCCAGCACCGGCCGGTCGGGATCGCCCGCCGTGTCGCCCACCGCATAGACCAGCGACCGCAGCCGCAGCACGCCACCATGTTCGGTCGGTTCGGCGGACTCGACGTGGAGCTCGCTGTACAGGGTGTCGCCCTCGTGCACCGGCCCGGTGTGATCGCAGGACTCCCAGCCAAGGACGGTCACCAGGTTCGGCAGCAGCCTGCTGGCCTGTGCGAGTGCCAGCCCGATGGTATGCCCACCGTAGACCAGCCGGCGTGCGCCTACTCGCCAATCATGGTGGGTGGCGGCAATATTGAGGGTGAGTCGAGCCAATTCCGGTGCGCTGCTGACCACGTCGCCGGTGCTGTGCAGCACCGTTCCCGCCAGACCGGGGTCAAAGTGGGGGCCGGGCACGCGGTTTCGAAAGAGTTCACCGTTCCACTGGGCGGTCGGATCGGAGGCGGGGCCGGGCGCGTCGGCGCCGATCACCGACAGGTCGTCACCCGGCGCCTGGTCGGGATTCCAGTCCGGGCTGGCGGGCAGCATGGCGCACCGGTAGAAGTCGAGGACCAACCGGTCGGCCTGGTCGATGGTGATCATCCGCAGCGCCGCCAGGCCCGTCGGCGCACGGCCCGGCTTGAGCGAATTCGCCCGCAGCCCAACAACTTCGGTGCGAGTGTAGATGGTGTCGCCGACGACGGGGAAGCGGTGAAACGTGAGGCCCCGATAGAACAGGTTGGCCTTGACCCGCTGGGTGGCCAACGTGGACTGCCCGATCGCCACGTCGCATACCAGCGCCGGGTGCGCCAGTGGTCCCGGCACCCCGGTCACCGCGGTGCAGAGCACGGCATCCAGCGCCAGCCGCATCCGGTCCCCCACGATCGCCTGGTGAGCGGCGGCCAAGCCGGGTGACAGCGTCGCCGCGGGCGCCCGGTCGAAGACCTCGCCCACCGACAGTTCGTCGAAGTAGGGACCGCCCTCCCGCGCATGCGCATAAGTCACGGGGCCAATATGGCACACGTGAGCAGTGAGCTGAACGACGACGAAGACTTGCTGGTCGCCACGGTGCGGACGTTCATCGATCGCGACGTCAAACCCAGCGTCCGCGAGATGGAACACGCCAATGCCTACCCGGAGGCGTGGATCGAGCAGATGAAGCGCATCGGTATCTACGGCCTGGCCGTTCCAGAGGAGTACGGCGGGACACCGGTGTCGATGCCGTGCTACGTGCGGGTCACCGAGGAACTGGCGCGCGGGTGGATGAGCTTGGCCGGCGCCATGGGCGGGCACACCGTGGTGGCCAAGCTGCTGAGCCTGTTCGGCACCGAGGAACAAAAGCGCGCCTACCTGCCAGCGATGGCCACCGGCGAGATGCGGGCAACCATGGCGTTGACGGAGCCGGGCGGCGGCTCGGATCTGCAGAACATGACGACGACTGCACTACCGGACGGCCCGGACACGTTGCGGATCAACGGTTCCAAGACGTGGATTTCCAACGCGCGCCGCTCCGGACTCATTGCGCTGCTGTGCAAGACCGACCCCGACGCCACCCCGCGCCACAAGGGCATCTCGATCCTGCTCGTCGAGCACGGCCCAGGTCTGACGGTCTCGCGGGACCTGCCCAAGCTGGGTTACAAGGGTGTCGAATCCTGCGAGCTCTGCTTTGACGGCTTCGTCGCGCCCCCGTCGGCGGTCCTGGGCGGCCGCATGGGCGACGGGTTCGCGCAAATGATGAAGGGGCTCGAGACCGGCCGCATCCAGGTGGCCGCCCGGGCCCTCGGCGTGGCGACGGCCGCACTGGAAGACGCACTGGCCTACGCGCAACAGCGGGAAAGCTTCGGCCAGCCGATCTGGAAACATCAGGCGATCGGCAACTACCTCGCCGACATGGCAACCAAGCTCACCGCCGCCCGCCAGCTCACCCGCTATGCCGCCGAGCGCTACGACAGCGGACAACGCTGCGACATGGAGGCCGGTATGGCCAAGCTGTTCGCCTCCGAGGTGGCGATGGAGATCGCGCTGAACGCGGTGCGCATCCACGGCGGCTACGGCTATTCCGCCGAATACGACGTGGAACGCTACTTCCGGGACGCACCGCTGATGATCGTCGGCGAAGGCACCAATGAGATCCAGCGCAATGTGATCGCCGGGCAGCTGGTCGCCCGGGGCGGGATCTGAGGGCGAATCTCCCGGCCCGGCGCGGACCTGTGCTGTATATTTGCCTGACTTCGCACACCGGCAGGGCGGCACGCAGGGAACCACGTAGAAAGGCGGTTGCCATGAGCTATCCCCCAGGGCCGTACGAGGGTTCACCAGAATGGCAGGGTCAGCAGCCGCCGGCGTGGCAGGGCCAGCAGCCGCCGGCGTGGCAGGGTCAGCAGCCGCCGGCGTGGCAGGGTCAACAGCCGGGCTGGCCGGCCCAGCGTGAGCCCGACAACTACCTCGTCTGGGCGATTCTGTGCACGGTTTTGTGTTGCCTGCCGCTGGGGATCGTCTCGATCGTGTACTCCACCAGGGTGTCCGGGTTGTGGGGTCAGGGACGGTATGCCGAGGCGCAGACGGCGTCCGACAACGCCAAGAAGTGGGCCATTGTCGGTGCGGTCGTCGGTGCCGTCAGCATCGTCATCGGCATCGTTTTGTGGTTCGCCTTCGTCGCGGCGGTCGTCTCGAACATCCCGACGACCACCACGACGACCTTCTCCTACTGAGCGTTCTCACGAGCAACGCCCGGGCGCTATCCCGAGCTTCGGTCCACCAGCCCCCAGGCCCGCGCGGTGTCAGCGTCGATGGTGTGACCGGACAACACGAGATACGCCGTGCGCCAACGGCCGATCCGGCGCGTGATGCTGACGGTGCCGCCGGCGCCGGGGATGAGGCCCAGCCCCAATTCCGGTAGCCCGAAAACCGAATCGCCGCGCGCCTCAACCCATCCGCAGAACGCCGCCATCTCCAGGCCGCTGCCGAGCACCCGGCCGTGGACCTCGGCGCGGCAGGAGCGCCCGAGCCTGGCGGTCAGTGCATCGAGGGCCACCGCGGGGCTGTGCCGCGTGCGCGCCAGGTGGGCGCTCACCGGGTCGGCGATCGTCCCGAATTCGGCGAGATCTCCGCCGCTGCAAAACGACGGCCCATTGCCGCTCAACACGATGCCCGTCACCGACGGGTCCAGCTGCGCGACGGTCAGGGCCTCGAGCAGCGCGGCCCGCGCATCGGTGGAAAACGCGTTGTGCCGTTGCGGTCGGTTGAACCTGATGTACAGCGTGTCGCCGTCGCGCTGGGCCTGCACCGGGTCGGCGATTTCGGCCATGCGAGCGGGGCCACGCTCGGCGAGCCAGCGCGCGAACTCGGGGCCGGCCTGCAACGTCGAGTAGGCCAACGACTCGGTCATCACTGCCGACATCGTCGGGCAGCCCGGGTCGACGGCACGCAGCACGTCGTCGCACACGCTGCTGGCGTGCGGCCAACGCTGACAGCGCTCGGTCAGCTCGGCGAGGGCATCGGACACCGAATCGACGGTGACCACCCTGCGATCATCGCAGACGTCCTCGGTCAGGGTGAAAGTCGCTGTCTCTAGCCATGATTGGGCCTGCGGGCGACCGATGTCGGCGGCCGAGCCGAAGGCCAGGATGACACCCGGTGGTGATCCGACGCTGGGATCGGAAGCGCGAGACAGGTCGACCAGCCGGAACACGGCTCACACCGAATACTTCTCTATCAGCCCGTTCTTGTAGAGCTTCCCGGTGTCGGTGCGCGGCAGTTGCGACTCGAACGCTATCGATCGCGGACACTTGTAGTGCGCCAAGCGATCTCGCAGCCACGCGATCAGCTCGTCGGCGAACTGCTCGGTGGCGTCGGCGGGATCGACGGTCTGCACCGCCGCCATGACGCGCTGCCCCATCTCGTCGTCGGGAATGCCGAACACGGCCGCGTCGAGCACCTTCGGGTGGGTGACCAGAAGGTTCTCGGCCTCCTGCGGATAGATGTTCACCCCGCCGGAGATGATCATGTGGTGGCGGCGGTCGGTCAGGAACAGGTAACCCTCGTCGTCGAGATAACCGATGTCGCCAACCGTCACCCAGCCGTGGCTGTCGCGGGAGGCCGCGGTCTTCGTCGGGTCGTTGAGGTATTCGAACGGATACCCGCCCTCGAAATAGATCTCGCCGGGCTCTCCCGGCGGTAGCTCGTTGCCCTCTTGGTCGAGTATGTGCAGCCCACCCAGCATGGGCTTGCCGACCGAACCCGGATGGGCAAGCCATTCTTCGGCGGAGATCAGTGTCGAACCGATCGCCTCGGAGGACGCGTAGTATTCGTCGACGATCGGTCCCCACCACTCGATCATCTGCATCTTGATATCCACCGGGCACGGCGCGGCCGCATGCATCACCCGTTTGAGGCTGGACACGTCATATGATTTGCGCACGGCCTCAGGCAGTTTCAGCATCCTGACGAACATCGCCGGCACGAACTGGCCATGGGTGACCCGGTGCTGCTGGATCGCGTCGAGCGCTCCCTCGGCATCGAACTTCTCCATGACCACCGTCGTGATGCCGCCGGCCTGAACGCTCATCGACCACACCGAAGGTGCCGTGTGGTACAGCGGCGCCGGGCTCAGATATACCGCATCGGGATCCAGCCAGAAGCCCACGAGGGCCGACATCATGCCCGGAGCCTGGTCCGGCGGGACGTGCGGCAATTCGCGTCTGATTCCCTTGGGCCGGCCGGTGGTGCCCGACGAGTACTGCAGCAGGTCGCCCTCGATTTCGTCGTCTATCGGCGTATCCGGTTGGTCTGCAACGCATTCCGGATATCGCTCCCAGCCGGCAAGCTCACCGTCGGCGATCATCAGCAGCTCCGGCAGCCCCGCGGGAAGGTGCTCGACCAGGGCCGCGCACGTGGCCCGCAGCGCGGCCGACCCGATGATCGCCTTGGCGCCACTGTTGTCGACGATGTAGGCGGCCTCGGCCGGGGTGAGGTGGGTGTTGATCGGCACGTAATAGAGGCCGCTCCGCCGCGCCGCCCACATGACCGCATGGATATGTTCGTTGTTCTCCATGAGGATCGCGACGGTGTCACCCTCGCGCAGGCCCACCTTACGGAAACCATGCGCCAGCCGGTTGGCGCGGGCCTCGAGCTCGCCGAAGGTCACCACGGTGCCCGACGGGTGCAGGATCACGGCGGGCTTGTCGGGGTGCGCCTGGGCGTGGTCGCGAATCTGCATGGCTGAACTGTACGATGCGTGAACCTGACGGCCGTCAACGCCTACGAGCCCGAGCGCAGCTAAACACCCATTAGGGCAGGAATAGGGCGCTGTCGCCGAACTCATGCCACAGATAACCGTGTTCGACGGCCTCCCGGTACGCCTCGGCGAGCAGCTCGTGGCCCGCCACGGCCTCCAGGAGCAACAAGTGCGAGGCTCCGGCGTCGTGCCATCCGGTGATCAGGCCGTCCACCACGCGGCAGGGGCGGCCGGGGCCGAGCACCAGGTCGGTCCAGCCGCCCGTGGGGCGCACCACGCCGTTGACGTCGGCCCCGGACTCGAGAGCGCGCGTCACCGTGGTGCCGACCGCGATCACCCGGCCGCTGGCCGCCTTCGTGAGGTTGACCAACCGTGCGGTGGCGGCCGGCAGCTCGAACGGCTCGGGGACCGGCGGCTCCCCCGCCTCCGCCGACGACACCCCGGTGTGCAGCGTGATCGGCGCGATCGCAATCCCCGCCGCGACCAGGTTTGTCACCAGCTCGGTGCTGAATGGCCTTGCAGCGCTAGGCATTTCAGCGCTGCCCGGCCGACGGGCGAACACGGTTTGATAGTAGGCCAACGGCCATCGCCGTGGCACGTATGAGTATTTGATCGGCCGTCCGTACCGGGCAAGGTACGGTACGACGCTGCCTTCCGGACCTTCGAGGATCACCCGCGCCGTCCACAACCGCGAGCCCGCTACCCCAGCCCGGGGGTAGGACGACATGACGAGGAGCGCCGCGCCGCCGGGCAACTCGATGCGTTCGCCGGGCCGGACATCGTTGAGGTGAGCGCCCGCATCCCCGGCGGGCCGCGGTTCGACCACCCACACCTTGTCGGCGCGCGCAGACGAAAAGTGCACCGCGATAAGCCGTCCCGCCCGGCGGCCGTCGACAGCGGCCGGAAGCGTGGCCGAGTTGTTCACCACCAGGAGATCGCCCGGTCGCAGATGGTCACCGATGTCGGCGAACCGGGTGTGGCTCACCTTCCCCGGCAAGCGGGTGGTACCCCCACTCGGCCGGGCGACCAGCAGTTTGACCGCGTCCCGGGCGACGCCGTGCGCCTCCGGCGGCTCGGTGGCATCGGAACCCGGCGGTCGGTGAAAGTGCAGCGCTGCCAAGGTCATTGCCGCGCACTCGACGCGAGCAGATCCGCCGCCCGATGGCGACCGGACGGCGGCCGGGTGTCGAGCAGCCGCAGCAGCGCGGGCACGACGGATTCCGGCTCGGCGCGGTCGGAGATGTCCTCGCCGGGAAACGCGGCCTGGTGCATCTCGGTCCGCATGTCGCCGGGGTCGAAGGCATAGACCGCCACGGCCGGGTCCGCCGATAGCTCCACGGCCAAGACGGCCGAGAGCTGATCCAACGCGGCCTTCGACGAGCCGTATCCGCCCCAGCCGGCATACGGCTCGACGGCGGCATCGGAGGTCACGTTGACGATCACGCCCGCGTTGGCGGTAAGCGCCGGCAGCGCCGCCTGGGTCAGCGCCAGCGGCGCCAACACATTGGTCTCGTAGACCGCCCACAACTCCCCCAACGGGTAGTCGGCCAACGGTGGTTGGGGGCTGGGCCCCAGCCGGCTGGCATTGTTCACCAGCAGGCGCAGGGCACCGGCGTCGTTGGCGGCGGCGACCAGCGCGCCACGATGCGACCCGTCGGTGACGCCGCCGGTCAAGGTGATCAGCCGGCTTGAATTGAGCTCTGCGGCAGCGTCTTTCAGCTCGTTTGTGCGGCGGGCGTCGCCGACGACCGTCCATCCGCGGTCCAGCAGGGCGGCGGTGACCGCTTTGCCGAACCCGCGTGACGCGCCGGTGACTATTGCGACGGGACATGGTTGAGGTTTCGTCATAGCGTCCATACTGCTAGTTAAAGTAAACTTTAAGTCAAGTCCCGTAGTTTCGGCGCCGCTACCGCGACACCGACGTCACGCACGCAACACCGCCAGGAGCGACCCCGGTGCAAGTTTCGAGCGATCTGTTCACCGTCGGCGAACTGGCCCGCCGCAGCGGCTTCGCCCCCTCGGCCATCCGGTTCTACGAGAGCCAGGGCCTCATCGCGGCCACCCGCACGGCCGGCGGGCAGCGCCGGTTCGAGCGGCAGACCTTGCGGCGCCTGGCCTTCATCCGCGCCGCGCGGAACGTCGGCTTGAGCCTCGATGAGATCGCCGACGCGTTGTCCAGGCTGCCCGAAAGCCGGACCCCCAATCGCACCGACTGGGCCCGGCTGTCGAAGACCTGGCGCGCGCGCCTCGACGATCAGATCGCCGGACTGATGGCGCTGCGCGACAACCTCGACTCGTGCATCGGCTGCGGCTGCCTGTCACTGAAGCGCTGCGCCATCTCCAATCCGGGAGACGCCGCGGCCGTCGCGGGATCGGGCGCGATGTACTTGCCGAAGTCGTTGCGGCAGTGAGGCCGAGCGCTATTGCGAGAGCCGCTGCTTGAGCGCCTCGAACTCGTCCTTGACGCCGGTGGGCAGCTTCTCGCCGACGAACTCGAACCACTCCTCGATGAGCGGCAGTTCCTTGCGCCACTCGTCGGGATTGACCGCCAACGCCTTCGCGACGTCGTCGGAGTCGACGTCGAGGCCGTCGAGGTCCAGGTCCGCCGGGCCGGGAACGATGCCGATCGGGGTGTCCTGGCCACCGGCCCGGTGCTCGATGCGGTCGACGATCCACTTCAGCACGCGGCTGTTCTCACCGAAGCCGGGCCACAGGAACTCGCCCTTGTCGCCGCGGCGGAACCAGTTGACGAAGAACACCTTCGGCAGCTTGGACTCGTCGGAGTTCTTGCCCAGGTCCAGCCAGTGCTGGAAGTAGTCGGCGACGTGGTAGCCCAGGAAAGGCAGCATGGCCATCGGGTCGCGGCGCACGGCGCCGACCTTGCCCTCGGCGGCGGCGGTCTGCTCGCTGCCCATGGTGGCACCCATGAACACGCCGTGCTGCCAGTCGCGGGCCTGAGTCACCAGCGGAACCGTCGTCTTGCGGCGGGCGCCGAACAGGATGCCCGAGATCGGCACACCCTGCGGGTCGTCCCACTCGGGGGCCAGGATGGGGCACTGCGACATCGGCGTGCAGTACCGCGAATTCGGGTGCGCCGCTTTGGTTTCCGTCTCGCGGATGTACCAGTCGTTGCCCTTCCAGTCGATCAGGTGATCGGGTTCGCCCTCCAGGCCTTCCCACCACACCTCGTCGTCGTCGGTGAGCGCGACGTTGGTGAAGACGGTGTTTCCGGCGGCGATCGTCCGCATGGCGTTGGGGTTGGACTTCCAGTTGGTGCCCGGAGCCACCCCGAAGAAACCGAACTCGGGGTTGACCGCGTACAGCCGGCCGTCCTTGCCGAAGCGCATCCAGGCGATGTCATCACCGAGCGTCTCGGCCCGCCAGCCTTCGATGGTGGGCTGCAGCATGGCCAGGTTGGTCTTGCCACAGGCCGACGGGAAGGCCGCGGCGAAGTAGTACGCCTTGTTCTCCGGGGAGATCAGCTTGAGGATCAGCATGTGCTCGGCGAGCCAACCCTCGTCGTGGGCCATCGCCGACGCGATGCGCAGCGAGTAGCACTTCTTGCCCAGCAGGGCGTTGCCGCCGTAGCCCGAGCCGTAGCTCCAGATCTCACGGGTCTCCGGGAAGTGGGTGATGTATTTGGTGTCGTTGCACGGCCAGGGCACGTCCTTGCTGCCCGGCTCGAGCGGGGCCCCGACCGAGTGCAGCGCCTTGACGAAGAAGCCGTCGTCGCCCATCTTCTCCAAGGCGGCCTTGCCCATGCGGGTCATCACCTTCATCGAGACGACGACGTACTCGGAATCGGTGATCTCCACGCCGAGCTTGGGATCTTCGGCGCCGAGCGGGCCCATGCAGAACGGCACCACATACATGGTGCGACCGCGCATGCAGCCCCGGTACAGCTCAGTCATGGTGGACCTCATCTCGGCGGGGTCCATCCAGTTGTTGGTCGGGCCGGCGTCTTCCTTGCGCTCGGAGCAGATGAAGGTCCGCGACTCCACGCGCGCCACGTCGGAAGGATCCGAGAGCGCCAGAAAGGAGTTCGGGTATTTCTTGGGGTTCAGCCGCTTGAACGTGCCCGCCTCGACGAGCTGGTCGGTGAGCCGCCGCCACTCGTCGTCGGAGCCGTCAGCGAAAACCACCCGGTCCGGCTGAGTCAGCTCGGCGACCTCCTGCACCCACGCCAGCAGGCCCTGGTGATTGGTGGGCGCGGTATCCAGACCGGGAATGGTCGCTGAAGTCATCGAACTCTCCTGGGTTCCTCTGCCCGCCTGGCAGGCATCTTCGTGGTCGTGTCGTCGTCGTCAGGTATGCGTTCGCCCACACAACTGTTTACATGGTGGCGTTAACTACAGGTTATCGCGGTCGACTTGTCGGGGAGGTCTCGGGCGGGTATAAGCCTTCTCACAACAACGATTCAGAAGCCCTTCAGCGGCGTTCAGCGGTCAGCCCTCGCGCCGCTCGTCGTCGGGATCCGCCAGCTCCGCCCGCACGGCATCGAGCGCGGCTCTCACCGTGGGCATCTCCCGGTCTCGCGCGGCGGCCGCGCGCGCCGAGGCGATGGCATGCTCACGCAATTCGCTGTCGATGGCGCTGACGCGGTCGGCGACCTGGGCGTTCGCGTCTTCGTCGCGCGCGCTCAGGGCGCTGCTCAACATCGACTCCGCAACCAGGACCCGGGTCGCGACCAGCTCCTCGGCCACCGACCGCAGCGACGACGTGACGTCGCCCGTCCAGCGGTCCAGCAGCGCCCGGTCACGCAGCAGCCCGCGGATGTGGATCACCACAAAGGTGAGCGCCAGGCCGACCGCCATACACCCCACAGCCCCGGCTATCAACAGCGCGGGGGCCAGCCGCGGGCCGACCCGCGACGCCACGCCGCCCACCAGCCGACCAAGCGTCAGCGCCACGCCGAGCCCGAAGCCGGCGCCCAACAGCAACATCAGCCAGGTTTCCTGCCGCCGCGATTTCAGCGGCGCGGCCGGGACGTCAACCGTCGGCAGTTTCTCGACGTCCGGCAGCGCCACCGGCAAGCCAGTTAACTGCTTGACGTCGGTGAGTTGGGCGGTGATTCCGTCACTAACCTCGGCGAGCACTTCGTCGACCCGGCGGCGCGTGTGCGCCTCGAAGCCGGGCATGTCCCGCCGCGACAAACCAGCCGCGTCCTCCTGCAGCTCAGTGCGCACCGACGAGCACCGGTTTCGGGCAAAGTAGGACAACTGCACCCGCGCCTGGTGGATCTGACCGCGCAGGGTGATGGTGCGCTCGGTCTTGGCCTGGCGCCGCTCCCGCAAGGCGGCGCTGCGCTCTTCCCGCAACGCTTCCACCCGCACGCGTCGACCGGCGCCCTCGACCTCGCGATCGAATCGCCGGGCGACCGTTTGGAGCCGGGATTGCCACGCCCGCAGCCTGTTTCGTCGTGCAATATCGGGATCGGCCAGTTGCCGCGCGACGGTCTCCACCAGATCGTCGACGCTCGGCTCGCCCACCTCGGGCGACGCGGCCGCACCGACCCACGGCACCCGGCGGTACCGCGGTGCGTGCGCAGCCAGGATCTCGCGGTCGGCGGCAAGCACGTCCCGCCAGTTGCGATGCACGTCGATCTTGGACACCACCGCCACGACCGGGTCGGTGTGCTGGGCGGCGGCATTCAGCAACGCACAATCGGAGGCGGTCAGGTGGGCCGCCGCGGACACAACGAACACCACCGCGAGCGGTGCGTCGCCGGACCCCAGTTCCCTCGACTCGACGAACTTGTGCTCGGGCAGCCGTTCGCGTAACGCGGCGACCACCGAGGTGACGCCGGCCAGCCAGGGGCCGGTGACCAACACCACGTCGAGGTGGTTGAGAGCCGGCGCGTCCAACTCCGGACCGATGCCCGCCACCAGCGCGTCGACCCGGGCGGCCGGATCGGCGCCCGCGTCGCGGCTCACCGGGAGTCTCCCGGCAGCGACCCGCAGGACTGCGACCACAGCCGAAGCGATCCCCGGGCGATATCGGCCCCGCACGCACGGTGCAGATCGCTCACCGGTCCCAGCCGGCCCCGGCTGTAGCGCTGCCAACGAACCGCCCGTGGCAAGTGTGTTGCCGGATCATCGGCGTTCATATCGACGGGATCGACGGCCAAACCGGCCGCTGCCGCTAGGTCGACGGCCGCCCCCATGCGGGCCATCACCGTGTCGTCGCAAGACAGGAACGCGCTGATCCCCTCGCCCAGCGCGGCGTGACCGACCGCGATTGCCTCCAGCGCGGCGACAGCCTCGAGCACCCGACGGTAGCGCGCCTCAGCGCCGATGACGGCGATGTTGCCAAGGACGGCGTCGACGCCGCTGATCCGGCGCAGCAGGGCCCGGACCTGCGCGGTCGTCCAGCCCTTCCGGACGGCGGCGATCACGAGTGCGCTGCCGAAGAGGTCCAGCGCCTCCAAGAGGCGCAGCCGCACCTCGGTCGGCACCGGATTGTTAGCCGCCACAAACCCCGCGAAGGAACCGTCCAGGCAGGTCAGGCCGCACGGATCGGCGGCCAGTGCCCGCAGCCCAGTCCACAGCGCATCGTCGAGATCTTCCAGCGCCGCGACCCCGAGCACGCCGATCATCGGCTCCATTGGCACCCCGATGAGCGCGGAGAACTCGGTACAGCGCGCCCGTGCCGTCGCGATCGGCGTGCCGCCGGCCCGGCCCGACAGGGAGCCGACCAGATCGGCTTTGTTCAGCACTGCCAACACCGGTCGACCGGCCGCGGAGATCGCGTCGGCGTCCTCGGGTTTGATCACCTCGGCGACGACGTAGACGACCACGTCGACCCCGCCGTCACCGGCGCGTTCCGGTACCACCGACATCGCCGCCGCACTGGCGGCGAGGTCCAGGGCACGCGCCACCGTGCTGCGCCCCACCCCCGGACGCCCTCGAACGGCCACGCGCAGGGGCGCTGCGGCCCGCTCGGCGATCGCTTTTACGCGCGCATCGGCCCGCTCGGCCGCGAATCGTGCCAGCTCGTCAACGAAAATGTGGCCCTGTCCCTTCACGGTCCCTTCACGCATGCCCGCTCGATGCCGTCGGCCCGGGCGACTCCCCCCGAATGGTGGCATCTGCACCATCGATATGCGAGCCACGCTCAATCTGTTAGCAGCTGAAGACAACTGTTGGGTATCAATCTGTACCTGGGGCGGCAACAACGGTGGTTCATGGGCCACGATGGACAAATGCATCCGCAACCCGGGGCCGGGCCGTGTCCCGCCGCGCCGGTGGAGGTGGACACTGCGCGGCATCTACCCGCCACAAGCATCCGCTCGCGGCGCTCGGCCCTATCGGGCGCCCAGCGCGAAACCTGGGAACGGCTGTGGCCGAAAATGGGCCTTTCGGTGGCAACTCCGGCCGGGGGCGGAAACCCGGAGCCGCTGGACATCCACGGGTGGTTTGGCCGCCGCGCGCCGGTTGTGCTTGAAATCGGCTGCGGCAGCGGCACGTCGACGCTGGCGATGGCCAAGGATGAGCCCGACGTCGACATCATCGCGGTCGAAATCTACCGGCGCGGGCTGGCGCAGCTGCTGTCCGCGATCGACCGCGAGCAGGTTGGCAACATCCGGTTGATCCGCGGGAACGCGATCGACGTGCTGATGCGCCTGATCGCACCCGGCTCGCTGGTCGGAGTCCGCGTCTTCTTTCCCGATCCCTGGCCGAAGGCCCGTCACCACAAGCGTCGGTTCCTGCAACCGGCCACGATTGGCCTGATCGCCGACCGGCTACTCCCCGGTGGTGTTTTGCACGCCGCGACAGATCACGCCGGCTACGCCGCGCAGATCGGCGAAGTCGGCGATGCCGAGCCGCGACTGCGCCGCGCCGACGCCGGCGATCGGCTGCCGATCTCGGTTGTTCGGCCATCCACCAAGTACGAGACGAAGGCCCGGGAGGCGGGCAGCGCCGTGACCGAATTCATCTGGACAAGGCTGGATGAGGCTGGAGAAGGCGGGTTATGAGCCTGACAGAGGAAACCGCAGCGCAACCTGAATCGCTCGAGTCACCGGCATTGGTGGCGGCCACTGATATCGAGGCGCTGGGAAGCTTCTCGCCGCCGGCCGGCGGACGCGTCCTGCTGGTGTGGGACGCCCCCAACCTCGACATGGGCCTGGGCTCCATCTTGGGTCGCCGGCCGACGGCCCTGGAGCGCCCCCGTTTCGACGCGCTCGGTCGCTGGTTGTTGGCCCGTACGGCGGAGGTGAGCTCCGGGCGACCGGGGGTCGTGATCGAGCCCGAAGCCACCGTGTTCACCAATATCGCGCCGGGCAGCGCCGATGTGGTTCGACCATGGGTGGACGCGTTGCGTAACGTGGGGTTCGCGGTCTTTGCCAAGCCGAAGATCGACGAGGACAGTGACGTCGACCGCGACATGCTCGATCACATCGAACTGCGGCACAACGAAGGGCTCGCCGCCCTGATCGTGGCGTCGGCCGACGGCCAGGCGTTCCGTCAGCCGCTGGAGGAAATCGCGCACGAGGGAATCCACGTTCAAGTGATCGGATTTCGTGAACATGCGAGCTGGGCGTTAGCGTCGGATACCTTGGACTTCGTCGACCTGGAGGACATCACGGGTGTCTTCCGGGAGCCGTTGCCGCGGATCGGCCTGGATTCGCTACCCGAGCAGGGAGCCTGGCTGCAGCCGTTCCGGCCGCTGTCCGCACTGTTGACCACGCGTGTGTGACACTGGCGTCGCAAAACCGAAGAGGGTACTGCGTGGGTCGCTAGCGATCCAGTAAGGAGCTTACGTGTTCGCCTGGTGGGGTCGAACTGTGTACCGCTACCGGTACATCGTCATCGGGGTCATGGTGGCCCTGTGCCTCGGGGGCGGCGTGTTCGGCATGAGCCTCGGCAAGCACGTCACGCAAAGCGGCTTCTACGACGACGGCAGTCAATCCGTGAAGGCCTCGGTCCTCGGCGACAAGACCTACGGCCGCGACCGGACGAGTCACATCGTCGCCACCTTCACGGCGCCCGACGGCAAGACCGTCGACGACCCGGCGTGGAAACAAAAGATCGTCGACGAGCTGAACAAGTTCAAGAGCGACCATCCCGACCAGGTCGTCGGCTGGGCCGGCTGGCTGGCCGTCTCCGACCCCGCCGACGCGCCCCCGCTGATCAAGGGCATGGCCACCGAGGACAAGAAACACACCTTCGTGTCGATCCCGCTGAAGGGCGACGACGACGACACCATCCTCAACAACTACAAGGCCATCGCGCCCGACCTGCAAAAGCTCGATGGCGGCACGGTCCAACTCGCCGGCCTGGAACCGATTGCCAACGCGCTGACGGGCACCATCGCCA
>NZ_JAFBAT010000284.1 GCF_019247615.1 Mycobacterium sp. | reverse complement strand
CGTCGATGTGCCAGTCGTTGTAGGCCTGCACCAGCGCGACCGAGAACTCCGGGTCTTCGGTGGCGAACAGACGCCCGGCGAAGCCGGGGAAAGACGGAAAGCAAATCGAGGCGAGGATGCCGCCAGCGTTCATGTCCTTGACACGTTCGTCGACGTTGTAGCAGCCGGGCCGGATCTCGTCGAGCCCCGTCGGCTCGATCCCGTACTCCTCCTTGGGCCGGCCGGCGACCGCGTTGAGTGCCACGTTCGGAATGACGGTGTCGCGAAACTTCCACATATCCGAGCCGTCCGGGTTGTGCACCAGCCGGGGTGCGTCGTCCACGTACTTGCTCGGCAGGTGGTCCTTGAACATGCCCGGTGGCTCGACCGTGTGGTCGTCGACGCTGATCAGGATCATGTCTTCTTTGTTCATGGCCGTTCCCTCTCATCGGATCCAGCGGTCTTGCGGCCCCGCACCGCCTCGGCGAACCGTGGTCTGACGCCGAGATCACCTTCGTGAAAACTATCTTCTCGGGAAGTGAGAATCAACATTCAGAGCGGCCGTGCTGTCGGCGAACGGGCGTTCACGGGGCCCGCGGCCGGGCAAAACGCCGGCATCGAGCGACAACCCGAGCGCCCGCTTTGCCAGCGTCACTTGAAACGCGCGCGCCGTCGTCGGTCGCGCCGGCATTGACCAGCCGAACGAATCGTGCAAGTCTATTAGTTCGAAATGAGAATATGATTCTCTTTGACCGAGAGGTGACCGAGAGGACGCCGAGAGGAGAGCGGATGCGCGTGCAGCCGCTGCCCGCCGAGGGGTGGGACGAGGCGGTCCGGCGGTCGCTGTCGGGCATGCTGCCACCGGAACGATGCAACCCGCGCGACGCCGGCAATTTGATGTCGACGCTGGCTCGTCATCCGGACCTGGCCCACGCCTATCTGCGGTTCGGGGGCTATCTGCTGCTCCGTTCGACGCTGCCGGCCCACATCCGCGAGCAGGCGATCCTGCGGGTCGCCCACAGGCGCGCGTGCGCCTACGAATGGGCGCACCACGTGAAGCTGGCGAAGCAAGCGGGATTGTCCGACGCGCATATCGTCGCCGCCCAGACCGGCGAATCCGACGACGAGTTCGAGCGCGCGGTATTCGATGCCGTCGACGAGCTCGACGAGAAGTCCAACCTGTCCGATCAGACGTGGACCGCTCTATGCCGACGGCTGGACGAACGGCAGCGCATGGACTTGATCTTCACCATCGGCGGCTACGTCGCACTCGCGATGGCGCTCAATGCCTTTGGTGTGCGACCGGAAAACGAGAGGTAGGAACGTTGCCCCATTTCCCGAAACCAGCCGCGGGCAGCTGGACAGAGAGCTACCCCGAATTGGGCACCGCCCCAGTCGATTACACCGACTCGGTCGATCCGGCTTTCTTCGAAGCCGAGCGCGACGCCATCTTCAAGCGGACCTGGCTCAACGTCGGTCGAGTAAACCGGCTGCCACGCACCGGCAGCTACTTCACCAAGGAGCTCCCGTCGGCGGGCACAGGCGTGTCGGTGATCGTCGTCAAGACCAAGGACGGGGCCGTCAAGGCCTATCACAACGTCTGCCGGCATCGGGGAAACAAGTTGGTGTGGAACGACTATCCGCACGAGGAGACGTCGGGGACCTGCCGGCAGTTCACGTGCAAGTATCACGCCTGGCGGTACAGCCTCGACGGTGATCTGACGTTCATCCAGCAGGAGGATGAGTTCTTCAACGTTAACAAGAGCCAGTACGGCTTGGTGCCGGTCCGCTGCGAGGTGTGGGAAGGGTTCATCTTCGTCAACCTCGATCCGGACGCCAGGCCGCTGACCGACTACCTCGGGCCGCTGGCCAAGGGCATCGAGGGCTATCCCTTCCACGAAATGACCGAGGCCTACTCCTACCGGGCCGAAGTCGGAAGCAACTGGAAGCTTTTCATCGACGCGTTCGCCGAGTTCTACCACGCTCCGGTGCTGCATCAGGGGCAATACACCAAGGAAGAAGCGGCGAAGATTATCAAGTATGGCTTCGAGGCGCTGTATTACGAGCTGGCGAGCCCGCACGGGATGATCTCCACCTGGGGCGGTCAGGCGCCGCCCGCTGACCTGTCCATGGTGAAGCCCATGGATCGAGTGCTGCGCAGCGGGCTGTTCGGGCCCTGGGACAAGCCGGAGGTCATCCAGAAGCTCGATCACCTGCCCCCGGGTGTCAATCCGAAGAAGATCCCGCAATGGGGCATCGACTCCTGGCACTTTTTCCCGAACTTCATGCTGCTGATCTGGGAGCCCGGCTGGTTCCTGACCTATCACTACTGGCCCACCACCGTCGACAAGCACATCTTCGAGTGCACGCTGTATTTCGTTCCGCCACGAAACGCGCGGGAACGGTTGGCCCACGAGTTGGCCGCGGTGACATTCAAGGAGTACGCATTGCAGGACGCCAACACCCTGGAAGCGACGCAGACCATGATCGGCACCAAGGTGATCAGGGAATTCCCGTTGTGCGATCAGGAGATCCTGCTCCGCCACCTGCACAAGGTGACCGGTGATTACGTCAAGGAGTACCGGAACAATGGCCACCACAAGTAGGTTGCCGGCTGAATTCGCCGACCTGGAGCCCTATTTGGACTGGGATCTGGCCACCGAGCCAGAGCGCTACGCGAAGCGGTTGGCCTCGACGATGGCCGAGATGCAGGCGTTCTACGACGTCGCGTTTCCCCGCCTCGATGACGTGATCGCCTACTGTGACCGATACCCGTTGGACGACTTGCCTGACGACGCGCGCACCCTAATGCACCTCATGCAGTCGCTGATCATGGTGTCGTTTCCCATAGAGGCCTGGAAACAGCCTCGGGTGCCCGACAGCGGAGCGGCCTGGGTCGAGCTGGTACGGGAACCGGTGATCTAGCCGGTGCTGACGCTCAAGGCCGCCGGCCTGCTCGACGTCGACGCGGGCGAGATCCGTCGGCCGGGCATCCTGCGCATCGAGGGCGATCGGATCGCCGGTGTCGGCGGCGACAGCGAGGGCGAGCTGATCGACCTCGGCGAGGCGATCCTGCTGCCCGGTCTGATGGACATGGAGGTCAACCTCCTGATGGGTGGTCGCGGGGAGAAGCCCGGGTTGTCGCAGGTTCAGGACGATCCGCCGACGCGGGTGCTGCGGGCGGTGGGCAATGCCCGCCGAACGCTGCGCGCCGGGTTCACCACTGTGCGCAACCTCGGGCTGTTCGTCAAGACCGGCGGCTATCTGTTGGATGTTGCGTTGGGCAAGGCTATCGACGCGGGTTGGATCGAGGGGCCCCGGGTGGTACCGGCCGGCCACGCCATAACGCCCACCGGCGGCCACCTGGATCCGACGATGTTCGCCGCGTTCGCGCCACATGTGCTGGACTTGACCGTCGAGGAAGGCATCGCCAACGGAATCGACGAGATCCGCAAGGCGGTGCGGTACCAGATCAAGCATGGCGCCGAGTTGATCAAGGTCTGCTGCTCCGGCGGCGTGATGTCGCTGACGGGACCGCCTGGCGCCCAGCATTATTCGGATGAAGAGTTGCGGGCCATCGTCGACGAGGCACACCGGCGCGGCCTGCGCGTCGCCGCCCACACCCACGGCGCCGATGCCGTCCAGCACGCCGTCGCGGCGGGGATCGACTGCATCGAGCACGGCTTTCTCATCGATGACGAGGCGATCGCGACGATGGCGGAGCACGGCACATTTTTGGTGTCCACTCGGCGGCTGGCGGAGGGTATGGACGTCTCGCAGGCGCCGCCCGAGCTGCAGGCCAAGGCCGCGGAGATGTTTCCGAAGGCCCGCACCTCGATACTGGCCGCCCACCGCGCCGGCGTGAAAATCGCGGTGGGCACCGACGCTCCCGCAATACCGCACGGCCGCAACGCCGATGAACTTGTCACCCTTGTCGATTGGGGTCTGCCACCGTTGGCGGTGCTGCGGGCAGCCACCGTCACCGCGGCCGAACTCATCAATTCCGCCGACCGGGGTCGGCTCGCACCGGGCCAGCTGGCCGATATCATCGCGGTGCCGGGAAACCCATTGGAAGACATCACCGTTACCCGGCATGTCGGCTTCGTCATGAAAGGCGGCAAAGTGTATGTCAACGACGCGAACTGACGACCTGGTCGAGATCCAGCAGCTCCTGGCGCGCTACGCCGTCACCATCACCCAGGAAGACATCGAGGGCCTCATCGCTGTCTTCACGCCCGACGGGACCTACAGCGCCTTCGGTGACACCTACCGCTTGGACAGGTTCCCGGAGCTGGTCGCCGCCGCACCAAAGGGCCTGTTTCTCACCGCAACTGCGTTGGTCGACCTCGATGGTGACTCGGCGAGTGGTACCCAGCCCCTGTGCTTCATCGACCACGCGACCCATGACATGCGGATCGGCTACTACCGCGACACCTACTCCCGGACCGCCGACGGATGGCGGCTGAAGACCCGCGCCATGACGTTCATTCGCCGCAGCGGGGTGCACGACTCCGGGCGCCCGCACGCCGTCGGCCGCCCCGCACCGTGAATGTCGATGAGTTCCGGACGAGTCTTCACGCATGGCTCGACGACAATGATCTGACCCCCGGGCCCGACGCTTCGCTGCAGGGTCATATGAAGCAATTCGCCCGCGTCAGCCGGGCCCTCTATGACGCCGATTGGATGCGGTACGGCTGGCCGGAAGAAGTCGGCGGGCTGGGGGGCCCCGCCTTGCTTCGCGCGATCGTCGGCGAGGAGGTGGTGGGCCGCCGGCTCGCCGAACCGGGCCCCTACTCGATGCTCGAGGTGCTCGCGCCCACGATGATCGATTACGCCCCAGCAGAACTTGCGGCCGAGATGGTGCCGCGACTGCTGAGCGGCCGCGAGCACTGGTGCCAGGGTTTCTCGGAGCCGGGGGCGGGCAGTGACCTTGCATCGCTGAGCACCCGAGCCACCGCCGACGGCGATAACTGGATCGTGAACGGGCAGAAGGTGTGGACCAGCTTCGCGCAATTCTCGACCCGATGCATCCTGCTCGCCCGGACCGCGCCCGGCCATGACGGCATCACCGCGTTCTTCGTCGACCTGGACACCCCGGGCATCACGATTCGGCCGCTGCGCACGATGCACGGCGTGGACGAGTTTTGCGAGGTGTACTACGACGACGTGGTCGTGCCGGGAAACCGCATGCTCGGGCGTCCCGGAGACGGTTGGCGGCTGGCAATGGACCTGCTGCCCTACGAGCGCTCGACCTGCTTCTGGCAGCGAATCGCATACCTGTATTCGCGATTCGACGCTCTCATCGCCGAGGCGAATGATCCTGACGAAACCTCCTTGGGTGAGGCCTATCTCGGCCTGCATACGTTGCGCTGCCGATCCCGCGGCACCCAGTACCGGTTGCGCGACGGCGGGCGGCTGGGTCCGGAGACCTCAATCGACAAGGTGCTACTCGCCACCGCCGAACAACGGCTCTACGACACCGTCCGGGATCTGCTTCCCGGCGCCCTCGAGCTGGACGACACACCGTGGCGGTCGGAGTACCTGTACTCGCGCGCCGCGACCATCTATGGCGGAACCGCCGAAATTCAGCGCAACATCATCGCCCGCCGGCTGCTCGACCTCGGCAAGGAGTGAATGGTGGATCCCGGGGAACTGCGCATGCTGGACGGCTCCCTGCGCACCGCGATGACGGAATGTTCGGCAGCCTCCGGCCCGAAGCTCGATGCGGCGTTGATCGACCTCGGCTGGTTCGACATGCTCGATGAAATGCCAGACGTGGCAATCCCCTTGGTGTTCCGATTGCTCGGCGAGACGGGCGCGCACGCCCCCGCGCTCAACGACGTCGTGTTGCGAGCGGCCGGGGCCGCCCCCGGAAGAACTCTGCCACTGCCGTTCGCGGGGGGATCATGGGTGATCTGGGAACGCGCCGCAGACGGCGGGTCGGCGCTGGGCGGCCTGCCTATACGCTCTGTGCCGGAGGGCAATCCGGTGCCACTCGCGGCGGGCCGGCGTGCCCTCGGCTGGTGGCTGGTGGGAACCGGCCGGACGATGCTGTCACTGGCACGCCAGCATGCACTCGACCGCGTCCAATTCGGCCGGCAAATCAGCTCGTTCCAGGCGATCCGCCACCGGCTGGCCGAGACGCTCGTCGCCATCGAGGGAGCCGAGGCGACGCTGGATGTTGCAGCCGCGGAACCGGGCGACGGGCTGGCTTCATCTCTGGCCAAGGCAGCGGCCGGCCGGGCGGCGCTGACCAGCGCACGCCACTGCCAGCAGGTGCTGGCTGGACTCGGATTCACTGCCGAACACCAGCTGCATCATCACATCAAGCGCGCGCTGGTTTTGGACGGTCTGCTCGGCAGCGCACGTGAACTGACCCGGCAGGCCGGAGCGACGTTGCGAGCCAAGGGATTTGCTCCACGCGTGGCCGAGTTGTAGCGGCACCCCTGGTGTCACGACACCGACACCAGGGGGTCGCAGACCCCGGATTGCGGACATTCGCAATTCCGGGGCAGCACATAGACTCGTTGGGGACTCGTTGGGCCACGAAGAGGATGGACGAAATGGGTCACCCCGATTCACCGCGAAACGAGTTCGGCGTCGCGTCGCTGATACTGGGTCTGGTCGCGCTCATCAGTTGCTGGCTGATGATCGGGGTGCCCCTGGGCATCGCGGCGGTGATCACCGGCGACATTGGCCGCCGGCGAGTGCAGCGCGGCTCGGCAAGCAATCCACGAACCGCGACTGCGGGCATCGTATTGGGCGTGGTCGCGATCGTGGCCGGGCTCACCGCGATCGGCTACTACGCCTGGTTGGACTCGAAAACGTCGCCGGGTTGATTACGCGGCAGCCCGAGTGCGCTCGGCGAAGTGCGCGCGCGGCGGTGGAACCGGCTCCCGGTTTGGCTGCCCAGGTGCACGAAAGCCGCCTCGGGGCGCGATTCGCTTATTCTCGGGGACGGCGCCTCGCGCTCGTGCGGTACCGCTGTTCCACAAATGCGTAAGAGAATAGTATTCTCGTCATCAGAAAGTTAGAATCTCCCACAACAGCGGCCCGGAGGGGGCGAGGACAGCGATGGCACGGCGTTCTCCGGTAGAGTCCGATCATGTTCTCCCCGCGCGGCAGCCTTCGGAGGCGCCCGTGAGCAACCCGAGCGAAGAGCCGGCGTGGAAGCAGCGCGCCGTCGAGCGGTCGATCAAGACCGCCAAATTGCGGGCAGCGCAGCGAGTTCAGCGCTTCCTCGATGCCGCGCAGGCGATCATCATCGAGAAGGGCAGCACCGACTTCACGGTCCAGGAGGTCGTGGACCGTTCCCGCCAGTCTCTGCGGAGTTTTTATTTGCAGTTCGACGGCAAACACGAACTGCTGCTCGCGCTTTTTGAAGACGCGCTGAGCCGGTCGGCCGACCAGATCCGCGCCGCGACGGAGAGCCACGACGATCCGTTGGATCGCTTGAAGGTCGCCGTCGAGCTGTTGTACGAGGCCTCGCGTCCCGACCCGTCGGCCAAAAGACCGCTGTTCACCGACTTTGCGCCGCGACTGCTGGTGACCCATCCCGCCGAAGTCAAGGTGGCCCACGCGCCGCTGTTGGCGTTGCTGACCGAACTTCTGGAAGCCGCCGGTGAAGCCGGCAAATTGCGTACCGGCATCAACCCGAAGCGGGTGGCCGCCATGACAATGCAGACGGTTATGTTCATCGCCCAATCCAGCGGCGGTACCGACGATGCGACGCTTCACCCCATCACCGCCGACGAGGTGTGGGACTTCTGCTCGCGCGGATTCGTCGGCTAAGAGCGCGCCTTCCTGAACATCTGAGCGATTGAGCAAAGAGCCAACGCGAATTGGCAGACGAGAACCAGATTCTCTAATATTCAGAACTACGGATGACAAAAACGGATTCGCCGTTGACACGATTGGTGGGCGGTGACAGAGTTCACATGCGACAGGCGCGCTCCGGGGACGCGGCATCGGCGAGAGGCGATTGATTACTCGTGACAGTCAGCGCGGCCAACGACGTCTACTTCGATCCGTACGACGTCCAGCTGAACGCCGACCCGTACCCGATGTTGCGGCGCCTGCGCGAAGAGTCGCCGCTGTACTACAACGAGCGGCATGACTTCTACGCCCTGAGCCGCTTCCACGACGTGGACCGCGCGCTGGTCGATCATCAGACGTTCAGCTCGGCCAAGGGCGCCATCCTCGAGTTGATCAAGGCGAACATCGAGATTCCGCCGGGCGTGCTCTTGTTCGAGGATCCGCCGATCCACGATGTCCATCGCAGGCTGCTGTCGCGGATGTTCACCCCACGCAAGATCAATGAGCTCGAGCCCAAAATCCGCGAATTCTGCGCTCGCAGTTTGGATCCCCTGGTCGGCACCGACCGTTTCGACTTCGTCGCCGACCTCGGGGCGCAGATGCCGATGCGGGTGATCGGGATGCTGCTGGGCATCCCCGAGGAGTACCAGGAAGCATCGCGGGACCGGGCCAACGAGAATTTGCGCACCGAGGCCGGAAAACCGATGGATGCCACGGCCGAAAACATGATGAACGGTGAATTCTTCGCTCAATTCGTCGACTGGCGGGCCGAGCATCCGTCGGACGACATCATGACCGAGCTGCTGCACGTCGAGTTCGAGGACGAGACGGGAACCGTCCGCCGGCTGCACCGCGACGAACTTCTCATCTACATCAGCGTCGTGTCCGGCGCGGGCAACGAGACCACCACCCGGCTGATCGGCTGGGCCGGCAAGGTGCTGGCCGAGCACCCGGACCAGCGGCGGGAACTGGTCGACAACCCGTCGTTGATTCCGGCGGCCATCGAGGAGTTACTGCGATTCGAGCCGCCCGCCCCGCACGTCGCCAGGTACGTCACGCACGATGTCACCTACTACGGTCGACGCGTCCCCGCGGGCAGCGTCATGATGATGCTCGTCGGCGCGGCCAACCGCGACCATCGCCAATTCCCGCCCGACGGAGACGTTTTCGATATCCGGCGGGAGTTACGCCAGCACCTGACATTCAGTGTCGGCACCCATTACTGCCTCGGCTCGGCGCTAGCGCGCCTCGAAGGCCGGATTGCGCTCGAGGAGATCTTGAAGCGCTTCCCGTTGTGGGACGTCGACCTCGAGAACGCCAAACTGTCGCCGACTTCCACCGTGCGCGGGTGGGAGACAATGCCGGCCGTTCTCCGCTGAGACATCTCAAACGAACCGATGCGACATGTTGATCGACGAAATGAGGTAGCCATGACTGGACGTGTTGCGGGCAAGGTCGCTTTGGTCACTGGAGCGGCGCGCGGCCAGGGCCGCAGCCACGCGGTGCGGTTGGCGGAGGAAGGCGCCGACATCATTGCCGTCGACGTGTGTAAACCGATCGTGCAGAACACCACGATCCCGGCGTCCACGCCTGAGGACCTGGCCGAGACCGCAGATCTGGTAAAAGGCCTCGACCGCAGAATCTTCACGGCCGAGGTCGACGTGCGCGACTACGACGCATTGAAGGCCGCGGTGGATACCGGCGTGGAGCAGTTGTGCGGCCTGGACATCATCGTGGCCAATGCCGGGATCGGCAATGGCGGCGACACGCTGGACAAGACCACCGAATACGACTGGCAGGAAATGATCGATGTAAACCTGTCGAGCGTCTGGAAGACCGTGAAAGCCGCTGTGCCACATATGATCGCGGGCGGAAAGGGTGGCTCGATCATCCTTACCAGCTCGGTCGGAGGGCTGAAGGCCTACCCGCACTGCGGCAGTTACGTCGCGGCTAAGCACGGTGTCGTGGGCATCATGCGGTCCTTCGCAGTGGAGTTGGGCAAGCACATGATTCGTGTCAACTCGGTGCACCCGACCCACGTAGCAACCCCCATGCTGCACAACGAAGGCACCTTCAAAATGTTCCGCCCCGACCTGGACCACCCCGGGGCCGATGACATGGCGCCGATCTGCCAGCTGTTCCACACCCTGCCGATCCCGTGGGTGGAGCCGGTGGACATCAGCAACGCCGTGCTCTTCTTCGCCTCCGATGAGTCTCGCTACGTCACCGGCGTGACCCTACCCATCGACGCGGGGAGTTGCCTGAAATAGCACCCTGTGACGCCGCACGCCGACTCGTGTGCTGAGACGGTCGGGCGAGGCGGAGTAATAGGATGCTGAGTCGTATGGATACTTTCGAAGGTCGCGGGGCCGTCATCACCGGCGGTGCCAGCGGCATCGGTCTTGCCACGGCCACCGAGTTCGCCCGCCGCGGTGCCCGTGTGGTGCTCGCGGATGTCGATAAGCCTGCGTTGGAACAGGCGGTGACGTATCTGCGCAGCGAGGGGTTCGAAGCCCACGAGGTGCTCTGCGACGTTCGACATCTCGAGGAGATGGTTCGCCTCGCCGACGAGTCATTCCGCCTGCTCGGCGAGGTTGACGTCGTATTCAGCAACGCCGGGATCGTCGTCGCGGGCCCAATCGCTCAGATGACGCACGACGACTGGCGCTGGGTGATCGACATCGACTTGTGGGGCTCGATCCATGCCGTGGAGGCGTTCGTGCCGCGACTGCTCGAGCAAGGCACGGGCGGCCACATCGCCTTCACCGCGTCGTTCGCCGGACTGGTGCCCAACGCCGGTCTGGGGGCTTACGGCGTCGCCAAGTACGGCGTCGTGGGCCTGGCGGAAACGTTGGCGCGCGAGGTCAAGGACAACGGCATCGGTGTTTCGGTCCTGTGCCCGATGGTCGTCGAAACAAAGCTGATATCCAACTCCGAGCGCATCCGCGGCGCGGACTACGGACTCGCGTCCACGCCCGAGATCACCGGGGGGCTCGGGCCGCTCCCCGCACAAGACCACACCGTCGGAGTCGACGATGTGGCCCGGCTGACCGCAGATGCGATCCTGGCGAACCATCTCTATGTCCTGCCGCACGAGGCCGCCCGCGCTTCGGTGCGCCGCAGGTTCGAGCGCATTGACCGCGCGTTCGACGAGCAGGCCAACGCGGGGTGGACCCACTAAGCCGATGGCCCGAGCCGGTAGTCCCCCGTCCGCGGGTCGTGATACCAGCCGCTGGCGGCGTGCGTACCACCGTCGACATGCAGCGTCTCCCCGGTCAGATAGGCCGACATATCTGATGCCAGAAAGACTGCAACGCTTGCGATCTCGTCGACATGACCGGGACGGCCCAGCGGCACGACGTTTCGCGTGCCACTCACCGCGGCATCGCCGCCCAGCTGTGCCAGCCCCTCGGTGAGCGTGATGTCGGGCGCTATCGCGTTGACCCGTATCCCGTGGGGCGCCAGTTCGAGCGCCGCCGTCTTGGTGTAATTGATCACGCCCGCCTTGGCCGCGGCGTATGCCGCATAGCCGGGCGCGGCGCGGACACCTTCGATCGACGTCACGGAGATGACGCTGCCCGGAAGCCCCGAGCTGACCAAATGCCGCGCGATCTGCTGCGTGCACACGAACACGTGGCGCAGGTTGGCCCTATATAGGGCGTCCCAACCGTTTTCACTGGTTTCCAGCAGCGGTGAGGAGAAGGTGCCGCCGGCATTGTTCACCAAGATGGTCACCGGCCCGAGTTCCTGGGCAGTGCGTCGCAGTGCGGCTTCCACCTGACCGCTGTCGCGCACGTCGGTCACTATCCCCAGCGCGCCGATGGATTCCGCAGCTGCCGTGCACATCTGCGGGTCGCGCTCCCAGATCGCGACCCGGGCCCCGAAGGCGGCCATCCCGGCCGCGATGCCGCGGCCGATGCCGGAGCCGCCGCCGGTCACCACCGCAACGCGAGCCGTCAACAGAATGTCCGAAGGGCCGATTGCCATCGTCGCTCACTTCGCCGGGCGCATCGCAGGTATCCGGGCGAGCCGCGCCGGCGAGTCACGGTGGTGCCGGCCCAGCGCCGGCGCCGGATTGGCGGCAAACCGACCGGGCCGGCGCGAGTACCTCAACGGCACGGTGCCGAGCCTAGCCCGGCCGTTCAGCTCACGCACTCATGCGTGCCACGAGGGACTGGCCGTCAGAACTTCGGGACCGTCGGCGGTGACGAGGACGGCTTCCCGCCCGAAGACCGCACCAACTCCCGGCTCCCAGACATAGCCCGTCACGGCCAGCGCCATTCCCGGCTCCAAGCGTTCCCCGGCCGCCGTTCGCGGTAGGTGCTGCGACACGACGGGCGGGTCGAAGCCCATCCCCAGCCCCCGCGCCACCGGCATCGGCGGGGCTGGTTCTCCGGCGGCGTCGTAGGCGCCAAGCAGTTCCTCGGCCGCGGCGCCCGGGCGGCACACGTCTAACAGCCTGGACCACAGGACTTCCCAGCGGCGGTAGAGGTTGGCGGCGCCGCGGACTGCGCCCGCGGGCCAAGTCCGTCCCACCTCGCCGATGTAGCCACCCGCCAGCACACCGGCGGAGAAGGCCACCAGGTCGCCGTGTTTCACTCGCCCATCGCCGTCGACGCGCCGCCATGGGTGCTCACGTGACGTCACCCACGCGACATCCTGATTCGAGGGTGTGCTCACACCGCCGGCCGCCAGCGCCTCCAGGAGCACCCCGGCGAGCAACTGTTCGCTTACGCCGGGGCGCAGCTCGGCGACCGCGGCCGCCAGGCCCAATTCGGCCACCACGAGGGCTTCCCGCAGGGAAACCACCTCTTCGGCGGTCTTGACGCGCCGGGCTGCGCGCATGGCCAACTCCCCGTCGACCAGCTCGGCGTGGGGGAACGCCGTCGGCAATAGTCGCGCGAAAGCCGGTGACATAGCGTCCGTTCCGACCCGGCGGGCCCTGGAAGCGCCGTCGATGCGGCGCAGAGCCGCCATGGCGTTCATCGGATTCCACGAGATGCCATAAAGGTTTTCGTGGGGGATGTCTTCGGGGACGCCTTCGTCCCATGTGCTAAGCAGATGAACCGCTCCCGTTTCGCGCACCAGGACACAGGTCGGACCGAACGGACGGGTCCCCGCGACCCACAGCTGAGGAGCGCCGGAGACATAGCGAACGTTGGCCTGACGGCCGAGTACCAGTACATCGAGATCGTATGCCACCATCTGCTCCCGCGCGCGCTGCCGGCGCCCGGCGCGCAGGGCGCGATCGTCGGCGCGAACGTCAACCGACATGGCAGCCATAAGGGTCATAGGGGTAGTCGGTCAGTCGGGTCCAGCCGTGCTCGGTGATCACGAAGACCTCTTCGCTGCGGTATCCGCCGGTGCCGTCCTCCCACACCACCGGCTCCAACACGAGCACCATGCCCTGCTGCAAGACGAACTTCTCGTCGAACTCGTCGCCGAGATCCGTTCCGATCATCGGCATTTCGGCCGCGTTGACGCCGATGCCGTGGCCGAGGTAAAAGTGCGGCAGCCAGGGCCGGCTTCCGCCGTTGGCCGCGGTCGCGGCCCTGGCCAAGTCGGCGGCCGTGGCTCCCGCCCGGGTGACATCCAAGACGGCGGCCATGATCTCGCGCCATCGTTCGAACTGCGCACGCTGGCGCGGTGACGGATCCCGGCCGACGGTCCAGGTGCGCCCGAAGTCCGAGCAGTAGCCGCGGTAGGTGACGCTGACGTCGGTCCACAGCACGTCGCCTTCGGCCAGCTCCCGTTCGGTGGTGAGCAGCGGCAGAGCCAGGTCTCCGTGCGCGGTCCACACGCCTTCGGCCTTGCTCGGCGGCATCACCTGCCATATCGGTTCCAGCATGCTGGCGGTCGCCCCCAACTCGAAGGCACGCCGTAAAAAGCTTGCCGACAGGTCGATTTGGCGGATTCCGGGGGCCAGGCGCTTGTGGACTTCGACCATGGCCTCGTCCGTGATCCGCACAGCGGTGCGCAGGCAGGACAGCTCGTCCGGGGTCTTGACCGCCTTGGCGGCCCCGATGATGGCGGCGGCATCAGCGGGAGCAGCGTTGGGGAACAAGTTCTTTCGTGCACGCGACATAGCGCCGGTGCATTCGTCCACGGCGATCATCGAGCCGGTGGGGAGCAGGCCGGCCAGCAGTCGAGCGAAATACTCGACGCCTTCATCGAACTCCAAATAGACCGGCCCGTGAAGGTGATCCTTCGGCAGGTCCGCCTCCAGCGCTGCACCTTCGCGGAACGGCAGAAAGAGGTGCGGCCATGCGTCGTCTGCGAGCACGACGGCAACCGGCCTCTCGACGTAGGACAGTCCAGCGTCGCCGAGCGGCCAACTGGCACCGGTGGCGTAGATCACCGCGCTATTGCCGAGCAGGATCATCGCGTCGACGCCGCGTTCGGCCATCGCCGCGCGCAGCCGAGCGCCGGTCTCGCGGCGCATGCGGGCGATGTCGGGCGTCTCGGGGATCGCGTCCGCGAAAGTTGTCACAGGCCCAGGAACTCGGTGATGTTGCCGCTGACGATCCGTGCCGCGTTGGCCGGCCCGACCGCGTCGACCACCGCGGCGAGCGACTTTTCGGAATAGCCGAATGTGCTTTCGTTGTGCGGATAGTCGCTCGACCACATCACCTTGCCGACCCCGATCCGGTCGATCAGCTGCAGCCCGAGGGGGTCGACCATGAAGGAAGCGCTCATGTGCCGGTCCCAGTAGTACCGGATGTCGTGCTGCAAAGGTCGGTTGAACATGTGCTGATAGGACGCCACCAGGTGCTCGGCGTCCTGCAGCGCCCACGGAACCCAGGCGATGCCCCCTTCGAACCAACCGATTCGCAAGCCGGGGTGCCGGTCGAGGATGCCACCGAAGATGTACTTGGAGAACGTCTCCCGGAAGCCGTCGATGTTGATCATCATCCCGACGACGACGCTGTTGAACTCGCACGGGCTCTTCGGCGGGGTTTCACCGATGTGATGCGTGATCGGCAGGCCGGAGGCTTCGATCTCGTCCCACACGGCGCTCATGGAAGTGCACGCGTAGTCGATCGGGTTCCCGTCATCGTCCTTGCCAGGGTTCAGCGGCATCAGGAATGTCTTGAGCCCCAACGACTTCAGCTCGTCCAGCGTTCGACGGGTACCCTGGGGATCCCACCAGTTGATCAGTCCGGCGCCGTAGAAGTGGCCGGCCGAGCGCTCTTGCAGCTCCGCGATGTACTCGTTGTAGATGCGGAACGCGAGTTCACGAAGCTTCTTGTCCGGGTAGTGGAACAGCGCCAGCACCGCATTGGGAAACGCAAGCTCCTTATCGACGCCGTCCTCCCGCAGCTCCTGAATCCTGGCCTCAATGTTGGTGCTGGCCGCCCCGGGCAGGTCGTCGTATTGCATCAGGACCGCGCTGAAGTCGCCGGGCAGGAACGACTGGCCCTTGCGCCCGACCTGGTATGCGCCTTCCTCGTACCAGATGCGCGGCGCCTTTTCCTTCAGGTCGTCGGGGAAGCGTTCGTAGAAGATGTCGGCGGCCAGGGAGATGTGGTTGTCGGCGGAAAAAACGACCGTCCCTTCCGGCAGTCCCACCGTGGCCCCGCTCGCGTGGCCGCGCCGATTCTTCGGGGCGCCGAAGCCTCCCGGCGGGTAGAGCGTGCTGGTCTGAGTCGTCATCGTTGACCCTCCGTTTCGGATCGGCAGTTTCGAGGTTAATCAGCCGGCGCTCCAGGTCACGGGCAGTTCGTAGACGCCGTAGGAGAGCCGGTCGTGTTTAAACGGGATGTCGCTGAACGGGACCGCCAGCGCCAGCTTGGGGATGCGTCGGAACAACGTGTGGTACACGATCTGCAGCTCCGCGCGGGCCAACTGCTGGCCCACGCACTGATGCCTGCCGTACCCGAATGCGACGTGGCGGTCGGCGCCCGAGCGATGCAGGTACAGCCGATCTGGCTCGGTGAAGGCATCGGGATCCCAGTTCGCCGGGGCCAAATCGATGATGATGCCCTCGCCCGCGCGGATGACCTCACCGGCGATGGTGATGTCTTCGAGGGCCACGCGGCGCTGGCCGTTCTGGATGATGCTGAGGTAGCGCAGCAACTCCTCGACCGCGTTGGTGACGATCTTTGGATCCTCGGCATCGCGGATGACGGCCAGCTGACTGGGATTTTCCAGCAGCGCAAGCACTCCCAATCCGATCATGTTGGCGGTCGTCTCGTGCCCTGCGACCAGCAAACCGTTAGCCAGTTGGGCGGCCTCTTTCACGCTGAGCTCGCCGGCTTTGACCCGTTCAGCCAGATCGGAGACGGCGTCTTCTGTCGGACTCTCTATCTTGGCCTCGACCAGCTTGATGATGTATTTGTGCAGGCTTATAGCGCCTTTGGTGGTTTCCTCACCGGTCGCGTAGCGCGCCAGCCCCACGTTGGCATGCTCCTGAAAAAGCTCGGCGTCCTCGTAGGGCACGCCGAGCAGCTGGCTGATCACCAGCGAGGGCACCGGCAACGCCACCGCGGTGACGAGGTCCGCGGGTTGCGGACCGGCCAGCATCGAGTCGATGTGGTCGTCGGTGATCTGCTGGATGGTCGGGCGCAACGCATCGACTCGCTTGAATGTGAAGGGCTTCGACAGCATCCTTCGGAATCGGGTGTGTTCCTCGCCGTCTGAGGTGAACACCGACCGTGGGCGCTTGTGCACCGTGGCGACCATGCCGGCGTTCCAGTGCGGAAACCCGGGAGTCCGGTCGTCGACGCTGACCCGGGAATCCGAAAACAGCTCTCGGCATTGCTCGTAGCCCATGACGAGCCATGGGGTGCTGCCGTCCCAGATCCGCACGCGGGCCAGCGGCTTGGCTGCGGCGAGCGTCATCACATCCGGAGGCGGGGCGAAGGGGCAGCCCGCGGCGCGGGCCATCGGATACTCCGGAACCCCGGGCCCCGCCTCGGTCCCGGAAGCCCCCGTACTCGTCAGTGTGTCCGACATGTCATTCCTCGATGTGTCATTCCTCGATGTGTCATTCCTCGATGTGAATGGCCAGCGCGGGACAGGCCGCGGCGGCCCGACGCGCGCCGTTGTCCTGCCCGGCCGATGGATGCGGATTGAGCAAGACGACGACGCCGTCGTCGTCGCGCTGGTCGAACAGCTCGGGCGCGTTCAGCACGCAGTTCCCCGACGATGCGCAAATACCTTGGTCCACAGTCACTTTCATGTGTCGACCGCTACTCGTAGGGGGTCACGGGGGCCAGCCAGAGGCCCACGATGGCGTCGATCAGGCCGGATGCGGCTGCGCGCCAAGACGATTGGTGCATCGATGAGCCCGCCGCCAGCGCGCGCTCCCGATCGGCGCACGTGTGCATCAACAGATTGCGGGCCATGACGTTGCGCTCGAAGCGCACCTCGGCCGGCAGTTCGGGCAGGCAACGGTTGATGCCGTCGACGACCTGAACCAGCGAGGGCGAACTGAGCGCACCCTTGACGATGATGTTGTAGTACGCGGGATCGGTCATCGCCTGAGCCGCAAAGCGCGCGTACCAGCTGGGGTTGCCGAGGTCGGCCAGGTGATCGGTGAGGGGGCACACGAGACAGGCCACCCAACTGCGCATATCGGCCGAGGCGCTCGACGCCAGCAGCTCGCTCACCATCCGTTCGCGAAGCACCTCGACCGGGCCGCGGTGCTTCTGTTCGATCGCGCGCACCAGATCGGCCTTGGTGCCGAAGTGGTAACCGACGGCGGCGTTGTTGCCCTGGCCCGCGGCTTCGCTGACTTGCCGATTCGACACCGCGAACATGCCGTGTTCGGCATAAAGCCGCTCGGCCGCGGCCAGGATCGCCTCCTGGGTGGAGCTGGCACGTTCCGTGCGGACCGCCCGCCCGGTTGTCGTGGTCATCCTGTCAGTCAACCGCGGCACCGGTCGTTAAGTCAAGCGCTTGATTTAAGCTGCCGGCTATGCACCGTCTCATGCGCAGGTGCATGGCACAATGCGAATGTGCCTAAGACGGTTCAAATACGCGACATCGACGACGAGGTTTATGCGGCCCTCCTGCGCCGGGCCGCCGAGGAGGGAATCACGGTCCCGGAGCTGCTGCGCCGTGAGGCGGCCCGGTTGGCGGCGCGGCCATCGATCGCGCAGTGGCTGGCGCGCACCGGCCGCCGGCCCTCGGCGGTAACCACGACCGAGGTGCTGGCGACGCTGGACGAGTGGCGCGGCGAGTGGCCAGATGCTGGTCGTTGATGCCTCGTGCCTCTTCGAGGTCGTCGCGGACACGCCACGGGCGGGTGAGATCGCGGTGCGCCTCGCCGCCGATGCAGACCAAGTCGCGCCACAAGTGATCGACGTCGAGGTGCTTGGCGTGATCCGCGCCCAGCACCTACGCGGGCGGCTAGACGGCACGGCCGCCCGGCAGGCGGTGGCCGATCTCCGGGATTGGCCCGGCGAGCGATTTGGCCATCGCTGGCTACTCGAGCGGAGCTGGCAGCTTCGCGGGTCGGTGCGGGGTTGGGATGCGTTCTACGTCGCGTTGGCGGAGGCATTCGATGCAACACTGCTGACGCTGGACGCACGGCTTGGCCGCGCGCACGGGCCGACTTGTCGGATTGAGGTCCTCGACCACTGACCCCGGCGCCCCCGCACCGACCAACCTCGACTCACCGCTCCTCGTGACTCCAAGCGCGCAGTTGCCCGGCGATCTTCTCGATATCGGGCAAGGCTCCGGCGGCGACCTGGATGATGAATTCGAAGCGGTCGTCCTCGGGGGCGGTGATCCACTGGCCGTTGATCGCAAGGAAAGTCCGGCAGGCCGTCCAGGCCAGTCGCTTGTTTCCATCCACGAGCGCGTGGTTCCGCGCCAGGGAGTGCATCAGCGCGGCGGCTTTGAGATGGAGATCCGGGTAGGCGTCCTGACCGAACACCGACGCGCGTGGGCGGGCAAGAGCTGATTCAAGCAAGCCGTGATCATTGACGACGACTTGCTCGAAATTGCCGGCACCGACGGCTGTCCGGGCAATGTCGAGCAAGTCGTCGAGGTCGAGGTACTCGGTCATGCATCCTTGAGGCGCTCAAGCACTGCCGCCTCCTCGCGCACCACGCGCTGCAGCGCATCGGCGACCTTCGCCTGGTGGGTGCGCCGGGCGATGTATTCATCGATCGCCGATAACGCGACGGCCTGCATCGACCGCCCCTCGATGGCAGCCTGCCTGCGGAGCGCTTCCGTCTGCTCCGCGTTGGTGCGCAATGTCATGCCCATGAGGAGCATGATACCGGCTTGATACCAGAGCCCGCGCGGACCAAGTCCACTAGCCAGAGTCGCTACGGCGGCGGATCGCCTTGCCCGCCGAGGTGCCCCCGTCGACCGGAAGCACCGTTCCGGTGACGTAGCGCGATCGGTCGCCGGCGAAGTACAGCGCCGCCTCAGCAACGTCTTCGGCCGTCCCCTCCCGCTTGAGCGGCCGGTCGGCCCGCATCATCTCGCGGATCCCCGCCTCGTACCGCTCGATGTCCGCTTGATCCATGTGCGCCGCCGAGGACGCCACGAACGGCGTCGGTATGTTGCCCGGTGCAATGGCATTGACCCGAATCTTGTAGTGTGCCAACTCGATTGCCGCGGACTTGGTGAACTGGATGACCGCGGCTTTGGACGCGCGATATGTCATCACCCCGCCCCCGGCCTGGATGCCACCAATCGAGGCCATGTTGATGATCGACCCTCCGCCGTGTATTGCCATGTGCCGAGCGGCTTCTCGGGTACCCACCATGACACCGAGTACGTTGACCGCCATGATCCGGTGAAATTCGGCCAGGTCGTCGTCGAGGAACCGGCGGTGCATGGTGCCCGAGACCCCGGCGTTGTTCACCATGATGTTCAGGCCGTCGAACTTTTCGATGGCGGCGCCCACCAGTGCCGCCACCTGCTCTGGATCGGAGACGTCGGTTCGCCGGAAGCACGCGTCGCGTCCCAGCGACGCTGCCAGCGCCTCGCCCTTGTCCTTCTCGATGTCGGCGATGACGACTCGCGCGCCCTCGGCGACGAACCTCTCGACCGTGCCGAGGCCGATGCCCGAGGCCCCGCCGGTGACGATGGCTACCTTGCCCGCCAGTTCGTTGCCCGCCAGTTCGTTGACCACAAGACGAGTTAATCGGCGGCGGCGGCATTAAGTCAAGCAACTGATTTAACCGCGCTGGCTACTGCACGTTGCTCATTCATCGCTCAGCTCGGGAGGGCACCAAACATAAAGGTATTGGTTATCGGCGGCAGCGGACTAATCGGCTCGCAGGTCATCTCCAAGCTGGCCGAGTCGGGACACGAGGCGGTCTCGGCCTCGCCGCGCTCGGGAGTGGACACCATCACCGGCGAAGGTCTCGCCGAAGCCCTCGCGGGTGCGGACAGGGTGGTGGACGTGTCCAACTCGCCGGACTGGGACGACGAACCCGTGCTGCGCTTCTTCACCACCTCCACGAAGAACCTTCTCGCCGCTGAGCGGACGGCCGGCGTGCAGAACCACGTCGCGCTCTCGATAGTGGGTGCCGACCGTGCCCAGGAAAGCGGCTACATGCGGGCCTGAAGACAAGCCCGGTTGCCCAGGAGAAGCTGATCCAGGAGTCGGGATCGCCGTATTCGATCGTGCGGGCGACTCAGTTCTTTGAATTCGTAGGCGGCATAGCCGATTCCGCAACCAACGGCGATACGGTTCGGGTCTCGACCGGGGCGTTTCAGCCCATCGCCTCTGCGGATGTAGCCACGGCCGTCGCCCGCGCAGCGATCAGCGAGCCGACCAACTGCATCACCAACATCGCCGGCCCCGAAAAGCGCGGCATGGACGAGTTCATCCGGACCGCGACTCGCCGCTTCCGGTGATCCACGTCAGGCAATCGGCGAAGCTGCCGCCCACTATTTCGGTACCGGGCTAGACGAGCACACCATCGTCCCGCTCGACGACGAGGACCCGCAGAATTATCCCACCCGCTTCAGCGACTGGTGGGCCGCCCGGACGCCCAGCGGTGCGCAGTAGCTTGCTTGGACGCCAGGGGAGGAACGCCAACCGGGGAACCGGCAGTGCTCGGCACACCTGACGTGACTTGCCTTCGCGAGTGCTTGCTTTCCGGCTGACGTCCTAGCACGGTATAAGGCGCCCGAGACTCGACCGCGCGAAGACGAGGAGCGTCTAATGCCCGTGCCACCCCAGAGCCGGGTCCCCTTCGACAGTTGGCACCTGAGCAGGCGTGGCTTCATGGCGGCCGGCTTTGCCGGCGTATTGGCCGGCGGATTGGCCGGCGGTTTGGGTCTGGCGGCTTGCAGCGAAACCAAATCCGCGGTCCCGGGCAGTGCGGCCCAAATGTCCTCCGAAATGTCCAAGGCCATCGCCGCGGCCGAAGCGGCCCGGCCGCACAGCGGGCGGACGGTCACCGTCAGCCTGACCCCCCAGCCGACGCAAATCGATCTCGGCGGCCCGATCGCGCAAACCCTCGCCTTCGGCAACACCGTTCCCGGAGCGCCGATCAGAGCCAACGTCGGTGACGAGCTGGTGGTCACGGTGACCAACCGGCTCGACCACCCGACGTCCGTGCATTGGCACGGCATCGCGCTGCGCAACGACATGGACGGCGCCGAACCCGCCACCCCGAATATCCCGGCCGGCCAAAACTTCACTTATCGCTTCTCCGTGCCCAACTCGGGCACCTATTGGGCCCACCCGCATACCGGGCTGGATGAGGACACCGGCCTTTACCTGCCGGTCATCGTCGACGATCCCACCGAGGGTAACTACGACGCCGAATGGATTGTGGTCCTGGATGATTGGACCGACGGCGTCGGGAAGAGCCCTCAACAGCTCTATGCCGAGCTCACGGCCCCGAACAAACCGAGTATGCCCGCCATGTCGACTGCCCCGACGAGCTCGACGACTTCGACAACTTCGACGACTTCTGGCACGACTTCGACGACGCCCACGAGCTCGACAAGCTCAACAAGTTCGACGAGCACGCCAAGTACGCCGTCCAGCACGCCCAGGGCTTCCGGGGTGGGTGTCGGTAACAGCGACCTACTCGGCGGCGACGCCGGAGACATCGCCTACCCGTTTTACCTGATCAATGGCCGAATACCGGCCGCCCCCACCACCTTCAACGCGAAGCCCGGGCAGCGCATCAGGATTCGCTTCATAAACACCGCGTCCGACACCGCATTTCGGGTCGCCCTCGCGGGCCATCCGATGACCGTCACGCACACCGACGGCTACCCCGTGGTGCCCACCATGTTCGACGCTTTGCTCATCGGCATGGCCGAACGCTACGACGTCATCGTCACCGCCGCCGACGGCGTCTTCCCGCTGGTCGCCCTCGCGGAAGGGAAAAACGATCTGGCCCGGGCGCTACTGTCGACCGGAGCGGGGAGTCCCCCCGACCCCGGCTTCCAACCGGTCGAGCTCACCAAGCGGATCGGGACGATCGAAATGTTCACGGCCACAACGCCGGTCAACTTGGGTCGCCCCGATCCCCACCTCGACCTCCCGGTCGTCTTGGGCGGAAACATGATGCAGTACAACTGGACAATCAACGGCGAGCCATACAGCATGACGAACCCGTTGCACGTTCGAGAGGGCCAGCGGCCGAGCATCACATTCGACAACCCGACCATGATGTATCACCCGATCCACCTGCACGGCCACACCTTCCAGCTGCTCAAGGCCGACGGCAGCCCCGGCGCCCGCAAGGACACCGTCATCGCGCTGCCCAAGCAGAAGGTCCAGGCCGTGCTCGTCGCCGACAACCCCGGCACGTGGGTGATGCACTGCCACAACACCTACCACCAATTCGCCGGCATGATGACCCGGCTGGATTACGTCTTCTGATCTCACGTATGCGAACGTCAACCCGCCGCGAAGAAATCCAGCAGCAACTCGTTGACCGTTGCAGCGCGCTCGATCTGCGGGCAGTGACCGGCCTTGTCGACCACCACCGACCGCC
>NZ_JAFBAT010000262.1 GCF_019247615.1 Mycobacterium sp. | reverse complement strand
GGTGGCGCTGGTGCTGCCGAATCGACCCGAGTTCCTCGAAATCACTTGGGGCTGCCAGCTTTCCGGGCTCTACTACACTCCCGTCAACACGCACTTCACTCCCGACGAGGTCGCCTACGTCATCGACGACTCCGACGCCAAGGCCGTATTTGTCGATGCCGCCCTGCCCGGTCTCGCCGGACATCTGCGCGAGGCGAACACGCGCGTGCACGTCCGTTTCGCCGTCGGAGGCAATTTGCCCGGCTGGTGCCCTTATGAGAACGCCCTCGCCGCGGCCGGCGATCCCCCGCCGCCGTCGGACGGATCGGAGATGCTCTACTCGTCGGGCACGACGGGAAGGCCCAAGGCCGTTCGTCGTCCCCTGCCCGCGGACGGCAACGGATCCTGGGCTCAGGCGGTGCTGGAGATGGCGCTGATCCACAAGTACGGCATGGACGCTTCCAGCGTTTACCTCTCCCCCGCGCCGCTCTACCACGCCGCCGGCGTGAACTACACCATGGCGGTCAACCGCGTTGGGGCCGCGTCGATCATCATGCGCAAATTCGACGCGGAGGCGGTGCTGCGCCTGATCGAGACGCATCGCGTCACCCACGCACAGTTCGTGCCCACGATGTTCGTGCGGATGCTCAAGCTGTCCGAGGCGACCCGGGGCGGATATGACGTCTCGAGCCTGCGGTGCGTGATCCACGCGGCCGCGCCGTGTCCGGTCGAAGTCAAGCATCGGATGATGAAGTGGTTCGGGCCGATCATTCACGAATACTACGGGGGCACAGAGGGATTCGCAGGAACGACGATCGGCCCCGAGGAGTGGCTCGCCCATCCCGGCTCCGTGGGCAAACCGATGTCCCCGGTGCACGTACTGGGTGAGGACGGCAATGAGCTTTCCATCGGGGAGTCCGGCGAACTCTACTTCGAAGGTGGCCCCGAGTTCGAGTATTTCAACGACCCGGCCAAGACCGCGTCCGTGTACAACGAGCGGGGATGGCGTTCCCTGGGCGACATGGGTTACGTCGATGAGGACGGACACCTGTACCTGACGGACCGGTCGACGTTCACGATCGTCTCCGGCGGGGTGAACATCTACCCACAGGAGGCAGAGAACCTGTTGGTGATGCATCCCAAGCTCGTCGACGCGGCGGTCTTCGGCGTTCCCAACGACGAGTTCGGCGAGGAGGTCAAGGCGGTCGTGCAGCCCGTGGAGGAGGCCACGCCCGGACCAGACCTGGAGGCCGAGCTCATCGAATACTGCCGAGCCCACCTGGCTGGCTACAAGTGCCCGCGCACAGTGGAATTCGTCTCCGAGCTCCCCCGCGACCCCAACGGGAAACTCTACAAGAGACGCATTCGCGAACGCTATTGGCAGGGGCGGTCGTCACGGATCGTATGAACGAGGAAAAGCGATGGATGTAAACTGGACTCCACTTCCGGTGCCGTGGGCGGTCCAGGCCGCCGACCGGATTCCCAAGCAGCGCTACTACGATCCGGAGTTCTACGCGCTCGAAAACGAATTGCTCTGGCCGCGCGTATGGCAGATGGCGTGTCGGCTCGAGGAAATCCCCAAGCCGGGCGATTACGTCGAATACGAGATCCTCGACGAGTCCGTCATCGTCGTCCGGCTTGACGCGGAAAACGTGCGCGCCTATCACAACGCCTGCCGCCACCGCGGTGTGAAGTTGGTGGACGGCAGTAGTTCTCGTGGCAATCGACGCACCTTCGTGTGTCCCTTCCACGGATGGTGCTGGGGCATCGACGGACGCAACACCTTCGTGCTGCGGCCCGAGGAGTTCGACGACCACAACCTGCGCCCGGAGGACCTTCGCCTGGTTTCGGTCCGGTGCGAGATCTGGGGCGGCTGCGCGTGGATCAACCTCGATGACGACGCACCGCCGCTGCGGGATTGCATCGAGCCGTTCGCCTCCATCTACGACGCGTGGAAAGTGGAGTCGCTGCGCGTCGAATGGTGGCAGGCCTGCCGGCTGCCGGTGAACTGGAAGCTGGCGACGGCCGCCTTCATGGAGGGCTATCACGTTCCGCAGACCCACCCGCAACTGCTGCCGTCATCGCAGCCAAGCACGTCTTCGGGTGCGCCGCCCGGGCTCATCCGGACCAATCTGTACTTCATGCGCACACTCGGCCAGGGCATGGCCGGAATGACCCACGAAAACGACGTCCGAATCGCCGAGGGACTGCAGGACATGGAGCTGCCGTCCGACCCGGCCGAGGCGATGGCCGTCTGGCGCCGCACCCTCAACGACGCCGTCGTGCACTGGCATCGGGCCCGCGGCTGCGACATGCCCGACCTCAACGAATTGGAGCGCCGCGGCATCGTCGACGCGATCAATTTCTGCTTCCCGCATTACTTTCTGTTGCCCCAATACAGCAGCGCCTCCTCGTATCGCATCCGCCCGCTCGGTCCCGAGGAGACGCTCTTCGAGATCTGGTCGCTCACCCGCATCCCACCGGACCAGATCACCGGCAAGCCGACACCGCCCGAACCCATGGCACCGGACGACCCGCGCTGGCCGCCGATTCCCGCCCAGGACTTCTCCAACCTTCCCAGACAGCAAAAGGGCTTGCACTCCAAGGGGTTTGAGTACATGCGGTTGTCCAGCCGCATCGAGGGACTGATTTCCAACTTCGAACGCGTCATCGACGGCTTCCTCGCCGGCCTGCCTTACGACGCGCTGGTGCCGGCGATGCAGAAGACCAACACCACCATCGACGTGCCGATGGCCGACCTGGGATTCGGCGCCCGCGACGACGCGGAGGCGCGATGAGCAAGCAATGGGACCGATCCGTCGACCTGCTCATCGCGGGCAGCGGCGGCGGCGGAATGATAGCGGCGCTGGCGGCGCTGGACTCCGGCATCGAGCCGCTGGTGATCGAGAAACAGGCCCTGGTGGGCGGTTCCACGGGCCTTTCCGGCGGCATGGTGTGGCTGCCGAACAATCCCCTGATGCGAGCCGACGGCATCCCGGACTCACACGAGGACGGATTGGCCTATTTCGACGACGTGGTCGGCGACATCGGCGCGGCCTCGTCGCCGGCTCGCCGCGAAACGTTCCTCAACGCGGGCTACGAGATGATCAACTTCCTGACGCGCAAAGGGGTTCGCTTTGTCCGGTGCCCGGGCTGGAGCGATTATTACCCAAATCACAAGGGCGGCAACGAGGCCGGTCGTGCGATCGAGTGCGTACCCTACGACGCGGCGGCGCTGGGACATTGGAGGGACAAGGTCCAGCCGTCCATGGCCAAGAGCTACGGCGGTTTCGTCCTCAAAACGAACGAGCTGCGCGCGGTGCAATATTTCAACCGATCGCCGCGCGCGTTCGCCGTGGCGATGCGAGTGTTCGCGCGCACCAGGGCGGCCCGGCTGCTTCGTCGGGAGATGCTCACCAACGGTGCCTCGCTGATCGGTCAGATGCTCAAGGCGGTGATCGACCTGCGCGGCGAGCCGCCGATCTGGACCCAGGCCGCCATGGAGGACCTCATCGTCGAAAACGGCCGCGTCGTGGGCGCGCGCGTCTCCCGCGGCGGCGCCTCGCTGAACATCGAGGCGCGCAGGGGCGTGCTGCTGGCGGCCGGCGGCTTCAGCCGCAACGCGGACATGCGCCGCCGTTACAGCGGAGACCAGCCCAACGAGGCGAATTGGTCGATGGCCAACGCCGGCGACACCGGCGAGGTGCTGCAGATGGCGATCCGGCTCGGCGCGAAAACCGACTTGATGGACGAGGCCTGGTGGCTGCCATCGATTTTCATCGCCGACGGGGGCGACGCCGCGAGGGCACTCGGAACCGGTCGGCAGCGGCCCGGCGCCATTTACGTCGACGGAACCGGCAGACGGTTCTGCAACGAGTCGAACTCCTACGTCGAAGTCGGCAAGGCGATGTACGCCAACAAGGCGGTGCCCTGCTGGATGGTCTTTGACGAGGGCTACGTACGCCGCTATGTTTCGGGCGCCAACCCGTTCACAAAGCGTCGCCTTCCCGAAGAACTGATCGCGAGGGGCGCGGTCCTGCGCGGTGATACCGTTGCCGACCTCGCACGCCAGCTGGATGTACCGACCGGCGCGCTAGAGGAAACGGTCAAGCGCTTCAACGGTTTTGCCGCCAAGGGCCTGGACCCGGACTTCGGCCGCGGCCAGTCGGCATACAACGACTGTCTGGGTGATCCCGGATATCGGCCCAACGCGGCGATCGGGCCGCTCGCCACAGCGCCGTACTACGCCACCCGGGTGGTTCCCGCCGATGTCGGAACCTGCGGAGGGGTGATCACCAACGAGCACGCGCAGGTTCTCGACGAGGACGACTGCGTCATCGACGGGCTGTACGCGACGGGCAACATCACCGCGACGGTGATGGGCCGAAATTATCTGGGCGCTGGCGGCAGCATTGCCTACACAATGGTGTTCGGTTACGTCGCGGCGCGGCACGCCGCCGGGCGCAGGGTCGCCGGCGAGAAGACCCGCTAAACCCGCGAGCAGACGCAGAATCGCATCAGCGAAGCTCGCGCAGTGCGATTCTGCGTCTGCTCGTGCTAAGAACCTTCGTCGCGGTCGACGAATTCGCGTGGCTTCATACCGGATTGCCTGAGCTCGGCCCGTCGCGCCTGAACATCGGAGGCGGCGCCGACCATGTTGGTCAAGATGTGGCTGACCTGCAGGTGCACCCGCATTCCCATCAGTTCCCACGCACGCTTCACGTTGTCCTTCACCGCCATCAAGGTGGTCAACGGGATTTGGGCGATCTTCTGCGCCATCTCCTCGACGGCGTCTTCCAGCTCTTCGTGCGGCACCACCCGATTGAGCAGACCCCACTCCAGGGCTTGCCGCGCCGACAGGGTCGGGGCCAGCAGCAGCCAGTCCATGGTGCGGTGCCAGTTCATCATCAGCCAGGGCTCGATCATGGTGTGCCCGCCGGGCTCGCCGAGGCTTTGGGCCAGCGGCATCTGGAAATACGCGTCTTCGGATGCCACGCAGAAGTCGGTCAACAGCCCGAGATAAATTCCGCCGCCCATGCAATAGCCGTGGATCTGCGAGATCGTCGGCTTGGGAAACTCCCAGAGATACAAAGTGGGCCAGAGGAATAGGTCCGCGGTGCCCTTGTACAGATCCTCGAAGGTGTGCCCGAAGTCGGGATACGGGTTCTCCTCCGGACCCCAGC
>NZ_JAFBAT010000217.1 GCF_019247615.1 Mycobacterium sp. | reverse complement strand
CGGCGCCCTCACCGCACACCGCGGGCTGCGAATGCACACCGATTGGGTGTCGCCGCTAGTCGCACAGCAACGTCCCGCGGATCAGTTGCTTGGCGGAACCCAACGCCGCGTGGTAGTCGTCGGCGGGCAGCGTCGCCGCCAGCTCGGTCAGGCCATAGATCAGCGAATAGATCGCTTCCACGGCACCCCGCGGATGGCCGTCGTCGACGATGCCCTCGATGATCTCCCTGAAGGCCTGGAACGCGATGCCGCCGGCCACGGGCGAGTCGCGGGCGACCGCGTTTTCCGCCCGGATCGCCCATTCGAAAGCGGCGAGATCGGGGTATTCGCGCATCAGCTGAGCCGATTCGTCGAGCACCGCCTCGATTCGTTCGATGACGTCGCCCGGGCCGCCGGCAGCCCGACGCAGCCGAGGCAGCGCGATGTCCGTCCTCGCCGCGATCGCCGCCTTGATCAGCTCCGACTTGTTGGGAAAGTAGTTGTACAGGCTGGCGCTGGTCACGTTCGCCGCGCGAGCGATCTCGCGAATCGTCGCCCGCGAATACCCGGCCCTCGCCACGCAGCGCATGGTGGCGGCGATGATGCGCCGGCGGGTCTCCTCGCCGCTGGCGCCGGCGGGGCGGCCCAGCTGTGCCCGTGTCATTCAATGTCCTCACCATCGTGCGGTTCCGTTGAATATAATCGGCTGATCAATTAACTCGGAGTCGGTCGCGGAGGTGCACATGGCCGCGGCACCCTCTCCGTTGGGACGCCCGGTGGGCGCCAATGGTGAGCAGACCCGCCGGCGCATCATTGCCTCGACCATGCGCTGCGTGGCCGAGGTCGGCTATTCCAAAACGACCATTCGGGAAATCGCCACGGCCGCGGAGATGACCAGCGGCAGCCTGTATCACTACTTTGCAAACAAGTCGGATTTGCTCGACGCCACCGTTCGCGAAATCGATGAGATGGCACTGCCGAGACTGCGAGCCGCCGCGGCGCAGGCGGATGATGCCGTCGATCGCCTCGAGGCGGTGCTCGACGAGTTGGACCGGCTGATGCGGGAGTATCCCGACCTGGCCGCGTTCGATCGCGCGATGCGCGCCGAAAGCCGCGCCCACCGACGCGGCCGACGAGGCTACCCGGGCCTCAAAGCCTTGCGCCAGACCATCGATGGCATCATCGACGACGCCCGGGCCCGGGGGACGCTGCCGCCGGGCACCAACCCGGCCGCCGCCGTCAACGCGATCTATGCGCTGACCCGCGGTCTGACGGAGCAGGCGGCCAACCTGACACCGGAGTCCTACGCGGCCACGCTGCGATCGGCCAAGGAGTTGATCAGGGGCACGCTTTTTCCGCGGCCAACGCGTCGCCCAAAGCCCACAGCGCAACACCGATCAATACGAGATCCTTGAGCAGGAATTGGCCCGGTAGCGCCGACAGCACGGGAAGGCCGGCGGCGTGCGCAATGAGGTCCTTCCTGCCGGGCAGCAACGGGAGGGTCCGTGCCACAGGCACGATCGACGCCACCATCGTTTTCAGACCCTCGGCGACCGCCGCAGTATTGACTCAGCCGTCGGTCAACGTCCCTGATAGCCCTGATAGGAAGGACCTCACCATGCTGCTTCCCCTGGCGCCGGAGCCGTTTGTGGCTCCGACCGACCGCGACATGCTTCCCTCCGAGCGACGCCGATTCGTCCGGACCCACCGCACCTGCGTGTTCGGTTACCGTCGCCGCAACGACGGCCCGGCCATGTCGGTCGTCTACTACATCCCCACCGACACCGGGGAATTGCTCGTTTCCACCATGGCGGGCCGCGGCAAGGCGCGCGTCGTCCAACGCGACGGCAAGGTCAGCCTGTGCGTCCTCGACGAAATATGGCCCTTCAGCTACCTCCAGGTCTACGCGGACGCGACCATCGATGCCGATCGCGAACTGGCGACCGATGTCATGATGGCAGTCGCCGGTCGCATGTCCGGTCAACCGCTCGACGAGGCGGCGCGCCCGGACGTGGCGGCCATGTGCGAACGAGAAAACCGGGTCGTGATCCGCTGCCGGCCGTACGCCAGCTACGCAACGCCGCCGCGACACCTGCACCGAAACGACCAGGTCGAGCAGTTGACCCACTGGGTCTCCGGTGTGGTGGCGTGGGATGCGCCGGACCCGTCATGAATTCGCGTAGCGGTCGTGCAACTTGGCCAGTGTGGCCTCGATGCCCGTCTCGTTGGCCTTCCGGAAGCCCATCAACTCGTAGTACCTCAGCGCGTTCTTGATCGCACCCGCACGGCTGTAGTCGAACGTCTCGGTGACCCGCGTTCGGGTAGGCGAAAGCGATTCGAACTGCCACCGCCAGCGGTGCCCCAGCGGATGACGCCACTCCACCAATTCGCCGGGTTTGAGCGCGGTCACCGTGCTGGTGATGCGGTACGGCAGCCCGTACATCTTCATGCTCGTCGAAAACTTCGAGCCGACAACCATATTCGGCGGGACCTTGATGTTGTTGAGCACGGTGCCGGATCCATCCAATTCGGCGTGCCGGCGGGGATCGGCGGCCAAGGCATACAGCTCGGCGGCCGGCGCGTCCACTTCGACCGACCGGCTCACCTGGCGGGGTCCCGCATCGACAACGTTGACGGTCATGGCGGCCTCCTTCCGGTTGACCAGCAGCGCACGGTCGACGCTACGCTTCGCCGGGTTGCACCTGCGCACGGGCAGGAACAGCCACAGAACAGGGGGCCAGGAAGGAAGCCAACGGACCCATGAGTCAATCGATCTCGGGAAGGGTGGCGCTGATCACCGGCGCCGCGCGCGGACAGGGCCGAGCACACGCCGTACGACTCAGCGCCGAAGGCGCCGACATCATCGCGCTCGACATCGCCGGGCCCTTGCCGCCCAGCGTGCCCTACGATTCGCCGACTCCGGACGATCTGGCGGAAACGGTGCGGCTGGTGAATGCCGCGGGTGGACGCGTCATCGCCACGGCCGTCGACATCCGCAACCTCGATGCTCTGCAAGCCGCCGTCGACTGGGCGGTCGGTCAGCTGGGACGCCTCGACATCGTCGTCGCCAACGCGGGCATCTGCAGTCCCGCGGCCTGGGACCACATCACCGCCGAATCCTTTCGCGACACGATCGACACCAATGTGACGGGCACCTGGAACACGGTCATGGCAACGGCTCGACACATCATCGAGGGCGGCCGCGGTGGTTCGATCATCCTCATCGGTTCGGCCGCCGGCATCAGAGTCGAGCCGTTCATGGTCCATTACGTGACGAGCAAACATGCGGTCACCGGGATGGCGCGCGCTTTCGCCGCCGAACTGGGCCGGCACAACATCCGAGTCAACAGCCTGCACCCCGGGGCGGTCGCCACCCCGATGGGCAGCGGCCAGATGCGCGAGGCCATCCGATCGGCCGGCGAATCGTATCCGTACCTGCGCGGCCTGAACCGACCGTTGCTGCCCGAAGGCACCGCACAACCCGAGGACATCGCCGACGCCGTCGCCTGGCTGGCCTCCGACCAATCGCGATTGGTCACCGGCACCCAGGTTTCGGTGGATATGGGCATCTCATACTGCTGAGACGGAATTGGCCGCGCCAGAAGTGCGCACCGAGAAGGCCGGGTGCAATGGCTTTTTCAGTGTTTTAGGTGTCGGCAACACCCTGCGGCTCCGCTCCTTCGCCGACATGTTTCACGACGGTCCTGTGGAATAGTTGATCTGGCCTGCCGCGTTCCCAAGCCCCGGCCGGTGGATTATTCGCAGAGCGATCCGATTTAGCGAAGGTCACGAGCGTTGCCGCAATTCGTCCAAGAGTGGTCCTTGCTGCACGGGTGGTTGCCGGCTGCGGTACAGGCGCTGACCTTGCTGGTCGCGGTCGCCGGCATCGGGTGGCGCAGACGACGCTGGCGGGGTTGGACGATCCTCGCTGCGCTGGCCATAGCGGCAGGCGTCACGGCGCTGTCGTACCGGTACATCACGTCGATCGGGCTGGCCGGGGATCCGGCACCGCCGTCGCTGTGGCTGTGGATTGCCACCAGCGGAATCGCGGTCGCGGTGCTGTTGCTCGGATGGCCCGGTGCCCGTTGGTGGCGACGGGGCCTGGCGATCCTGGCCGTACCCCTGTGCGTGTTGTGCGTCGCCCTGGCCGTGAACGGCTGGGTCGGCTATTTCCCCAACGTGCTGGCGGCGTGGAATCAGCTGACATCGCGGCCGCTGCCCGACCAGATCGACCGGCTGCGGGTGACCGCGATGCAGCTCGAGGGAACAAAGCCGGACAAGGGCGTCGTGGTCCCCGTGACGATCAGCGCCGACGCGTCGCACTTCCCCCACCGCCAGGAACTCGTTTATCTGCCGCCGGCGTGGTTCAGCAGCAACCCGCCGCCCCGGCTGCCCGCGGTGATGATGATCAGTTCGGCTTTCAATACCCCCGCCGATTGGCTGCGCCCCGGCGGCGCCTTCACCACCATCGACGACTTCGCGGCCACACATCACGGGTTCGCCCCCGTGCTGGTGTTCGTAGACCCCACCGGCTCGTTCGACAACGACACCGAATGCGTGAACGGAACCCACGGCAACGCCGCCGACCATCTGACGAAGGATGTCGTCCCCTTCGTCGTCTCGAACTTCGGCGTCAGCGCCGCCCGAGCCAATTGGGGCGTCGCGGGGTGGTCCATGGGCGGCACCTGCGCGATCGATTTGGCGGTCATGCATCCGGACCTGTTCAGCGCGTTCGTCGACATCGCCGGGGACCGCAGCCCCAACGTCGGTGCCAAGGACCAATCCATCGCCCGGTTGTTCGGCGGCGACACCTCTGCCTGGGCCGATTTCGACCCGGCCACCGTCATCGCTCGGCATGGCCCCTACACCGGCGTCTCCGGTTGGTTCGACGTCCCCGCGTCCTCCGAAGCACGCAACATCGCCGAGCGAGCCAATTCCACCCTCGGCGTGCCCGGCATCGACGCGGCCGCCAACCCCGAGGGCCAGGATGCCGCCGCCAACTCGTTGTGCGCACTCGCCGCCGCCAACGGGATCACGTGCGCGGTGGTCAGCCAACCCGGCAAACATGATTGGCCGTTCGCCGCCCAGGCGTTCGCCGCATCGCTGCCGTGGTTGGCCGCGACACTGGGGAGCCCCGGCGCCGAGCCCGTCGAGCTGCCACGACGCGGCGCCGGGACGGCGCCGTGATCCGAACCGTTATCCTTTTGCTGCTGAGTTCACAGCGAAACCTCCCGTAACGAATCCCGCATATCGCCGCCGCTAGTGGTACGGTTCGCTGCTGTGGCTGCGCAGTTTGGCGACATGGGGGTCCCTGGTACGGGTGCCCGTGTGCCGACCTCGCACCGCAAACGGCGTTCGAAGCACCGCGTGAAATTCACCGTCCCCAGGCCCTCAGACAGGGGTTGGAACTTTTCGGGCGCGTCGTCGGGGGTCTCCCCCGAGCTCAATCGGCGTCGTTTTCTCGGGGCGCTGGCGGCAGCCACCGTTGCCGGGGTCGGCGCGGCTCGTCTGGTGGTCGACCCGCAGCCGCGCACGTTCGCGCAGGCACCCGAGGCGCGGGTGCCAACCTCGGGCCCCACCGCACCGTCGGCGTTGTTACCGCCCCCGCCAATGAGCGCCCGCATCCCGCTGCCGGGCGGGGGCGCGCTGACCAAGATTCCGGGCCAGGGCGATCTGCTCGCCCTGACCGTCGATGACGGGGTTAACAGCGACGTGGTGCGCGCCTACACGCAGTTCGCCAAGGACACCGGGATTCGGCTGACGTTCTTCGTCAACGGCGTCTACCCGTCGTGGACCGAAAACCTGCCGATGCTCCGACCGCTGGTCGACTCGGGTCAGATCCAGCTGGGAAACCACACCTGGTCGCATCCGGATCTGACCACGCTGCCGAAAGATCAGATCGCCCAGCAGATCGGCCGCAACGACCAATTTCTGAAGAAGACATACGGCATCGGCGCCAAGCCATACTGGCGGCCACCGTATGGAAAGCGCAATGCCGCCGTCGACGCCGTGGCGGCCGATTTCGGTTACACCGTCCCGACGTTATGGTCGGGGTCGTTGTCGGATTCCACGATGATCACCGAGGACTACATCGTGAAGATGGCCGATCAATACTTCGCCCCGCAGGCCATCGTCATCGGCCACCTCAACCATCCCCCCGTCACGCACGTCTACCCGCAGCTCGTCGAGATCATCCGCGACCGAAACCTGCGCACCGTCACGCTCAACGACGTGTTCCTGAAAACCCCGTAGCGGTCGCCGCTCGACAGGAACCCGCATGCCGTGCGGTTGCCGCATACGGCCGCTGAGGTCAGGCGGTGGCCAAGCGGGCGAGGCGCTCGTTGAGGGTGGCGTGAAAGTGCCCGGCCGCGCTCTCGTGCCGCCCGAACTCCACGAATTCGTTTGCGCCTGAACGCAAGCCGCGCTGGACGCCCTCCGACATCTCGTTGTCCTCCACCGCCCCGCGCGCCACCAGGGTGCCGGCCGGACTGATCGGGGGGCCGGGCGATACCCGCTCCGCGAACCCTGCCTTGACCATGGAATAGATCGTGACCGTGCTGTGGTCGATGTCGACCGGGTCGATCACGATGACGAGGACCAAATCCGGGAACGTCGCGACCATGACGTTGGGGAAGAGGTGATACACGTAGGTCACCCGGGCGTCGGTCGACCAGGTGGCCTCCGGACGGTCGCGAAGCCGTTCAATATTGCGGTACGGGAAGGTAAGTCGGCTATTGGGACCGAATGCCTCGATCACGTTCAGATCGTCGTATTGCAGCGGGAAGAAGGTGTCCTTGTGCGTCGCCTTGATGTGATAGCCCTCGAGAAACTGCTCGACCAGAACCTTCCAGTTCATTGCTCGCGGCGTGGAATCCACGTAGATGAGCGTTTCCGCGGGGACAAGCTTGTCGCGCCACGGCGTCCCGTCGGTCAGCGCCGCCATCGCCTCGTCGACCCAGCCTTGCGGGCCCGCATCGCCGGGGTCGAGCGCGCCGATCACGAGGAGGCCGTCCACCTCGCGGCTTTCGACCTCGACCAGGCCGCGGGTCGACATGTCGAGACCAGGAAAGGCGTCGGCGTGGGGAACGTATGAGAGCGTGCCGTCCAGGCGATAGGTCCAGCCGTGATAGCGGCACACCAGCGCGCGGGCGCAGCCGGCGTCCTCGACCAGTGCAAATCCGCGATGCCGGCAGGCGTTGCGGAACACCCGCGCTCGTCCATCGCGCCCGCGCACGGCGAACAGCGGCACTCCGAAGGCGACTCGCTGCACGTGGTCGCCCGGTTTCGGGATCGCCGCGCTGGGAACAAAAACGCTCGGCAGCGCGCGAAGCAGCCGCAGTTCCTCCGCGAATCTGTCCGGGCGCAGGTAATTTTCGACGGGCTCACGCCACGGTGCTCCCTCGTCGGTGGTACCGGCGTCGATATGCGCGAGGATGCGCCGAACGATCTCCACATCATCCGCAAGCACCGACTTCGTCGGCGAGACCATGCGGGTCAGTATCACATCATGGATGTCACGCGTCAATGATTTCGTGATATTTCGCGGACGATCGGCGAAGATGGAGACGTGCGCGCATTCTCGCGGTCCCGCCTCACCGAGCTGATCGGCAGTCGTCCGCTCAGCGCGCGCTCGGTACTCGCTTCGGCCCTGTTGGGTTCCGACAACGGCCGGCTCACGGTGGCCGAGCTGGTCGCGGTGGCTTCACAATTCGGAATCAGCGCCGGCGCGGCCCGCACCTGCCTGTGGCGGATGGTGTCCAACGACGAGCTCATTGGCGATGACCGCAGCTATGCGCTAGCCGGGCGATTGTCGGAGCGCCGTCAGCGCGTCGACGAGGCGTCCCGGATCGACGATGCTGCGCGCGTGTGGGACGGAACATGGGAACTGGCCATCGTTTCCCTGGACCGCAGGTCGGCATCCGATCGCCTCGAGCTGCGGAAGGCGGCAACAGCGCTGCATCTGGCCGAGCTTCGGGAGGGCGTCTGGATTCGCCCGGAAAACCTTGATCCGCAACGGCTCCCGACGATACGGGCGGTGCTGGACCGGCAGTGCATCCACTTCCACGGCGCCGCCACGGATATCGCCGCCGCCAGAGTCCGATCACTGTTTTCCCTTGACGACTGGGCAGCCGACGCCGGGATCCTCATCGAGGCGATGAACGAGGCGCTCACGGCGGGCAATCGAGAGGAGTCGGCCGAAGGGTTCACCTACGAGTTCGCGCTCTCGATCGCAGTCGTCCGCCAGCTACAATTCGACCCGCTCCTGCCCGTCGAATTCACCGCCGACGATTGGCCCGGAGACGCGTTGCGTCGCACCTACCGCCGGTTCGACCATGCATTCAAACAACGCATCAACAGCGTCTTCCGCCGGTCCTAGGGCCGTCGCGGAAGGTGCCTACAGCGAATCGATCACGTCCTTGGCCTCCCGTAGTCCGGCGCCGGTCAGCTCGCGGTACAGCTTGATCGCGGCGATGGCGTTGCCGCCGCGGGCAAGGGAAATGACTTCGGCGGGGACACCGCCGTGCCCGGGGACAGCCGCGTCGCTAGCGAATGTCGGGCACGGGAGCCCGACGGCCTCCGACAAGAGGCGCACCTGCTGTTCGAGCAGGGCAAGGCGTCGGTTGATGAGCGCGAACCCTTCTTCCATTCCGCCACCATAATCGGATCGCGGCGTCGTCCTTCCCCACGCTTCGCGGCCAAATTCAACGCCGACATCTCGGCATGTCGAACCTACGCCGGACCGGATCGCTATCAGGCCTCGGATTCGGCCGACAGCAGCATCTGCAATATTTCGCGCAACTCGCCCAGCCGCTGTGCCCCCAGGATCAGTCGCCACCGCTTCTCCACATCGACTGCAGTGGAACGCATTACGCGTATCGCTTGGCGACCGCGTGGCGTCAGCTCGATGATCTGGGCTCGGGCATCGGCTGGGTCGGGCACTCGACTCACATAGTCGTGTCGTTCCAGAGCCGCGACGGCCTGGGCCACGGCCTGCCGGCTCACCCTCAACCGTTCGGCCAGAGCCGACGCGTGCAGTCCGCCCGCCGCCAGCGGTACGAGCACAACCGCTTGGCCCGGGCGGATCCCGTCAAGACCGGCCGCGTCCAACGCCGATCTCAGGCGGGGCGCCCCAGACGCGGCGACCAAGTTCACCAGGGCCGGCACGGTCGGCGTCCACTCGGCATCCACGACACGTCGCATGGCCACGAGTGTGCCACCCTCGACGATTGACAAGCTACTTGTCAAAGTTCTCGCCGGGTGCCAGGATGAGTGCCATGCGTTCTCGCTGCCTTCGAGCGCTCGGCGGATGTCTTCTCCCGGTTCTCGTCATGGCGCTCGGCGGGTGCCTGGGCGGCGGGCACGCGTCCGGAACGCCCGGCGCGCAGTCGATCCCGGTGGGCCAGTCCACCCAGACCGTCGAGTCGGGCGGCGTGAGCCGGACCTTTCACCTCTACCGGCCGCAGGGATTGACCGACGCGGTGCCTCTGGTCGTGATTCTGCACGGCGGCTTCGGCACCGGGGAGCAGGCCGAGCGTTCCTATCACTGGGACAGCGAGGCGGACGGCGGGCATTTCCTGGTCGCCTACCCCGACGGTCTCAACCGCGCCTGGAACGCCGGGACGTGTTGCGGTGAGCCGCAGCGCATCAACGCCGATGACGTCGGCTTCATCACGAGCATGGTTGGAGCCATCGAGCAGGAAATCCCGATCGACCGCGCTCGCGTCTACGTGACCGGGATGTCGAACGGGGCCATGATGGCGCTTCGACTCGGATGCCAGAGCGACACCTTTGCCGCGATCGCCCCGGTGGCGGGCACGCTCCTGACCGACTGTTCCCAGGCGCGACCAACATCCGTGCTACAAATCCACGGCACGGCCGACGACAGGGTCCCCTACAACGGTGGGCCCGGAAAGGCCCTAGCCATCAACGGGAATCCGCGCGTCGACGGCCCGTCGGTGGAGTCGGTCAATGCCACCTGGCGTGCCATCGACGGCTGCGGTTCGCCGGCTTCGAGCACTGTCGGCCCGGTGACCACCCAAACCGCGGGATGCGCGGACGGGCGCGCGGTGGAGTTGGTCTCTGTTGCGGGCGCGGGGCACCAGTGGCCCGGCGGCGAGCCGAGTCCCCTCGCGGAGCGGCTCGCGGGGATTCCCGCCCCATCCACGGCGCTCGACGCCACCGACATCATCTGGCAGTTCTTCGCCCGGAGCCACCGTTGATTGCGCATCGCGCGTCGAGTCGGTGCGCCCCCTGCGCGTTTCCCGCCGAACGATTCAACGTTCGACCACGCGCGGGTAGGGTGACTTCAATGCGAACCCGATCGGTGACCGCGGCGATCGCCGCCATCGCGATGGCCACGACAGGTTTCACGGCGGGTTACTCCCCCGTGGCGCAAGCGGCGCCGCCCGACGAAACCACCTGCTACGAAATCAGTTTCGACAAGGACGCCCTCATGCTCTCCACCACACCGGCGACTGCACGCAAGTACGCCGACGCACTGGAAAAGTATGACATGCCCGACTCGGTCAAATCCGCGATCGAACATTTCGTCGCCACCGGCGGCGGCCAACTGTCCGATCCGGATCTCGATGCCCAGCGAACTCTGATCGCGAATTGGCTCAAGCAGATGTGCCCCCAAGTACACACGTACTGATCCGCTGAAACACCGTTGCCATCAGCTTTCGCCGAGCATTGCGTCGATGAGGCGGTGCAGCACCTCGCGGGTGTCTCGGCGGGCCCGCTCGGGATCCTCGGCGGTGGCGATGAACATGGCCGCCTCATCGAGGGCGCCGATCAGCACGTGGGCCAACGGTCGCACCGGCTGGCGGGCCAGCTGCCCCGCGTCGATGGCCCCGGTGAGCAACTGCTCGGTCATGCCCAGGCTGTAGCGCTGAGCGACATCGCGGAACGCGGCCCAACCAAGCACACTGGGTGCGTCGAGCAGGATCAGCTGCCGCACCTCCGGATCACTGGAGACCTCGAGCCAGGCGTCGACCGCGGCGCGGATCGCGTCCGCGGGCGTCGTCGCTCCCGACTCGGCCACCACGGTCGCCATCCGGGCCATCACATCCTGCTCTACCGCCTCCACGACCTCACTGAAAAGCGCTGCCTTGTCCGCGAATTGGTGGTACATCGCGCCCCGGGTGACGCCGGCGGCCGCGGCGATCTCGGGCGTTCCCACGTCGGCGTAGCCTCGCCGACCCCACAGCTTGCGGGCGGCCGAGATCAACGCGTCACGCGTCGCCGCGGAGCGTTCCTCCTGGGTGCGTCTCTTGATTTCCATACAACCTGTTGCTAACTTACCAACAGACAGCCTGTTTGTAAGTGTATCCAGTGGGAGCCATCTATGCCGACGATCGACATTAGTGCCGGGAGAATCCATTACGAAGCAACCGGACCGCAAGACGGCAGGCCCGTTGTCTTCGTCCACGGATATTTGATGGGCGGCGATTTATGGCGCCAGGTCAGCGACCGCCTCGGTGACCTCGGCCTGCGCTGCATCGCCCCCACCTGGCCGCTGGGCGCGCACCCGGAACCGTTGCGTCCCGGCGCGGATCGAACCATCACCGGCGTCGCCGGCATGGTCGCGGACGTGCTTGCCGCCCTCGGTCTCGAGGACGTGGTGCTGGTCGGCAACGACACCGGCGGCGTGGTCGCACAACTTGTGGCGGTGCATCATCGCGAGCGGCTGGGCGCGTTGGTGCTCACGAGTTGCGATGCCTTCGAGCACTTTCCGCCGCCGATCCTCAAACCGGTGATCCTGGCCGCCAAGTCCAAGACGACGTTTCGGACCGCGGCCCAGGCCATGCGCGTCCCGGCGGCGCGCAAACGCGCCTTCGCCGGGCTGGCGCACCGCAACATCGACGCGCTCACAGAAGCATGGGTGCGGCCCGCGCTTTCCGATCCGGCAGTCGCGGAGGATCTGCGTCAGTTCACCTTGTCGCTGCGCACGGAGGTCACCATAGGCGTGGCCGCCCGCCTGTCCGAGTTCGACAAGCCGGCGCTCGTAGCGTGGTCGGCCGACGACGTCTTCTTCGAGCTCGGGGACGGCGAACGGCTGGCGGCAACCCTTCCGAACGCGCGCCTGGAGGTCATCGAGGGAGCAAGGACATTCTCGATGGTGGACCAGCCGGACCGGCTGGCGAATCTGCTGTCGACGATCGCGGTGCGCACCTAATCAGCTGTCGGCGGACGGGTTTCGGTGGGGGCGCGCGACATGTGGCGGCGCACGGGCCCGGCCCACAGGCCCACCGATGGTGCATCGGGCGCCTCCCGGCGATAGGTGATCGGAACGTCGATCGATGCGGGGCGGGCACCGTCGGTCGGATTCCGCACTACCCGCACCCGCGCTTTGGTGGTACGACCGGCCGCGCGCCGGTCATATTCGGCGCGGCGGGCGGGATCGCGCAACAGCGCGTATGCCGCGAGCACCTCCTGCAGTCCATCGTCGGCGGCCTCCGATGCCTGCGCGGGTCGGGTATCGGGATGATGAGCGCGGAGCCGCTCGCGGTAGGCGCGGGTGATCTGGGTCCGGCTCGCCGTCGGCGGCACACCCAACACTTGATAGGGATCGAAATTCATGCCGGTCACGAGGCGCACCTCCGAGACGAACGCGGTTGCCGCCGTGTGGGATACGGCCGACCTTCACGCGGCCGAGGGTTCGGGCGTGATTCGGGCGTGATGACTCGCGTACGCCCACCCGGCTGCGCCACGAGTGATGGCAGTGCGTGCGCGAGCACCCGCTTGGGTCCGCGTCGGCCGCATTCATGCGCATACCTACTCACGGTGGGCAGCACGCGAGTCATCGCCCGGTGCTGGAAATCGCTCTGGCTCATCACCTCCCGTGGTCGACGGTCATCGTGGTGTTGTGGTCTGCACGCGGGCCTTTCCCGGAGGAGAACGCCGAGTCGGCCACACCGGCACGGTGTGCTGACGGGGCCGCCAGTGTCGCGGCCGGTCGGGCAGCGCGGGGCGTGGCCGTCCACCTCCTATGTTCTGCTCGGCGCACGGATCTGCGGTGAACGCCATAGTTTTCATATAGCACTGCCGCCAGATCCTTTCAAGCATCTTTCGACATCGTTTCGAGGCAGACGGCTGTGCAACGTGCCTATTCATCGCCCGAGAATCGGCGCCGGACGCCCCCGGCCAGTGATCCGCCAGTCAGCACGGAAGGTCGTGTGCCGGTTCGTGCGGTGAGGCTCCGGGCCAAGTCCTCCATGGCCTCCAACGAGGTGTGCCGCGGCTGCCACGACAGCTTCATCCGTGCTCGGGCCGTATCGAGCAATGGCATCGACGTGATCACGTCGAGCCAGCCGGGGTCGATCGGTTGCAGCCGGGCCCGCCACGCCGCCATGGCGAGCGGTCGCAGGAGTCGTGGCGGGATTGGCAGCGCCAGCGCGCCGAAGGTGCGGGCGATGTCGTTGGGACGCAGCGGTGGTTCCGCGGCGAGATTGAAGGCGCCGAACGCGCGGCGCTCGATGGCGTTCAGGCATGCGTCGGCGACGTCATCAACATGGACGACGGGCACCTGGAGCCCCGTGTGGACCGGTAACAGCGGCAGCAGGTTGAGCAAGCCGGGCGGGAAATAGGCCGGAAACGCTCCCCGCCGGATGCCGGGCGCGGCGCGCCGCCCAACGATGAACGCGGGGCGCAGTCGCGTGATCGGAAGGCCGTCACCTTTGCGGTCGTAGTCGTCGAGCAATGCCTCCGCGGCCGACTTGGCTTGGCTGTACGCGGACGTGGGAACCCCTGCGGTCGACCATGATTCGTCGACACGCTGTCCCTGAGCGGGTGCGTAGGCCGCGGCGGAGGAGAGGTAGACGAGCTGGCTGACGTCGGCCACATGCGCGGCGATGAGTACTGCGTAAGTGCCGCCGACTCCGACGGCATCGAGGACGCGTGCATTTCGCGTCGACTGAGCAGGCCACGCGAGGTGAACAACGCAGCGGACCTTGGCGAACATCCGCTGCAGCCGGGTGACGGCCCCGGGATCGCCCAGGTCGACCCGGTGCCATTGCGCTGACGACGACACAGCGCCGGGCGGCGGGAGGCGAGACGCGATCGCATGCAGGTCGTATTCAATATCGCTGCTGCTCAGCTTTTGTAGCAGCGCGCCACCAACGGCGCCGCTAGCGCCGGTGATTACCACTCGTCTGCGCCTCATGGGACCGCTGCCCGACTACCCGATCGGGCCGCGCCTGAAACCGGTTTGTCGCTCCGCGCGTAACGCCACGGCGAAAAATCGCATGGGATTTCGCGGCCACGTTACGCTCGCGGTCATGGAAAACGCACTGCGAGGGCGACGGATCCTGGTCACCGGCGCAGCGACGGGAATCGGCGCTGCCGCCGTGGCGGTCCTCACCGAGGCGGGTGCCGACGTCGCCGCCACCTATCACCAGACTCCACCGCCGGACGAGCTCCCGGCCACGTGGCTGCAATGCGACGTGCGCGATGCCGACGCCGTCTCCGCGATGGTGCAACAAGCCGCCGAACATCTCGGCGGACTCGACGTCCTGGTCAACGCCGCGGGGCTGTGGCAGGCCGGGATACCGGGATACATCGGTGTCGACGAGATCTCGTTCCTGTTGGACACCAATGTGAAGGCGACCATTCTGACGAATCAGGCCGCCTACGCGGTGATGAAGGACCAACACCCCAAGGGCGGGCGGATCATCAACTTCGGATCTTCCGAAGCCGTTATGGGAAGCCCCGTTTCCGCCGTGTACGCCGCTACCAAAGGCGCGGTGCAGGCGTGGACACGATCCGCTGCCCGCGCATGGGCCGCGGACAACGTCACCGTCAACGCGTTGGCCCCAGCGGTGCAGACGGCGGGCGCCGACCGGTTGCGGGAGTTCCTCGGCCCGGAAGCCGGTCCGCTCATCGACCAGCAGATGAAGATGATGATTCCGCTCGGCGGGACCCTCGGAGACGCGGCGCGAGACGTCGGGCCGATGCTGGTTTTCCTGGCCGGCCATGGTTCGGGCTTCATCACCGGGCAGCTACTTGCGGTCGACGGCGGTCTCATGATGGTAGGCGGATAGGGACGGCGATCCCCATGGCTGACGACACGATTCAGGCGCTTCTGCAGAGGCGCTTGTCCGATCCGGCGGTCGCAGTGAAACACTCTGAGCTGCAATGGAGTTGGGCCGAATACCTGGCAAAGTCAGCGGCGCGGGCGGCCGCCCTGATCGCCTCCGCGGACCCAGAGCAACCGATGCACATCGGCGCGCTGCTGGGGAACACGCCCGAGATGCTGGCCCAAATGGCGGCCGCGGGGCTTGGCGGCTACGTGCTGTGCGGCCTCAACACCACCCGGCGCGGCGAGGCCCTGGCGGCCGACATCCGCCGAGCGGACTGTCAGTTCGTCGTGACCGACACCGAGCATCGGCCGCTGCTGGACGGTCTGGACCTCCGGGGAACACAAATTCTGGATACCTCGACGCCGCGGTGGGAAAGACTAGTCAGCGGCGCCGGCGAACTCGTCCCCTATCGGCACGTCGCCCCCGTGGACCCGTTCATGATGATCTTCACCTCCGGGACGAGCGGAAACCCCAAGGCCGTACAGGTCTCTCATCTCATGGCCACGGTCGCCGGTCTCAGCCTGACCGAGCGCTTCTCCCTGACCGAGCACGACACCTGCTACGTGTCCATGCCGCTGTTTCACTCCAATGCGGTCGTCGCCGCGTGGGCGCCGGCGGTGGTCTGCGGCGCCGCGATCGTCCCGGCGAAGTTCTCGGCGAGCAATTTCCTCGACGACATCCGGCGATACGGTGCCACGTATATGAACTACGTCGGCAAACCGCTGGCCTACATCCTCGCCACCGCCGAACGCGAGGACGACGCCAACAACCCGCTCCGGGTGGCTTTCGGTAATGAGGCCAACGACAAGGACATCGAGGAGTTCGCGCGCCGATTCGACGTTCAAGTCGAGGACGGATTCGGCTCAACCGAGAACGCCGTCATCGTGATACGCGAACCCGGCACGCCGGCGGGCTCGATCGGCAGAGGCGTGGATGGCGTCGCGGTGTACAACAGCGACACCGTCACCGAGTGTGCCGTTGCGCGTTTCGATGCCAATGGGGCGCTCGCCAACGCCGACGAAGCGGTCGGCGAGTTGGTCAACACGGCGGGTTCCGGTTTTTTCACCGGCTACTACAACGATCCGGAAGCCAACGCCGAACGGATGCGCCACGGCATGTATTGGTCCGGCGACCTGGCCTACCGCGACGCCGACGGCTGGATTTACCTGGCCGGCCGCACCGCCGACTGGATGCGGGTCGACGGCGAGAACATGGCCGCGGCGCCCATCGAGCGGATACTGTTGCGGCACAGCGCGATAAATCGCGCCGCGGTATACGCCGTTCCCGACGAGCGCGTCGGCGACCAGGTGATGGCCGCGATCGTCCTCAACGAAAACCGGACGCTCGAACCCGAGGAATTCGAGGCGTTTCTCGACGCGCAACCCGACCTCTCACCCAAGGCGCGCCCACGATACGTCCGCATCGCCGCCACGCTGCCCAGTACCGCCACCCACAAGGTGCTCAAGCGCGACCTGATAGCGCAGGGGACGGCCGTCGGCGAGGGCGAAACTCTGTGGGAGCGTGAACCACGCGGCACCGCCTACCGGCGCGGCGCGCGTCAACCGGGGCCATCTTCGGCGACCGGCTGACCCTCGCCGGCGAAGTACGGCAGGGTGAGTTCGCCGCCGACGGCATGGAATTGCACCCGCACGCGCATGCCCACCGCCAGTTCCTCCGGTGACACACCCACCACGTTGGTCAGCATCTGGTAGCCCTCGTCCAGCGTGACGATCGCCGGCGCATAGGGCGGCCGGAATTCCGGGGTCACGGGCCTGTGCACCACCGTCCAGCTGTATACCTCTCCGGCACCGCTGCTTTGCTGCCACCGCAATTCCGCCGAAAGGCATTGGCGGCAGTGCTCGGTGGGCGGGAAATTCACCGAACCGCAGGACTGGCAGCGTTGATAGCGCAACTGCGCCGCTCGGCATCCTTCCCAGAAGGGAACGCTGACATGGCTACTCGCGTGGGGCACCGGGCCGCTCTGAGGCCGCAACTGTTCGGAGGTCATCGCGGTTGGTCTCCGAGGATGATCACCGTGGTGAACAGGGCACCCGCACCGCCGTTGCTGCACAACGCGATGTGCGCATCGGGCACCTGGAGGTCACCCGCCTGGCCGCGCAACTGCTGAACGGCCCGTATCGCCCGCTGCATCATCTGCGGATTGGCGCCCGCGTGGCTGAAGGACATGGTCCCTCCATCGGTGGTGATCGGGTGGCTGCCGCCGATTGCCACGTGACCGTCGGCGACGAACGGGCCGCCCTCGCCCTCGCCGCAGAATCCGAAGGCCTCGAGCTGGCGGATGATTTCGAAAGAGAACGGATCATAGAGTTCCAACACGTCGACATCGTCGCAGCGCAGACCGGCGTGGCCGAACGCCCGCTCGGCCGCGTGTCGGCCGACGCACCCGTTCACGTGATCGCCGCGACGACCGACCAGATCCCATGCGGGCGGATGTTGATACGAGGGCCCGTGAAAGTCTGCGCCGCTGCCCAACACGTAAATCGGTCGGCTCGCGACCTCGATGCCTTCGATGTTCGCCAGCACCAACGCACAGCCCCCTTCGGACGTCGTGGCGCAGTCGAGGAGATGAAACGGCTCGGCGATCGGTCGCGACGCGGTGATGTCGTCGGGCGTGAACGGTCCGCGCTGGTAGTAAACGGCTTCGGGGTTTTGCGATCCGTTGTTGCGAATCGTGGCGGCCACGATGGACAGCTGTTCGCGGGTGGTGCCGTACATATGCATGTGACGCCGGGCGATCAGCGCGAACTCCGCGGCGGTGAACATCCCCCAGGGCGCGACGAATTCGTTCTCGGGCCGCGTCCACGGCGCCGTGGCCTCGTGGTCACGGTATTCACCTGCTTGAGCGGCGACCAGCACGACGACCTCGGCCATCCCGTGCTCGATTGCGGTGGCGGCCTCGGTGATCATGCCGACCCCGAAACCCAGACCCTGCCAGGCCGGGCCGACGCGCAGATCGTAGATCAAAGTCGTGGACAGCGCGCCGGCGCTGATGCCGTCGACGTCGTCGAGGCTCAGGCCGGCATCGGCGAGAGCGCCGTCAACTGCCTTGAGCGCCAAGCTTTGCGACGTTTCGCCGGCTAGGCGACGGCCCTGCCGGGTGTTGTGAACGCCGACGATGGCCGCGGTTCGCTTCGTCGAGCTAGTTCTCATCCGCGACCACCCCCAGATAAGTCCCGACCACGTCGTACCTTCGCCCGTCGCGGTCTATGGTCCCGATCGCCACGGAGCGCCCTTCGGGACGGGCCGCGCCCGTCTCGACGACGTCGATGCGCACGTCTATCGGACGCGCCGCGGCGGGATCGGTGATCTCGACGACCATCGCCACCGCGCGTTCGCGCTCGTCCCACGCAACCCCGGTGATGCGGTGCCGCGCGGTCAGCTCCATCACCACCGAGTCCTGCCGCAGCAGGAACCGGATGGGGGCGCACAACTCGCCGGCGCGCGGCGCCAGGCACAGCGTCACGGCCATCTCACAGTCCGGCCGGCCATGTGCTGGTGGCACCCGACGCGCGTAACTCGACCAGATCCGCGGAGCTGTGCCCCAGGAGACCCGTCAGCACTTCTGCGGTGTGCTGGCCATAAATCGGGGCCGCCCGCCGGATCCAGCTCCCCGCCCGTCCGACGAACCTGAAGGGCATTCCAGTGCACAAGAAAGAGCCCGCAACGGGATGGTCAACCGTTTCCCAGAAGCCGCGCGCCAGCAACTGTGGGTCGCTCAGCAGCGCCGCGGCCGGTGTGACGGGTGCCGCCGCAACCCCACCGGCGCGCAACGCGTCGACCGCCTCGGCCACCGAATGGCTTGCGGTCCACTCGGCTAGGAGTTGATCGGTTTCGTCGGCGCGCTGTCGCCACACCGCCTCAAGCGGGCCGAGGTAGGGTCGCTCGATGAGCCTCGCCAACGACGCGCGAGCCGCGTCGTCGATTGCGGCGAGCGCTACCCAGTCGTCATCACCATGACAGCGGTACACCCCCTGCGGCGTGGCGCCGGGGCCGCGGTTGCCGTCTCGACGGAGCTCGATGCCGTTGCGCGAGTGCTCCACCACGATCTCTGCGGCCACGTTCAGCGCGGACTCCACCATGGTCGATTCGACGTGCATTCCGGTCCCGACCCGGTCGCGGATCACCAGCGCGGCTATGGCGGCGAACGCGGCGTGCATCCCCGCCATGGGGTCACAGACCCCCCGGGGAATCACCGGTGGACCGTCGGCGTGCCCGCTCATCCACGCCATGCCGGTCGCCTGTTCCATCGTCTGCGCGAACCCGACGCGGTCACGCCACGGGCCGTCCAGGCCGAACGCCGGCATCCGGACCATGATGGCGCGGGGATTTGCCGCGGTCACCGCATCCCATTCGAGGCCGAAGTTGCCCATCACCCGCGGCGAGTAGTTCTCGAGGACGAGATCGCTGGCGGCAATCAGCTCCACCGCGAGGGTGCGGCCAGCCTCGGTGCTGAGCTCGACGCTGATGCCGCGCTTGTTGTTGTTGCTGCACAGGAACACCGGGCCCCACTCCCACCACTGGTCCCAGTCGGGTGGACGGCCCCCGGCGAACCGCATGCCGTCGGGGCGCCGAACCCCCTCCAGCTTGATGACGTCGGCGCCGAGCGCGCCGAGAAACTGGGTGGCGACCGGGCCGGCCCAAAACGAGGTGAGGTCGGTAATCCTTATGTCGGACAGGGGAAGTGCGCCGAGGGATGCCTGGCGGGACCGGTCGGGCCGCGGTGGCCAGTGGACGCCGCCGTTGTCGGCGCCCAGCAGCGGAGGCCGACCCGGCGGCCGGGTCGCGATGGCGTCGCCGCGGTACGGCACCCGCGGCTGCAGCACCCCGAGCTCCGATTCGACGAACACACCACGTTGCACGAAGTGGTCGACCTCGGGAAGGGTGGCGGGGGTGCCGATGGGCGCCACCGGGATGCGGAATGCCACCGCGAGCTCGATGATCTCTTGCGTGGTACGGATTTTCGTCCATCTCGTGAGCATGTCCAGGAACTCGTCGCGGCGCTCGACCCGTCCGGCGAACGACGCCAGCTCGGCGTCGTCGACCAGATCGGCGCGGTCGATCATGACCAGAAAATCCTGGAACTGTTGGGCAGTAATGGTGCAGAACCCGACCATGCCGTCCGCGGTGGGAACGATGGACGGCAGCTCGAGGCTGCGCTGGGATAACAGCGAATCCTTTCCCAGCACGCTCGCCGACATGGCCGACAGGCCGCCCATCGCGATCGCCATCGCCTCGTAGGTCGAGACGTCGACGACTTCGCCCCGGCCCCCGCGCGCGGCGTGCCGCGCCGCAGCGGCGGCGACCGCGGCGGCAAATGTGCCGGCCAACCATTCACCGAGCCGCCCCCCGGCTTGCACCGGCTCGTCTCCGGGCCATCCGCGGCCGGCGATCGAGCCGCACAACGCCTGCAGAATGAACTCGTTGGCGATCACCCTGTCGTCGACATAAGGGCCCGTGGTTCCGAACGGCGTCACCGAAACGACGACTGCCGACGGGCCGGTGCGGGCCGTGATGTCGTCGATCGTCCAACCGTCGGTGAGATCGGTGAGCACGACATCGGCTCCCGCCAGCAAACCAGCGAGTTCCGTGTCATCCTCGTTGACCACCGACTTCTTGCCGGCTGCCAGGTAGCCGAACAGGGCCCCGGGCGGGCTCCCGCCCGACCAGCCGCGTGCCGACCATCGCCGCAACGAGTCGCCCTGCGGCGTTTCCAATTTCACGACGTCGGCACCGGCGTCGGCGAACATTTTGCCGCAGTATGACACCGCGATGCCGTTGGACAACTCCAGCACGCGCCAGCCCTCGAACGGGACCTGTGCTGCCACGTTCACTCAGCCAGGGTGGTTGTCCGCCCGGTGATCCCGGTGGCTTCTGCCGTGACCGGCAAGCCGGCCTGTGCCTGCTGGGCGAACTGTGTCATCCGCGCCCACGTGTCGAGGTCGCGCTGGCCGGCGTGGCGGCCGACGTGCGTGACGACGTCCACATCCTTGGCTTGCGCGCGCAGCCGGCCGGCCCGCGCATGTTCCTTCGGGATATGCCGGAAGGGGTCGAAAGAGTATGCGGCCATTGCATTTTCGTGAGTGATCTTGTTGATCACCGCGTCGTCGAGATGGCCCATCGTCTCGACGACGTCCTCGGGCGCGAACGGCCAATTGCTGTCGGAATGGGGAAAATCAGACTCCCAGCACAACATGTCCTCGTTGAACCAGTCCATGTTTTGCACGCCGACTTTGTCGCTGATGAAGCAGGTGTAGAAGTGCCGCTTGAACACGTCGGTCGGCCCACTGTAGCCGGGCGGGAACGTGGCCAGCGTCCACCCGGAGTGGCGCTGGTAGACATGCTCGGCGCGCCAGAGAAAGTACGGTATCCAACCGACGTCGCCCTCGGTGAGCGAGAACTTGATCTCCGGGAAGTCGGCGTAGAACTCCGCCCAGATCAGCTCTGTGAACGTGAACATGCTCATCATCGACGACGCCGTCATCATCACGCTCGGCGGGGCGTCGGTCGAGACCTGCGGTGACCGGGAGGCGGACCCGACGTGGGTGCACAACACCGTCTTGTTTTCGCAGGCTGCCTCGAACAGCGGATACCAATAGTCGCGGTGAATACTGGGCATCTGCAACGCCTCGGGGTTTTCGGAGAAGGTCACCGCGTGGCAGCCCTTGTCGGCCAGGCGTTTCACTTCCCGCGCGGCTTGGCCGACGTCGAACAGCGGCAGGATGCCGCACGGGATGAACCTTCCCGGGTATGCCGCGCACCACTCGTCCACATGCCAGTCGTTGTAGGCCTTGATCATCACCAAATTGACTTCCGCGTCCGGTCCCTGGTTGAGCACCTGGCCGGAGAAGCCGGTGAAGTTGGGGAAATTCAGGCCGGCCAGCTGGCCGCCGGCGTTCATGTCGCGGATGCGCTCATCGACGTTGAAGCACCCGGGGCGCATCTCGTCGTAGCGGGACGCGTCGACGTTGTACATTTCCCTGGGTTTGCCCGCCACCGCGTTCAATCCCATGTTTCGTCCGCGAACCTCGCCGTAATACCACTGTTGGACACCGTCTGGCTCGATGACCACCCGGGGCGCAAGGTCCTTGTACTTGGCGGGAACGTGCGCGTCAAACATGTCGGCCGGCTCGGCGATGTGATCGTCCACGCTGATCAGAATCAGGTCGTCCTTGTTCATGCCGCACTCCCGTCACCGCTACGGACTCGTAGACCGAGCTCCGAGTCACACATTAGACCTGGCGGTCGGTGCATATCGGCGCGCTAATCGGCGGGTTCGTAGCGCAGCATCGTGACGTCATGCTCGGGATAGTCGAAGAACACCGGCCGGACGCGCATGCCGACCCGCAGGTCGGCGGGATCGACGTTGACCACCTCCGTGGAAAACCTTGGGCCCCCGTCCCATTCAACGATCGCGAGCAGTTGGGGAACGGCATCGGCGAAGTGGGGCCCACGGGCCTGCGAGCGACCGTGAACAAGTACAACGTTCCCATGCCGGATATCTCACGCCATTCCAGGTCGTCGGCCAGTGTGCGGGAGCGCGCACCCGCGGATAGAACACATAGGCGCGCGATGACGGCGAATACTGGATGACGATGCGGTGCTGGGCCAGGGCATCCCAAAACGGCGCGGTCGTAGGCGTTTTGACCGGCATTGGCCGTTCGAATGTCGTCATTGTCGGCTCAGTCTCCCTGCAGGATCAGCGTCGTCTGCTCGGACAGGATGCCGCCGTTTCCGGACACGAAGGCGCGCTCGCAACCGGCGACCTGAGCGGCGCCGGCGCGCCCCATGATCTGGCGGGTCGCGTCGCAGACGTGGTGCATGCCGCCTGCCAGGCCGGCCTGGCCGAAGCCCAGTTGCCCGCCGGCGGTGTTGAGCGGGAAATCGCCGCGGAAGGTGAGGTCGTGGTTGGC
>NZ_JAFBAT010000175.1 GCF_019247615.1 Mycobacterium sp. | reverse complement strand
CGCCCTCATGGCCAGCGCCCCGTTGGTGGCCGCCATGCACGACCGGTTCCCCGAGGCGATCGAGGAGGAGGTCGAGCTGCTCGACCTCGACCTGGCCGCCTACGTCCTGGAATGGCATGCGCGCGTGCCCGATTGGCGGGACTACTACCTAGCCTCGACCAAACCCGGCACTACGGATACATGAAGAAAGTGTTGCAGGCGCTGACCTTCCTGCGTGGCCCGCGGACCTGGGTGCTGAAGAGCCCGCAGCACTGCGAGCAGCTGGGCCCGCTGATGGCAACCTTCCCCGACGCGACGGTGGCCTTCACCCACCGCGACCCCGTCGCCGTGGTCCAGTCGGCGATCACGATGATGGCCTACTCGGATCGACTGCGCCGCACCAGCATCGACCCCGGCTGGCTGCTGGATTACTGGAGCGACCGCGTGCACCGCCTGCTCGGCGCCTGTGTACGCGACCGCGACCAGGTGCCGCCCGAACGCAGCCTCGACATCGGCTTTCACCACCTCGATGGCAACGAAATGCCGCTGCTGGAAAGGCTTTACGAATGCGCCGACGTCGAATTGACCCCGAAGGCGCGCGCACGCTTTCAGCACTACTTGGACAGCAACCCGCGCGGCAAGCACGGCCGTATCCGCTACGACCTGCGGCGGCACTTCGACATCGCGCCCGACGAACTTCGGCAGCGGTTCGACTTCTACTTCGACCGGTTCGATGTCCGCCCGGAATGAGGAGACAGCATCGATGGGCACACAAGACCTAGAGCCGATCTATCGCAGCCGCCCCGGCGCCGACGCGATGCGTCCGGCGTCCGCGGAGCGGGCCGATCAGATCGCCCCCGGCCTGTGGTGCTCGCCGGGCCTGTCGAACGCCTACCTGCTCACCACCGGCGACGGACGGGTGATCGTCAATACCGGGATGGGCTTCGAGGGCCCGGTGCACCGCGCCAACTTCGACGCCGTCGACTCCTCGCCGGTGCGCTACATCATCTTCACGCAGGGCCACGTCGACCACGTCGGCGGACTGGACAGCGTCCGTGACCGCGATACCACTGTTGTCGCACAGGCGAACTGGACCGCGTGGCGGGACGACAACGAGCGCCTCATCCCGTACCGCGCCAGCCGCAGCGCCTTCGCCTTCAAAGAAACGCTAGCGACGGGAATCCAAGCCATTCAGCGGCGCCTGGGGACCAGGCACCTGCCCGCCCAGAGCGTCCCCATGGTCGACCTGGAATTTGATGAGAGCATGACCCTGGAGGTCGGCGGTCGACGCCTGGAGCTGATCTCCGTGCCCGGCGGCGAAACGACGGACTCATTGGTGGTGTGGTTACCCGATGAGCGGATCTGTTTGTGCGGGAACACGTTCGGGCCGTTATTCGGACACATTCCCAACCTGGTGACGATTCGCGGCGACCGGTATCGGGACGCCCTGATGGCCATCGCCTCTGTGGAGCGGGTGCGTGAGCTGGGTGCCGACCTCCTGGTGACCGGTCACTTCGCGCCGATCGCCGGGCAGCAGCGCATCAATTCGGAGTTGACCCGGCTGCGCGAGGCGATCCAGTACATCCACGACCAGACCGTCGCCGGGATGAACGCCGGCAAGGATGTCCGGACCCTGATGCGGGACATCCGCTTGCCTCCCGAATGCGAAGTGGGCCAAGGCTATGGAAAGGTCGATTGGGACGTGCGGGCGGTGTGGGAGAACTACTCCGGCTGGTTCCATCACCGGTCGACCACCGAGCTCTATCCGATCGGATTCGACGCCGTCGCCGCCGATGTGGTCGAGCTGGCCGGCGCCGACGCGCTCGCGGAAAGGGCGCGGGCACATCTCGAGGCGAACCGACCCCTGCACGCCATCCACCTCGCCGAGCTGTTACCGGCAGAACACGCCGGGGCGCGTGAAGTGCTGAAGCGGTCCCATGAAACGCTGCTGGCCGACAGCAGAAACTTCTGGGAAAGCGCATGGCTGCGACGACAGATTGCGGGCAATTCATGACGGCGCGCGTCAGCTTCGACTTCACGGGCACAGCGGTGCTCATCACCGGCGGCACCAGCGGAATCGGGCATGCCACCGCAACCTTGTTCCGGGATGCCGGCGCCGAGGTGACAGTCACCGGAACACAACCGACGGCGACGGACTACGACACCGACCTGGCGGGCATGGCCTACCGCCAGTTAGAAATCGCCGATCATGAATCGGTGGATGCGCTGGCCCGGGACTTCATCCGACTGGATGTGCTGTTCAACAACGCGGGCGCAAATTTCCCCGGCGGCCTCGATGAGTCCAAGCCGCAAGGTTTCGCTGCGTCGGTCGCGGTCAATCTCACCGGTCCATACCGCTTGACCGTCGGACTGCACCACGCGCTCAAGGCATCGACCGCAGTGGGCGGCGCGAGCGTGGTCAATGTGGCCTCGATGTCGGCTCTGCGCGCGGTCCCGCTGGTGCCGGGTTATGGGGCGGCAAAAGCCGGGATCATCGGAATCACAAGGAATCTCGCTGTCAAGTGGGCGACCGAGAGAATACGGGTTAACGCGGTGGCGCCCGGCCTCATCGACACCCCGATGACCGCACCAATGCGCGCCGCGCCGGAATTGGTGGATTCCGAGCTGGCTCATATTCCCTTGCGCCGCTTTGGGTCTGTCGGCGAAATCGCGCCGACGGTGGCATTCTTGTGCACCGAGCACAGCAGTTACACCAGCGGCGCGCTCTTCGTCGTCGACGGCGCTTCGGACTGTGTTTGAGCTGAGGACATCTACCATGGCTTCTCGTGTTTCGCCGGGCTTGCAGCCCGAGGACTTCTATCACACCGGTATCGTCGTGCCGGATCTCGATGCCGCGATGGCCCGCCTGAGTGCGCTCGCCGGCTACCGGTGGACCACCCCCCTGAGCTACACGCTTCCCTTTCGGACCGCCGACGGAACCCGCGAACTGACTTCGACGTTCGTCTACTCCGTGCAGGCGCCGCACGTCGAACTGATCAAGGAGGTCCGCGGCAGTCCGTGGACCGCGGCACAGGGGACCTCCGTCCATCACCTCGGCTATTTCACGGACAACCTGGCAGAATCCGCTAAAGCGCTGGAGGACAACGGTTTCGCCTTCGAAATGACTGCGGCCGTGTCCGAGTCGGACCTTTCGCTGTTCGCCTATTACATCGATAGCTGCGGCACCCGCATCGAGATAGTAGACCGTGCGCTGTTTCCCGACTTTCCCGCGTTCCTGAGGTCGGCGTCGATCCCCCCGGAGGGTTGACATGTTGCTGACGGTGCTGCGGTTCAATTTCGCTTCGCCACAAGGAGATCCGCGCAAACAAAGCGAGCTGCTCACTGCCGCGCTGGAGCTGGCGCAGTGGAGCGAGTCGCACGGCATCACCTCCGTCAGCGTCGACGAACACCATGCGACCGGGCACGCATGGAGTTGCAATCCGATCATGACCGCGGCGATGTTCCTGGCGCGAACGTCGAATCTGATCGCCAGCGTCGACTGCGCGCTCGGCCCACTGTGGAACCCGGTGCGGTTGGCCGAAGACATCGCACTGGTCGACAGCATGAGCCGAGGCCGGCTGCACACCACCCTGGGGCTGGGCTACCGAACCGTCGAATACGACTCGCTGGGAGTCGATTTCACCCGCCGGGGTGAACTGATGGACGGCCTGATCGAGCGAATGCTCTCGGTCTGGTCGAACGACGGCACCTGGACCCGACCGCATCCACCGCTGTATGTCGGCGGAGGCGTGCGCGCGACCGCACGCCGCGCGGCGCGTTTCGGATTGCCGCTCAGCCTGGCCGACCACCTACCCGACCTCGCCGGCTACTATCGGCGCCTGTGTTCCGATGCCGGGAGCACACCGATCGTCCTCATGCCCGGACCGATCAACCGGGGCATGATCTATCTTCACGAGGACCCGGAGCGGGCGTGGGCGGAACTCGGGGAACACATCCTCTGGGAGGCGGTCACATACGGCCAATGGTCTACCGAGCAGCGTTCCTTCATGCACCTTCCTGGAGTGCGGACGCTCGACGAGGTCCGTGCGTCGGGACGTTACCGATTCCTGACTCCCGATCAGCTCGTCGCCGAAGTGCGCGACTCGAAGGACTACGGCCCGCTCGTCATGCATCCCTTGGTCGGCGGCATGCCCGTCGACGAGGCGTGGAACTCGGTCCGGCTGCTCACCGACACGGTGCTGCCCAGGCTCGGCTGACCGGCGCGACCCCGAGTCGAATACTCGCCACCCGATTGGATTGCGCCCAACCGGGTAGTCCGCAAGCGTCCGAATTCGCGTATGGGGGAGATTAATCGATGAGATCTTGGACCAAGAGGACCATCGCGGCGCTCGGTGGTGCGGCATTCCTCGGTTTGGGGCTTGGCTGTACGGCCGAGGCAACGACATTGGCAGCCAACGCGCCGGCGGCGCCGCCGGAGCCCACGTCATCCAGCCCGGCGCCGCCACCGCCGCCGGCGCCAGTTCAGCAGGGGCAATGCGACTATTACTACGTTTGCCGCGGCAATGGACTCTCCGGCGGTGGGGGAGGCGGTGGGGGATGATTAGCGACTGAGCGCGAACCCACTGAGCGCGAACCCGCTGCGGCACATGTTGTTTGGTGTATGTTCATGCAGAGTTCAACGTCGAAGCCCTTGCACCGATCCAGGTGTCCGTGAAAGCGCTGCTCCCAAAACACCTTAACGCCGCAGCGGCGCTGCTCTGTGAGGTTAGGGGTTGCCGCCGGTGGGCGTTCCGGCGACGACGAGGCAACCGGGGGTGCTGCGCCAGGTACACCTCACCCATCCCTGCGGCGCCCAGCAGGCGCAGGATGGCTCCAGTAGGTACTCTTCACCGCCTCGAGGGCCTCGGTGACGTAGCGATCCAGCGGTCTTGAACTCGCGCATTGGCGCACCCACTGCTGGAAGGCGAAATCGGCTGCCGCAAAGGCGAGTTGAACCAAGAGACCGGCGCGGATGTCGGTGTCCGGATTGATGCCCATGCGCTCGGCTACCAGCTTGATCGCACGGTCCCGGTCCGATGGCGTATGCACGCTTGCCTTGCTCAGTAGATCGGGGGCGACCTGCAAGGCTGCCCGCCACTCCTCGCAGTCGGCCGGCTCGAACGACCGGGTGCGCGCCAAGATGGCGTTGAGCAGCGCGACGTCCGGAGGCTCGGCCGTGGGGCGCTTTTCCAGCAGGCTGACTATGGCCGCACCGCCGTGGCGGACGGGCGCCAGCAACAGCTCCTCCTTCGCCGGCACATGCCGGAAGAACGTCCGCGGCGAGACGCCGGCGGACGCGGCGATCTCCTCCGTCGTCACCGCGTCGTACCCGCGTTCGATGAACAGCCGGAAAGCGGCCCGCCGGATGTCCGCCCGGACCTGTGCGCGCTGTCGGTCGCGCAGTCGCTCCATGCCGCTCAGGGTGCTCGCGTCGCGAGGTGTGGCGCCGGGCGTCCGGCGAACAACGGCAGGTCCAGATAGGTCTTTATGCCCGGTTCGGCGGCACACACGTCGGGGATGGCGTTGACGCAGTGGTTGGCAGTGGCGACGACACCGGGGTTCCGTTGCAGCCCTTCGGCGATCGTGGATGGCTGCAGTCCTTTGAACGTCAGACTCACCGTCGGGTCGCCGGTGATCTCGACTTCGAAGCGTTCGCCGCGCCCACCGAAGTTCCAGTCCGGGTCCAGGTCGGCTTCGCCCATCAGCCAGTTGACCGCTGCCGTGATCACCGGCTCGCCGTCAGCGAGCGCTTGCCACCGGAACCGGCGCGCGGCAACGGTTCCCGCGGTGATGGGGAACGGGTCGTAGTCGATGTCGGCGGTCGCCACGGCGATCTCCTGGATAGTGCGGATGTTGGGATCGATCCGAAATCCCATGTGGTCGGCGATCATCCGTATCGACATCTTGAAACCCGACTCGAGCAGGTCGGCCATCGGCCCTTGCATGGCGTCCTCGGGCGGTCCACCAAAACCCATGATGTGCCGCACAACGTCCGGGGCATTGTAGGTGCGGATGTCGGAGAACTCCTCGGCGCGGACATGGGTGATCGCCGATGACAGCCCGGACAGCATGAGCGGGAACCGCTCCGTGATGCCGCCGGGATGGATGCCGGAACCGTGCAGGGTCACGCCGCCCTCGAGTGCGGCGTCGGCAATTGCTTTGACGCGGGGGTTGCTCGGGTCGGGGTACACCCAGCCGACCGGCGTGACAACGTTCTTGCCGGATCGCAGGATCGCCATGACCTCGTCGTCATTGGGAACCAGCGGGCTGTACATGACACAGTCGGCGTCGACGGCCAGCACCTCGTCGATGCTGGAGGTGGCGGTGACGCCCAACGGGCCGATCGCCAGAATTTGGCCGACGTCGAGCCCGTTCTTGTCCGCGCTGTGTACCCAGCATCCGGCCAGCTCGAGTTCCGGGTGATTCAGCACGCATTCGATGGCCGCCTTGCCGACGCCGCCGGTAGCCCACTGGATGACGCGAATGCTCATCGGCAACCTCCTCATCGCGCCTTTGCACGCCAACGGGCGAACTGGCACAGTATGACCCGCTGGCAGTCACTGTCAATGTCGGTGCGAGGAGGAAGGCTGATCATGGGCGTCCTCGACGGCAAGATCGCGATCGTCACCGGTACCAGCCGCGGAGTTGGCGTCGGCATCGCCCACGAACTGCTGCGCGCCGGGGCCACGGTGGTCGGGTGCTCGCGTTCGCGCCTGGCCACCATTCCGGGGATCGGCGCCGAACCGGACTGGGCACCCCGTGCCTTCCAAAGAGTCTGCGAGCAAGGCGATTATCGCTCGATCGACTCATTCGTCGCCGACGTCGTGGGCGCGCATGGCCGGGTCGACATCTTGGTCAACAACGCCGGCGGTACGGTGCCCGCACCGCACGCGGAAAGCATCCCCGAACTCGTCCAACGGATTCAGGGTGCGCCCCCAAGCGACGACGACTACGAGCGGACCGCACTGTTTCACGCGTATGCCGTGCAGATGAACCTCATCAGTCCGCTGTGGTTCGCCGTTCGCGCGTACCGGCAGATGTCGACCCAGGATGGCGTCGGTTGCATCATCAACATCTCCAGCGGTGCGGGCCATCCGGCTGGATCGCCGACGCTGGTGTCCTACGGTGCGGCCAAGAGCGGACTCAACCATCTCACTCGTTCGCTGGCCGAGGAGTGGGGCCCGAAAGTCAGGGTCAACTGCATCGCACTCGGGCCGACGATGACGGAGAACTTCCGATCGTTTGTGCTGCCAAAGGACGATCCGACGGGTGAAAAGTATTTCGCCGCCGTGCCGTTGCGGCGCGCGGGCGAGCCGGCGGAGGTGGGCCGCGTGTGCGTCTTCCTGGCGAGCGGAGACGCGGACTTCGTCAACGGAACCACCATCGAACACGACGGCGGCATGCTGCCGGGCGCCCTTTACGAAGCCGGACTCAAGACCATCACCGATTTGCTGTAATCGCGCCCTGGCTTGGAATCGGTCTGATACTTTCCGGTGAGTCAAGGGCTTTCGGGGGCTTTCGGGCGGCCACTTTGTTGACCGGCGTTTACTTTGGGAGGGCCACCGTGCATCGGACGCTCGTCGCCGCAATTGGCGTGGTGATAGGGGTCATCGTCGGGTGTTGTCCAGGCATGCCTCGCGCCGCCGCCGACAATTCGATGTGTGGCCAGGGCTGGTGTTCCTTTCTGGCGCCGTCACGCAATCTCGGCTGCGAGATGAACTATCAACGCGGCAGTGGCATCGCCGACGAGGTTTACTGTCAGACCGACTCGCCGCCGCAGTCCGTGCGGATGTCCACCGATGGGGCGTTCAAAAGCTGCACCGGAAGTTCTTGCCTCGGTAATGCAGGCGAAGGCACGCCCACCCTCGACTACGGCAAGACCGTCTGGCTCGGGCCGTTCAGCTGCACGTCGCAAACCAGCGGGGTCACCTGCAAGATCGTCTCGGGCCGCGGCTTCACCATCTCCAACGTGGGAATAACGCCCGTCGGCTAGCTCGCGGGCGAGGTGCGCGAGGCTGATGCCGGTGGTGCACAGGTAGCGATCGGTGGGGTCCCTGCGCACCCGGTCAACTGGGGCCGCAAACATGGTTCTCTTCGGCGACCCTGCTCTGCAACGTGTTTGGGTGCAAGTTGAACCGCTCGGCCACAACGTCACGTGTGGCCGCTCCGGCGTCGAGCAATTGGCGAACGATGGTGCGCGCCGATTCCACAATCCCGGCGTCGTGCGGCCCACCCGGGAGGCCCACTGCCAGTCGTCGTTAGGGGGTTTCGATCGCCGAATTCTGCGGTCTAATAGTCGGATGGAACTGATGATGCCCGCCGACGCGGTTTTTCTCATCGGGGAATCCCGTGAGCACCCGATGCATGTCGGAGGCTTGCAGTTGTATCAACCGCCCGAGGGGGCGGGGCCCGATTTCGTGCGCGAGATCTACGACCAACTGATCGCCCAGCAGGACTTCCAGCCGACGTTCCTCAAGCGACCGGCGACGCTGTGGGGCGGAATCGCAAACCTGGCCTGGACATACGACAAAGACCTCGACATCGATTACCACGTCCGGCGCTCGGCGCTGCCCTCGCCGGGGCGGGTCCGCGAGCTGCTTGAGCTGACTTCGCGGTGGCACAGTAGCCTGCTCGATCGCCACCGGCCGCTGTGGGAGGTGCACGTCATCGAGGGCCTCCAGGACGGCCGGTTCGCGATGTACACCAAGACCCACCACGCGCTGATCGACGGCGTCTCGGCGCTGAGACTCATGCAGCGGTCGCTGTCGTACGATCCGGGCGATCCGCAGGTTCGGGCGATGTGGAGCCTGCCTAAGCGCAAACGCCAGCCCAATCCGACCTCCCGCGTGGGTGCGCTGCTGAAGACGGCGAGGTCGGTTGCCGCACTTGGTCCGTCGACGGTCTCCCTCGCGCGGGCGGCACTGCTCGAGCAGCAGGTGACACTGCCGTTCGGGGCTCCGCGGACTATGTTGAACGTGAACATCGGCGGCGCGCGCAGGTGCGCGGCGCAATCATGGTCGGTTGACCGCATCAAGAGCGTCAAACGGGCAGCGGGCGCGACGCTCAACGATGTTGTTCTGGCGATGTGCTCGGGTGCCCTGCGCTACTACCTGCTCGAGCAGAGCGCGTTGCCGGACAAGCCGTTGCTCGCGATGGTGCCGATGAGTCTGCGTAGGGAGGACGAGGCGGACGCCGGGGGGAACCTCGTGGGAGCCATCCTGTGCAACCTGGCCACCGACACGGACGATCCCGCGGAGCGATTACAGGTAGTCAGCGACTCGATGCGGAGAAACAAGAAGGTGTTCTCCCAGCTGCCTCGACCGCAGGCGATGGCGCTCTCGGTGATGAACATGGGTTCGATTGCGCTGGCGGCGGTTCCGGGATGGGTGTCGTCCACGTCGCCACCCTTCAACATCGTCATATCGAACGTGCCGGGACCGCACGAGCCGATGTACTGCGGCGGCGCCCGGCTCGACGGCAACTACCCCCTGTCCATCGCGCTCGATGGACAGGCGCTGAACATCACGCTGGTCGGCAACGCCGACAAACTCGACTTCGGTCTGGTCGGATGCCGTCGCAGCGTTCCGCACCTGCAGCGCCTGCTCACGCATCTGGAGTCGTCGCTCAAGGATCTGGAACGCGCCGTCGGAGTCTGACCGGGCATGCCCAAGCTCAGCGCCGGTGTGCTGCTGTACCGGATTCGCGACGGCGTGATCGAAGTGCTGATCGCGCATCCGGGCGGTCCGTTCTGGGCCCGCAAGGATGACGGGGCCTGGTCGATTCCCAAAGGCGAACACACCGAGGTGGAAGACCCGTGGGCGGCCGCGCGGCGCGAGTTTTTCGAGGAGCTCGCGCTGCCGGTGCCCGACGGACCGCGCATCGACCTAGGTTCGCTGAAACAGCCCGGCGGCAAGGTGGTCTCCGCTTTTGCCGTCGAGGGCGACCTCGACGTCACCGACGCGCGCAGCAACACCTTCCAGATCGAGTGGCCGAAGGGCTCGGGCAAGATCCGGGAGTTCCCCGAAGTCGACCGCGTCGGTTGGTTCGCGGTGACTCAGGCGCACGCGAAGTTGCTGCAGGGACAGCGGCCGTTTCTGGATCGACTGCTAGCCCATCCGGCATTGGTGGGCTCACAGGAAGGGAACTGAATGCAAACGCTGCGCACCCCCGACGACCGATTCGCCGACCTACCCGAGTTCCCTTATGTCCCAAGCTATGCCGAGATAGCCGACGGCGGCGGCGGTCAGCTGAGGGTCGCCTGGGTGGCCGACGGGCCGGAACGCGCCGCTCCGATACTCATGTTGCACGGCGAGCCGTCGTGGTCATACTTGTACCGCAAGGTGATTCCGATACTGGTCGCAGCCGGGCATCGAGTCGTGTGCCCCGACTTGGTCGGGTTCGGTCGTTCGGACAAACCGGCCCGGCGCGAAGATCACAGCTATGCGCGCCATGTCGAATGGATGCGTACCGTGGCGTTCGATGTCCTCGACCTTCGCGATGTCACCCTCGTCGGCCAGGACTGGGGCGGGCTCATCGGTTTGCGACTGGCGGCCGAGCATCCCGAGCGCTTCGCCGGGCTGGTCGTCGCGAACACCGGACTGCCCAACGGCGAGCAGCCGATGGCCGAGATCTGGTGGCGCTTCCGTGAGGCCATCACGACCGCACCGCAGCTCAACATCGGCTGGTTTGTGCAGAGCGGTTGTCGCCGGCAGCTTAGCGACGAGGTGCGCGCGGCGTATGACGCGCCCTTCCCCTCCGACGACTACTGCGCCGGGCCACGGGCCATGCCGGGACTGGTGCCCACCTCACCGGACGATCCAGCGGCCGCGGCCAACAAGGCGGCGTGGGCGAAGCTGTCCGTGAGCCCGACACCCATGCTGGTCGCCTTCAGCGACAGCGACCCGATCACCGGGCCGATGGCCGCCATCTTCCAGCGCGAGATGCGCGGGGCGCAGGGCATCGATCACCCGACGATCCGGGGCGCCGGACACTTCTTGCAAGAGGACGCCGGCGAAGAACTGGCCAACCACATCGTGGAGTTTCTGCGCCGATGACGACCGCCCAAGCCGAATCGCAATCCTTGCTGCTGCAGCTGCTGGACTCGGCCAACCGGGCCGACCCGTACCGGATCTGCGCAAAGATCCGCGAGCGCGGCCCGTTCCAGCTGCCCCAGGCCAACGTGGCCGTCCTGTCGACCTACCGCGACTGCGACGAGGTTCTGCGGCACCCGTCGTCGAGCAGCGACCGGTTTAAGTCGACGATGACGCAGCGCCTGTTGGAGAGCGGGTCGGCGCCCCGACCACTGGGTCCGCCGGGTTTTCTCTTTCTCGATCCGCCGGATCACACCCGGCTGCGCAGGTTGGTCAGCAAGGCGTTCGCCCCGAAGGTGGTGAACTCGCTGCAACCCGAAATCCGCGCGCTGGTAGCGGGATTCCTCGATCGGATCGCCGACAAGGGCGTCTTTGAGGTCGTCGAGGATTTCGCCTACCCGCTGCCCGTGGCGGTGATCTGCCGGCTGCTCGGCGTGCCTCTCGATGACGAGCCACGGTTCAGCCGCGCCTCGGCGTTGCTGGCACAGTCGCTGGACCCGTTCGCTCAGTTCACCGGGCAACTGCCGGGTGGTATCGAAGAGCGGCAGCAGACCGCTTATTGGTTGCGCGAATACTTCCGCGGCCTGATCGAACAGCGCCGATCACGTCCCGGCGACGACTTGCTGTCGGGCCTGATCGCGGTGGAGGAGTCCGGTGACCAGCTGACGCAAGACGAGATCGTTTCCACGTGTGTCTTGCTGCTGATCGCGGGACATGAGACAACGGTGAACCTCATCGGGAATGCCGTTTTGGCCATGTTGCGTGACCGGGTTCATTGGGCGGCGTTGGCCGCCGACGCCGCTCGCGCGCCGGCGATCGTGGAAGAAACCCTGCGTTACGATCCGCCCGTGCAATTCGTCGGCCGAATTGCCGCCGATGACATGACGATCGCGGGCCTGGACGTGCCGACGGGTGACGTGATGATGCTTCTGCTGGGCGCCGCTCAGCGTGATCCGTCCGAATTCGACCGACCCGACACGTTCGATCCGGATCGGGTAGGATTGCGGCACTTAGGGTTTGGCCGGGGGGCGCATTACTGCCTCGGTGCGCCGCTGGCGCGGCTGGAGGCCGCCGTGGCATTGGCGGCGGTAACGGCGCGCTTCCCCGACGCGCGACTGGACGGTGAGCCGCGCTACAAGCCCAACGTCACGCTGCGGGGTTTGTCGGAACTGAGAGTGGCGATCTAGTCAGCCCCGCGGCCCCCGCTCCCACGGAGCGGTTTCGCCCATCTTCTTGTAATACTTCGCCAGATGGCTTCTGACGCGGGCAATGTCGGCCTCGGGCAGATCGATGCCGCCGCGCGCGCCGTCCATGATCGCGCCGGCGATCATCACTCCCCGCGGCACCGCCTTGAGCTCCCCGCCGATCACGTCGGCGATCAACAGCTTGTAGGCGGTGAAGTTGTCCTTCTTGGCTTCGTCGTACCAGATGTGTGCATCGCGGTACTTCTGATTGGGTTTGTCCTGTGCGCCGGCCCATTTCCGGACGCGCTTTTCGGCGGCGTCGCCATCCCACTTGCGGTCGCGGTTGGCCAAGGGCAGATCATTGAACGCTGTTACTGACATGTTCGCCGCGTGCCCGCTTCCGGCGCCCGACAAACGTAGCGCTTGGCATTCGGCAGGCAGCCAGCGTTTCGTCTGTGCCGAGCGGCCAGTGCGGCTGAGTGACCGGACAAGTGACTTTCCGCCCGGCGGATTTCCAGTGCCACCCGTGCTCCCGGGCATCGCGATGCCGTCGATACCGCCGGAGGTTAAGCAGGGTCAGGGTTCGTGCCCGCCGGTGCCATGACGCGTGCTGCGTCGTTGGCGTTGTGCCACGCTCGCCAGACTTCGGGACGCAGCCGACCTCGGTCGGGCACTGGCAGCCCGGCGGCACGGGCCCAGGCGCGGACCTCGGCGGTGCTCGGTTCGGGAGCGTCGGGTTCTTCGGCGGGCTGGGCGTCTTCGTTCTCAGTCGGTGAGATGCGTTGCAGTGCAGCAGGTTCCATGAGCGCCCAATTGTGCGCGGCGGCCAAAAAACGATATGTCCACTCCTCTGCGAGTTTGCGATTCTCGCAGAACACAATCGCCACGTTGGGCCAGCGGATCTGCAATTCGGCCAGCCCGTCGGCCACCACGGCGGGGCGCAGCCGTTCGAGGGCGAATACCTGCGAGTAGCGGTCCTCGACGACCACGGCCGCGCGTTGCAGCGCACTGAGATCGGCGACTTGATAGCGCAGGTTGCCGCCGGTGAGACTGGCAACCAGATCCGCCAACGATTTGCGCTCCACCGAGGCGATCAGCTCTGAATCGACGACGAGCCCGTAGTCGCCGCATGGCAACGCCTGCCTGATCATGCGGACCTGCTGGGTGGGGAATCGATAGGGGTAGCGCTCATGGGAATCGACGACGATCTGCAGCTCCTCAATGCCCTGGGCGCGTGCCGTCGGCGTGCGGACGTGGGGACGGGCCTGCTTGCGCGTGCGCGGCGACTGCCAAAACACCGCGTCGCGTCCCCGGGCCTGCGTGAACACCAGCTGCGAACGATTCTCTCGAGACCGGTCCGCGATCAAGT
>NZ_JAFBAT010000057.1 GCF_019247615.1 Mycobacterium sp. | reverse complement strand
ACCCCACCAGGGACTACCAACCCCGAGGCGTTCCCGGCGGACGCCCCACGAAAAAACCCGAACCCTAAACGAGGGTTCGGGCTATTCGTATGTCTTGATACATCACATTGTGCCCTCGGTGGGATTCGAACCCACACTGTCTGGGTTTTGAGTCCAGTTCCTCTGCCAGTTGGGATACGAGGGCTCTCAAGGAGAGCGGTCCGGCCTCCCACCTTAAGGCAGCCTCCCACCATAGAGGATCGGCGTGGTCTCACGTTGGCGCCGCCCCCGAGGTCGCTGGTCGCGGGCGTTCACGAGACAATGTCGGTCATGGCAGGCCCCACGACCGACACCGACGCCACCGCTGCTGCGCCCCGGCGCGTGCTGATCGCCGAAGACGAAGCGCTCATCCGGCTGGACCTGGCCGAGATGCTGCGAGAGGAGGGTTACGAGATCGTCGGCGAGGCCGGCGACGGGCAGGAAGCCGTCGAACTGGCCGAGCGACACAAGCCGGATCTGGTGATCATGGACGTGAAGATGCCGCGCCGCGACGGGATCGATGCGGCGTCGGAGATAGCGAGCAAACGCATCGCACCCATCGTGGTCCTGACCGCGTTCAGCCAGCGGGACCTGGTTGAACGTGCCCGCGACGCCGGGGCCATGGCTTATCTGGTCAAGCCTTTCACCATCAGCGACCTGATCCCGGCCATCGAATTGGCGCTCAGCCGGTTCAGCGAGATCACCGCGCTGGAACGCGAAGTGGCGACGCTGTCGGACCGACTCGAGACCCGCAAGCTCGTCGAACGTGCCAAGGGCTTACTGCAGACCAGACAGGGCATGACCGAACCCGAGGCCTTCAAGTGGATTCAGCGCGCCGCCATGGATCGGCGGACCACCATGAAGCGGGTGGCCGAAGTCGTGCTGGAAACGCTTGGCGACGAGGCCGCCGAGTAGGCGCGAGCGTGCGCGTCTGTACGGCGACACGCCGTTGCGGCCGTACAACTGTGCACGGTCGCGAAAAGGTGGTTCACGCTTTAGCGCGCGACGATCACCGACGACCCGTGGCCGAACAGTCCCTGGTTGGCGGTGACACCAACCTTCGCATTCTCGACCTGCCGGCCCGTGGCCTGACCGCGCAGTTGCCAGGTCAGCTCGCAGACCTGCGCGATGGCCTGGGCGGGAATCGCCTCGCCGAAGCACGCCAGCCCACCGGACGGGTTGACCGGAACCTTGCCGCCGATAGTGGTGGCTCCGCTGCGCAGCAGCGCCTCGGCCTCGCCCTTGGCGCACAGCCCCAGATGCTCGTACCAGTCGAGCTCCAGCGCCGTGGACAGGTCGTAGACCTCAGCCAGGCTCACGTCCTCGGGCCCGATGCCCGCCTCGGCGTAGGCGGCGTCCAGAATCTGGTCCTTGAACACCCGCTCGGGCGCGGGCACCGCCGCGGTGGAATCCGTTGCGATGTCTGGCAATTCGGGCAGGTGCTGGGGGTAGCGCGGGGTGACCGTGCTGACCGCGCGGACCGAGGGCACCCCGTCCAGCGAGCCGAGGTGCTTGCGGGCGAAGTCGGCGCTCGCCACCACCAATGCCGCGGCGCCGTCGGAGGTGGCACAGATGTCGAGCTGCCGCAACGGGTCGGCCACGACCGGGCTTGCGAGCACGTCGTCGACCGAGGACTCCTTGCGGTATCTGGCATATGGGTTCTGCAGGCCGTGCAGTGAGTTCTTGACCTTCACCTGGGCGAAGTCCTCGGGTGTGGCGCCGTACAGGTCCATCCGGCGCCGCGCGAGCAGCGCAAAATACACCGGATTCATCGCACCGATGAGATGGAACCGCTGCCAGTCGGGATCGTTCTTGCGTTCCCCGCCGACGGGAGCGAACGCGCCCTTCGGGGTGGTGTCGGCGCCGATCACCAGGGCGACGTCGCAGAAGCCGGCCAGGATCTGGGCGCGGGCGCTCTGCAGGGCCTGCGAACCGCTGGCGCACGCGGCGTAGCTGGAGCTGACCGGAACGCCATTCCAGCCAAGCTTCTGAGCGAACGTGGACCCGGCGATGAAGCCGGGGTAGCCGTTGCGGATGGTGTCGGCCCCGGCGACCAGCTGAATCTGCCGCCAGTCGAGGCCGGCCTCGGCCAGCGCGGCGCGGGCGGCGACCACCCCGTATTCGGTGAAGTCGCGACCCCACTTGCCCCACGGATGCATCCCGACGCCGAGGATGTAGAGCGGTTCGGGCGCGCTCACGACGCGATCCTCCATGCGTGCACGATGCGCTCCACGCCGTCGTCGTCGGTGAACAGCGGCATGGTGGTCAGCTCCATCTCCATGCCGACCTTCAAGTCGGCGGCCAGCGTGCCGTCGACCACCTTGCCCAGCACGATCAGCCCCTCGGCGGCCAGCTCCACGGCGGCGATTGCGAACGGCTCGAACGGGTCGGGGGCGGGGTAGGGCGCGGGCGGGGGGTACCGGTTTTCGGTGTAGCTCCACAGCGTTCCGCGATTGGACAGGGCGACGGCCTCTAGTGCGTCGCTGTCGCAGCCCGGATTGGGGCAGTTGTTCTCCCGGGGCGGAAAGACGTAGGTCCCGCAGTGGGGGCACTTGCTGCCGATCAGGTGCGGTACGCCGGCTCCTTCAACAGAAGAGTCGGTCGCGAACCATCCATCGATGGCGGGTTGTTGGCTGGTGACCTCTGGCACTCGGCCAGACTACCCAGCGCAAACGCAAAACTGAAACGTGTTGCAGTTCCGGCGGAGGCCCGAAGCCGTCAGACCGGGTGCCTAGAGTGAGAGCCGTGCCCGCCGCTACCCAGGAACACGCCAAGCCGACGCTGATGTTGCTGGACGGCAATTCCCTGGCATTCCGAGCCTTCTACGCGCTGCCCGCCGAGAACTTCAAGACCCGCGGCGGCCTGACCACCAACGCGGTGTACGGCTTCACCGCCATGCTGATCAACCTGCTGCGCGACGAGGCGCCCACCCACATCGCCGCGGCCTTCGACGTGTCGCGGCAGACCTTTCGCTCCGAGCGCTACCCGGAGTACAAGGCGAACCGCTCGTCGACCCCCGACGAGTTCCACGGGCAGATCGACATCACGAAGGAAGTGCTGGGGGCGCTGGGTATCACGGTGCTTTCCGAAGCGGGGTTCGAGGCCGACGACCTCATCGCGACGCTGGCCACCCAGGCCGAGAATGAGGGCTACCGCGTGCTGGTCGTCACCGGCGACCGCGACTCGCTGCAGTTGGTCAGCGACGACGTCACGGTGCTGTATCCGCGCAAGGGCGTCAGCGAATTGACCCGCTTCACCCCGGAGGCCGTTGTCGAGAAATACGGGCTGACGCCCCAGCAGTACCCCGACTTCGCCGCGCTGCGTGGCGATCCCAGTGACAACCTGCCCGGCATTCCGGGCGTGGGGGAGAAGACGGCCTCCAAGTGGATCGCGGAATACGGCTCGCTGCAGGGGCTGGTCGACAACGTCGACTCGGTCCGCGGCAAGGTGGGTGACGCGCTGCGGGCGAATCTGGCCAATGTGGTGCGCAACCGCGAGCTCACCGACCTCGTCCGCGACGTGCCGCTTGCGCAGACTCCCGACACACTGCGGCTGCAGCCGTGGAATCGCGACCAGATCCACCGGCTCTTCGACGACCTGGAGTTCCGCGTCCTGCGGGACCGCCTGTTCGAGACCCTGGTCGCTGTCGAGCCCGAAGTCGACGAGGGTTTTGACGTCCGTGGAGCCGCGCTGGAGCCCGGCACGGTCACGCAGTGGCTGGCCGAGCACGCCGGCGATGGGCGCCGGGCCGGGCTGGCGGTCGCGGGCACCCACCTGCCGTATGGCGGGGACGCCACCGCGCTGGCCATCGCCGCCGCCGACGGTGAGGGCGGCTACATCGATACCACCGCGTTGACGCCGGAGGACGATGCCGCGTTGGCGGCCTGGTTGGCCGATCCGACGAAACCGAAAGCGCTGCATGAGGCGAAGTTGGCGATCCACGATCTTGCCGGCCGCGGCTGGACGCTCAACGGGATCACCTCCGACACCGCGCTGGCGGCCTACCTGGTGCGCCCGGGGCAACGCAGCTTCACCCTCGACGACCTGTCGCTGCGTTACCTCCGTCGCGAGCTGCGCGCGGAAAGTCCTGAGCAGCAACAGCTTTCGCTGCTTGATGACTTGGACACCGCAGACGGGGTGGATGAGCAGGCGGTGCAGACGTTGATCCTGCGAGCCCGGGCGGTGTTCGACCTGGCCGACGCGTTGGACGCCGAGCTGGACCGCATCGATTCCATTGCGCTGCTCGCAGACATGGAGTTGCCGGTTCAGCAGGTGTTGGCGGACATGGAACGTGCCGGCATCGCAGTCGATTTGCGGCTGCTGAGCGAGCTGCAAAGCCAATTCCGCGACCAGATTCGTGACGCCGCCGAGGCGGCCTTTGCTGTGATCGGCAAGCAGATCAATTTGGGCTCACCGAAGCAGTTGCAGGTGGTGCTGTTCGACGAGCTCGGCATGCCGAAGACCAAGCGAACAAAGACCGGTTACACCACCGACGCCGATGCCCTGCAATCACTGTTCGACAAGACCGGACACCCGTTCTTGCAACACCTGCTGGTCCACCGCGACGTGACCCGGTTGAAGGTCACCGTCGACGGGCTGCTGAACTCCGTTGCCGCCGACGGTCGCATCCACACCACGTTCAACCAGACGATCGCGGCGACCGGCAGGTTGTCGTCCACGGAGCCCAACCTGCAGAACATCCCGATCCGCACCGACGCCGGCCGCCAGATCCGGGACGCGTTCGTGGTCGGCAAGGGTCCCAATGGAGCGATGGCCGAGCTGATGACGGCCGATTACAGCCAGATCGAGATGCGGATCATGGCGCACCTGTCCCGCGACGAAGGCCTCATCGAGGCCTTCAACACCGGGGAGGACCTGCATTCATTCGTCGCTTCGCGCGCATTCGGCGTGCCGATCGAGGAAGTGACCGGGGAGCTGCGTCGTCGCGTCAAGGCGATGTCCTACGGATTGGCGTACGGGTTGAGCGCATTCGGCCTGGCCGCTCAGCTGAAGATCTCCACCGAGGAGGCGAAAGTGCAGATGGACCAATATTTCGCCCGATTCGGGGGAGTACGCGACTATCTGATGGACATCGTCGAGCAGGCTCGCAAGGACGGTTACACCTCAACGGTATTGGGCCGCCGCCGTTATCTTCCCGAACTCGACAGCAGCAATCGTCAGGTGCGGGAGGCCGCCGAGCGCGCGGCACTCAACGCGCCGATCCAGGGCAGCGCGGCCGACATCATCAAGGTGGCCATGATCGAGGTCGACAGGGCGATCAAAGAGGCCGGACTGGCGTCCCGCATGCTGCTGCAGGTGCACGACGAACTCCTGTTCGAAATCGCGCCGGGAGAGCGGGAACAGGTGGAGGCGCTGGTGCGCGACAAGATGGGCGGTGCTTACCCGCTCGACGTGCCACTCGAGGTATCAGTGGGCTACGGACGCAGCTGGGATGCTGCTGCTCATTAACCGGTCCGCTGAGCGCAACGTGTGGGCGAAAATCCGCCGAAGAATTCGCCGTGGCGTTACATTCGCGGAGGAACATTCCACCAGGTCGGCGGCAAACGGGCCGGTCGGCTGGTTTGTCCAGGTTGTGCCCTGTCGAGTAGCCTCGACAGGTAAATCCCGAATTGTCCCTACGACCCAACCTGTCCGGAGCAACCCAACAACATGCCGAGTCCCGCCGTCACCTCGCCACAAGTAGCCGTCAACGACATAGGCTCGAGCGAGGACTTTCTCGCCGCCATCGACAAAACGATCAAATACTTCAACGATGGCGACATCGTCGAAGGCACCATAGTCAAAGTTGACCGGGACGAGGTGCTCCTCGACATCGGCTACAAGACCGAAGGGGTCATCCCGGCCCGCGAGCTCTCCATCAAGCACGACGTCGACCCCAGCGAGGTCGTTTCCGTCGGCGACGAGGTCGAGGCGCTGGTTCTCACCAAGGAGGACAAAGAGGGCCGGCTGATTCTGTCCAAGAAGCGCGCGCAGTATGAGCGTGCCTGGGGCACCATCGAGGCGCTCAAGGAGAAGGACGAGGCCGTCAAGGGCACGGTCATCGAGGTGGTCAAGGGTGGCCTGATCCTGGACATCGGGTTGCGCGGCTTTCTGCCCGCCTCGCTCGTCGAGATGCGGCGCGTTCGCGACCTGCAGCCGTACATCGGCAAGGAAATCGAAGCCAAGATCATCGAGCTGGACAAGAACCGCAACAACGTTGTTCTGTCGCGCCGTGCCTGGCTGGAGCAGACGCAGTCCGAGGTGCGCAGCGAGTTCCTCAACCAGCTGCAAAAGGGCGCCATCCGCAAGGGCGTGGTCTCGTCCATCGTCAACTTCGGCGCGTTCGTCGACCTGGGCGGTGTCGACGGCCTGGTGCATGTTTCCGAGCTGTCCTGGAAGCACATCGACCACCCGTCGGAGGTGGTGCAGGTCGGAGACGAGGTCACCGTCGAGGTGCTCGACGTCGACATGGACCGCGAGCGGGTTTCTTTGTCGCTCAAGGCAACTCAAGAAGATCCGTGGCGGCACTTCGCCCGCACGCACGCCATCGGCCAGATCGTGCCCGGCAAGGTCACCAAGCTGGTTCCCTTCGGCGCGTTCGTCCGCGTCGAGGAGGGCATCGAAGGCCTGGTGCACATCTCCGAGCTGGCTGAGCGCCACGTCGAGGTTCCCGACCAGGTGGTTGCCGTCGGTGACGACGCGATGGTCAAGGTGATCGACATCGACCTGGAGCGCCGCCGAATTTCGTTGTCGCTCAAGCAGGCCAACGAGGACTACACCGATGAGTTCGACCCGGCGAAGTACGGCATGGCCGACAGCTACGACGAGCAGGGCAACTACATCTTCCCCGAGGGCTTCGACTCCGAGACCAACGAATGGTTGGAAGGTTTCGACGCCCAGCGC
>NZ_JAFBAT010000034.1 GCF_019247615.1 Mycobacterium sp. | reverse complement strand
GCGGGTTCGCCTCACTGAGCGATGCAGTCGGGTCGGCGGCAGCCAGACCGGGGCGCCCCCCAGGCTAGATCACGCCGCCCCGGCTTCGTCGTCTTCGTCGTCCCCACCCGCCAGGAGCTTTTTCCGGGTGGTGGAATGTATTGGTCCTCGGCTGGCCGTGGTCGAGGTGGGGCGGGGGAATCCATTCTGTGGTGCCGTCTTTGCGTTTTCGGGTGGTCCAGCCGCCGGGTTCGACCAGTGCGTGGTCTGCCGCGCAGGCTAGTGTCAGGGTGTTGACATCGGTGCAGTGTGTGGTTGCCCAGTCCTCGACGTGGTGAACTTCGCACCAGTACGGCGGCGCATCGCAGCCGGGTCGGCTGCAGCCGCGGTCCTCGGCGTAGAGGACTATTCGTTGGCCGGCCGAGGCGATGCGCTTGGTGTGGTACAGCGCAAGCGCCTTGCTGTTCTCGAAGATCGCCAGGTAGTGATGGGCATGGCGGGCCAGCCGGATGACATCCGACATCGGCATGCGCGTGCCGCCACCGGTGACCGCGGCCGGCCGCCGAGTCCAGCTCCTTGAGCGTGGTGGACAACGACGATCGTCGCTGGTAATCCGTTGTGCTGCCCCACTTCTCCCGACGCCAGGACGGCGCGCAGGGCGGCGTTGAGGCCGTCGCGGTCGCGCTGGGCGGCGCTGCGCGAATCCCGTTGTCGCGCAAGCTTGTCTGCTGGGCCGTCCACTGTGGGCGTCTCATCTTCGGGTTTGCACATTCCGGGTGCAGCGGTCTTGGCCAGCACCGCCTCGAGGGTGGCGCGGGCCTCGGGCGTCAGCAAGGCGCGCACCTCGGACAAGCCATCGGGGCCTTGCCTGCCGAGGGTGGGGCCGCGTCGTCGGGCGCGGTCATTGTCGGTGTAGGTGCCATCGGGGTTGAGGTAATCGGCGAGCTGGCGCGCAAGGTCGGCGAGGTGGTCGGGACGATACTTGATGGCCAGCCCTGCCAGTTGGGCTTCGGCGCACTCGCGCGTGCCGAGGTCTACCGCATCGGGCAGCTGGTTGAGGAACCGCCGGATCACCGTCACGTGCGCGGCGTCGATTTTGCCCGCGCGCTGGGCGGCCGAGGTCGCGGTCAGCCGGGGCGCCAGCACTTCACCCGTCAGCGCCCGGCGCGGACCCAGATCGGCGGCCTCGGTCACCCGCCGCGACGCCTCGGCCCGGGTGACGCGTAACCGGTCGGCCAAGACGTGCGGAAGGAGGCCGCCGAGCTCTTTGCGGCCCGCCTGTTCGGCGAGCTGATTGATCAGCTCATGGCCGGGGGCGCAGAGCCGACGCGTCTCGCGCTCGAGCCGCTCCAGCAGGGCCAGCACCGGCGCCGAATCACGTCACCGGCTGGGAACTCGAGAACCCGAGGCCTACGTCTGCTCGTAGGTGCCGTAAATGTAGGCCCGCGCGATCGCGTGCTGGAACAGGTTGAACCCCAGGAAGGCGGGACTGGCGTCCTCGGGCAGGTCAAGCTTGTCGACATCCACGGCATGCACGGCGACGTAGTAGCGATGCGGCCCGTGGCCTGGAGGCGGCGCGGCGCCGACATAACGGCGCATGCCCGCGTCGTTCACCAACGTCAGCGCCCCGCCGGGCAGCTCACTGCCGTCACCCGCATTGTCGGGCAGCTCGGTCACGTCGGCGGGCAGGTTGGCCACCGCCCAGTGCCAGAACCCGGACAGTGTGGGCGCGTCCGGGTCGTAGACGGTGACCGCGAAGCTGCGGGTCTCCTCCGGGAATCCGGACCAACTCAGCTGCGGGCTGACGTCCTCACCACCGGCGCCCATGATCCCACTGACCTGTTGTGTCGCCAGAGGCTGGCCGTTGGTGATGGAGTTCGAGGTCAGGCTGAACAGCGGCAGTTTGGGCAGGGCGTCGTACGGGTCGGGCGACAAGCTCATGACGATCCTCTCGTGATTTGTTGTGGGACTTTAATTTTCGGACTCGCCTCGGTATTCGGACTAGCAGCGTGTCAGGAAATGCATTAGCACGTCGACGCCAAACCTCAACGATTCGACGGGTACGCGCTCGTCCACGCCGTGGAACAGGGCCGCGAAATCCAGGTCCGGCGGCAACCGCAACGGGCTGAAGCCGAAGCATCGAATACCCAAGCCCGCGAAGGCCTTCGCGTCGGTGCCCCCGGAGAGCATGTAGGGCACCGTGCGGCCGTCCGGGTCAAGCGCGAGCACCGCGGCGTTCATGGCGTCCACCAGGTCGCCGTCGAAGCTGGTCTCATATGACGGCAGGTCCCTGATCCATTCGCGATCGACGTCGGGGCCGATCAGCTTGTCGACCTCGGCCTCGAACGCCGCCCTTCGGCCGGGAAGGATGCGGCAGTCCACCACCGCTTCCGCGCTGGCCGGGATGACATTGGCCTTGTATCCGGCCTTGAGCATCGTCGGGTTCGCGGTGTCGCGCAGCACGGCCTTCAGCATGCGAGCCATCGGGCCCAGCTTTTCGATCGCGCCCTCCAGGTCGGCCGACTCGGTGTCGAACGTCAACCCGGTCTCGTCGCTGACCGCGGCCAGGAAGTCGGCGACGGTGTCGGTGAGGATGAGCGGAAATCGGTGCCGCCCCAGCCGGGCCACCGCCTCGGCAACGGCGGTGACGGCGTTCTGATCGTGCACCATCGATCCGTGCCCGGCGGGACCGCGGGCGGTCAGCCTCATCCACGACAGCCCCTTCTCGGCCGTCTCGATCAGATACAGTCGGCGCTCGCCCCCGTCCCGGCGCGGGACGGTCAGGGAAAAACCGCCCACTTCGCCGACCGCCTCGGTGACGCCGTCGAACAGGTCCGGCCGGTTCCGCACCAACCACTGTGCTCCCTGATGGCCGCCGTGTTCTTCGTCGGCAACGAAGGCGAACACCAAATCGCGGGGCGGCACGATGCGGGCCCGCTTCAACTGCCGGGCCACCACGATCATCATCCCGACCATGTCCTTCATGTCGACCGCTCCGCGGCCCCAGACAAAGCCGTCTTTGACCGCCCCGGAGAACGGATGCACACTCCAATCGGCCGGCTCAGCGGGTACGACGTCGAGATGGCCGTGGATCAGGAGGGCGCCGCGCGTGCTGTCGGCTCCCTCGATGCGAGCGAACACATTGCCCCGGCCGGGCGCGCCCGATTCGATGTACTGCGGCGCATAGCCGACTTCTTGGAGCTGCTCGGCGATCCACTGAGCACACTCGGCCTCGCCCTGCGTCGTCTCCGGCTCGCCGGTGTTGGTGGTATTGAACCGGATCAACCGGCTGACGACCTCGACCACGTCGTCGCTGGAATTGACCGGAAGTTCGGTTGCCCCGCTCGCCCCACTTTCAGAGGTCACAACCACCTTTCCTACCACTGCGGGGGCGTCGTGTCCGGGCTGGGAACGCCCGCATCGTCGGCAAGCTGGGTTGGGCGCGCGCATGGCTATCCGATAGCCTTAGCTGCCAACTCTCGTTTGGTCTTGTCCGAGTGGCGGAATGGCAGACGCGCTAGCTTGAGGTGCTAGTGCCCTACTAATGGGCGTGGGGGTTCAAGTCCCCCCTCGGACACAA
>NZ_JAFBAT010000263.1 GCF_019247615.1 Mycobacterium sp. | reverse complement strand
ACAGTTGGCCGACGAGCGCCGAGCAGCACCCGGCCGTCCACCCAGTCGGCGAAGGGCACCCAGCGCGTCACGGCCACCGGTTCCGGGTTGTGCACCAGCATCACCGGAGCCTTCAGCGCGTACCGCGCCCAATCCGTGCCCGGGTCGTCCCCGCTGGCACCCAGAATTGGACCACAGCGTGCGGAGTCCATCTGGCCCCACACCCGCTGCCTGGCGGAAACCCAGCCGGTGAACTCGCCGCCGAGCATCGGCGAGTTGGCCGCGATCGCGATCATCGTGGGACCCAGCGCGTGCGCCAGCCGCACCCGCGCCGCCCATCCCTCCTGCGGCCCGGCGTCCAGGTTGACCTGGATCGACGCGGTGGACGTCATCATCGCCGCGCCCGCCTCCCCGGAGCGGCTGGCGGCGAAGAACTCCTCCATGGCGCGGTAACGCGCGCCGGGGTTGATGCGCTTCGGGGGCCGCAGCGGGTCCGCCCCGAGGAAGACAAGACCCAGCCCCGCGTCGGCGAAGGCCGACCGCAGCACGGCCTGGTCACGACTCATCGCCTCGATGGCGGCCACCGCACCGTCCGCAGGGGGCCCGGACAGTTCGACGGCCCCTCCCGGCTCGACGCTGACCTTGCTGCGGCACGGCAGCGAGGGCAACGTCTCGAGTACGGCGCGGATTTCGTCCCAACTCGGCCGGCGGTACGGATCGGCCGGATCGTGGCAATGCCCTTCCACCTCGAGGCCGACGGATCCCAATGGGGCGTCGACCAGGCAGGCGTCGGCGACGTATTGCGCGGCGGAAGCGGAGTCGGCCAGTTCCGCTTGAGCGGCGCTGACGGCGGCGAACGTCATATCGCGATCCCTCCGGGCCCGGGCACGTGTCGCATTACTTCATCTTGCAGATCGCCCCGACATATTCCCGACTACGTGGTGCGACCTTATTGACCCAGCGCGTTCTGCATTGCCCCGGCCAGAACGTTGACCGCGGGGCCCGCGTTGCCAGACTGGCAGACCTTGGCCTGGAGCAGAACGTTTTCTCGCAGCCTGGTCTGATCGAAGCACCGGCGATCGGTTCCCGCTTCCTGCTTGGTCCAGTTGGCGTCGGTACCCGTTGCGGGACCGCCGTCGAACGACCACACCTGTGTGATCCCATTGTCCAGGTGCATCGCGGTGGTCTGCCCGGAACAGCCGACGGTGCGGTCCACAACGCGATGGAAGGCCCGGCCCGCGGCGTCGTTGGTGGCGAAAACTCCGATCGCCTGCTTGACGTAGTGGGTCTGGTCGCTAGCCGACGTCTGGGCGGTGGCTCCGTTGAACGACGCCAGGTCGGGATCGTTGTAAACCTCGGGCAACCCGATATCCGCCCAGTTGTTGCAGACCGGGAGATCGACCGAATATCCCTGCAACGGCTGGGTGAACACCGACTCCCAGCCGATCGGCCCACCGACGATGTTGCCGACCGATCCCTTACCGAGGACCGCATAGTTCACCACTCCGGGGTCCGACGGGTGGGCTGCGGCAACAGGGGCAATGGGAGCGCCGCCAGCTGCCCCGACGGCCAGGCCGACGGCCAACACCGCGGCGGAGAGCCGCATCGTCGCTGCCAATTCGCCCGGCTAAACCTTGGCCGAGACGTCGACGTCGACGTTGCCCCGGGTGGCTTTGGAATACGGGCACACCTGGTGTGCCTGCGCCATCAAGTCGTCCGCCGCGGACTGTTCCAGGCCCGGCAGGTAACCGACGATCTCGCCGGTGAGCCCGAATCCGCCCGCGGAATCCTTACCGAACCCGATTTGCACCGTCACGTTGGTGGCGTCCTCGAGCTTCACCTTCGACTTGCCGGCCACCAGGCGCAGCGCACCCAGGAAGCACGCAGCGTAACCGGCGGAGAACAGTTGCTCGGGATTGGTGCCTTCGCCGTTGCCGCCCATCGCCTTCGGCGGGCGGGTCTCGAGGTCGATGCGGCCGTCGTCGGACTTGACGTGGCCGTCGCGACCGCCGCCGGTGGCGGTGGATTGCGTGGTGTAAACGACTTCAATGGTCATGGGTTTCGATCATGCCAACCCGCTGCCCCCCAGCGAACGTCGGGTTGTTGAGCCGGAATCGACGACGGAATCGCGCATCAACTCGACGCTGGGCGCCAGTCACCAGGCCGCTACGGGCGAGGCGGCGCCGGCGCGCTGGTCGTCGGCGATTGGCTGGGCCCACCCGGACCAGCCGGGCCTGCCGGGCCGCCGGGCGGCGGGGGACCGAAGCCCGGCGGCGGGGGGAACGGAGGAACCATCCCGGGGCCATACGGGCCGCCGTACTGCCACTGGCCACCGCCGGGACCCCACGGCTTGTACATCATGCCGTGGTGATAACGCTGGTAGCAGTGGCCGCCAAACCCCGCGATCGCGGCGCCGGCGAAGAAGATGGTGGCAACGATGAAAACGACGCCGGCGACGATCACCACCCAAGCAGCCACGACATAGAGCCTCGGCGGCTTGGCCCGCTCATAGGCCGGCGTTGGCGGCGGAGTCGCGACGGCGGACGTGGTGGGGGTTGGCGCGTCAGATGTTTCGCTCATGCCTTGAATACTGCCTCGAACCCCAACCGCCGTAACAGCTTCCGCCGGCAAAAGATGCTGTGAATTGCGCAGCCCGGCGCTCGCGCGAGCGCCAGGCTGCTGGTTGTTGACCGAAGTGGTGCTACGGCGTCCGGGACGGAACGACCGAAGACGGGACCTGGCTGGGTCCGGGAGCGCCGGGAGCGACGGACGCCGGCCCACCCTGGTTGGCGCCCTGGTTGGCGCCCGGACCGCCCGGGCCGCCAGGGCCGCCAGGCCCGCCGAATCGGGGCGGATGCATCATCATCGCGTGGTGCTTGTGGTGGTGGCCGCCATGACCGTGGTGACCGAGCGCCATTCCGGTGAAGAAGATCACCGAGATGATGAACACGATCCCGGCGACGATGGCGACCCAGGCCGCGGCGATGAAGACGCGGGGGGTCCTCAGCGGCGCTGCTTCGGCCGTGGCCGCTGGCGCGGCAGCAGTTGCGGTAGGTGTCCGCACGGTTGGGGTGTCTGATGTTTCACTCATGAGACACATGATGCGGGCCTCAACAGTAGCTGCGGCTATGCGTTACTTAGGTAGCAGCTGTGAGCTGAAAACGCGCTTCACGTGCCCAAACGCAGGTTGGACAGCGGCGCATCCGCCGACTAATTCTGGCCGGTGACCCACGGGTCGTTGGGAATCTGACCAACGTACGGCACCCAGTGATAGCTGCCGTCGCAGATGATGGCCTGACCGTTGGGGGCGACGGCTCGCCGGCCGATGTCTGCGCCGATGCACTGTTCGCCGACAACATGGTCGGCCCTGGGTACCGCGATCGCCGCACCGGCTGTCATGGTCGCAATGGCTCCGGCAACGGCGAACGCAGCCAATGCTCCTGCGATGCGTGGTCGATTCATTCTTTTGCCCTCCGCGAGCACGTCACGTTGGCTGTCTCCCTGTCCCGACCAGGGTGAGCGGGACGCTAACAGAGCCGTCAACGGCTGGGCGGAGGTTTCGCTTTATTCCGGCTTGAACGGGTTGACGGCGAATTGAATCACCCGGTACGGCGCGCTGACCCGGGCTCGGGTGTCCCATTGGCTCACGAAGATCCGCAACTCGTCGAGGGTGGAACCCGGCGAGATGTAGCCGCCATAGGGCTGGGCGAGGCGATTGTCGTAGGGGGGCGGCAGGCTTTCCGCGGGGTCGGGCCACTCGTCGTGCTGAACGACCGTCGTCACCGGCGCGCTGCCCAGCGACGTCGGGTCGTCGGCCACCCGGACCTCCATGTCGCCCGTGGTCGCGTTGAAATACGACAGCACGCTCTTGCCGTCGATCTGCCGGATGCACATCTCCCCCACCTTGTCCCCCCACAGCGGTGTCGGGGGCTTGTTCCAACCGCCCCCGGGCCCGGCCGCCCAGCCCTGCCACCTCGACCGGTCGGTGAAGGCCTGCGGGGTGGACCGGTAGAGCACGACCGGATCTCTGCGAGTGAAGCTGTTGGCGACGATGTACACCCAGCCAGTCGGCGAATCGGGGGTGGGGATCGGGTCGTAGTACCCGCTGATCTGGGTCTGCGAGCCGTTCTGGTAGGAGGCGGCGCGCCGCGAACCCGCAATGGTCTGCCATCCCGCCCGCGCCGGTTCGGCCAGCACTAGCCGCGACGTCTGCGGCTCTAGGTTCTTGGTGGTGGTCACGAGCAGATAGTTGTGCCGGTTGATCTCGACCACCCCCGCGGGCAGCTGCGAGCTGCCCGGCGGCGTCGGATCGGCGAGCAGTGGTTTGCCGATGCCGGTGACGCCGGTGTAGCGCACCCCGGCGGGGTCGTCGACCGACGCGGTATCGACGTGCAGCGCGACCGGCGAATGCCAGCCACCGAAACCGACTCCCTGGCCGGCAAAGCTGTCACCGCAGATCTGCAGCAACTCTGTGGGGAACGCGAGAAATTCGCACAGGTCGGTCGCCCCGATGCCGTACTCGCCCGTGGGGGTTCCGGTGCCGGCCGTCGGCCCGATGCGCAGCACTTGACCGGGTGCCAGCGGCTGCAGGATTGGCTCGGGCGACGGCGCCGGCGGGTCCGCATGCCCGATACCAATCCAAAAGTATTGAGCCGCAAGCACACTGGATATCAGCAGCGAGCACCGCATCGCGGAACTCAGCCGCGGATTCACAACTGGGAGGCCAGCAGCTCGGCGATCTGGATGGCGTTCAGGGCCGCCCCCTTGCGCAGGTTGTCGCCCGAGATAAACAGCGCCAGCCCGCGACCGTCCGGCACCCCGGGATCGTGCCGGATGCGACCGACGAGCGATTCATCCACACCGGCGGCCGCCAGCGGCGTGGGCACGTCCACCACCTTGACCCCCGGCGCGCCGTCGAGCAGTTCACGCGCGCGCTCGGGCGACAACGGCCGCGCGAACTCGGCGTTGATCGACAGCGAGTGCCCGGTGAACACGGGGACCCGCACACAGGTACCGCTGACCATCAGGTCGGGGATGCCCAGGATCTTTCGGCTCTCGAAGCGCAGCTTCTGGTCCTCGTCCGTCTCGCCGGAGCCGTCGTCGACCAGCGATCCGGCCAACGGCACCACATTGAACGCGATCGGCGCGACATAGGTCTTCGGCGCCGGGAAATCCACCGCCGCGCCGTCGTACACCAATTGCTCGGCCTCCCCGACGACCGCTCGGGACTGAGTGAGCAGCTCCTCGACGCCGACGAGGCCGCTGCCCGACACCGCTTGGTAGGTCGATGCCACGATGCGCACCAGCTGCGCCTCGTCGTGCAGCACCTTGAGCACCGGCATCGCGGCCATCGTGGTGCAGTTCGGGTTGGCGATGATGCCTTTCTTGAGAGACCGGGGCACGGCGACGTCCCGGTCGAAGTTGACCTCCGACACCACCAGCGGCACGTCGGGGTCCTTGCGCCACGCCGACGAGTTGTCGATCACCGTGACCCCCGCCGCGGCGAACCGCGGCGCCTGCACCCGCGACATGGCCGAGCCGGCGGAGAACAAGGCGATGCCCAGGCCCGTCGGGTCGGCCGTCTCGGCGTCTTCGACCTCGATCTCCTGCCCGCGGAAGGTGAGCTTGCGGCCCTGCGAGCGGGCGGACGCGAAGAACCGCACGCTGCCCCCGCTCTCCAGGGCCGGAAAGCCTCGCTCCTCGAGGAGCATGCGCATCACGTGGCCCACCTGGCCGGTGGCCCCGACCACCCCTATGGCAACCATTTACCGCCCCGTCCCCGCATACACCGTCGCCGACTCCTCACCGCCGAGGCCGAACGCCTCGTGCAACGCGACAACCGCCTTGTCGAGTTCCGTGTCCCGGCACAGCACCGAGATGCGGATCTCGGAGGTGGAGATCAGCTCGATGTTGACGCCCACGGCGGCCAGCGCCTCGCAGAAGGTGGCGGTGACACCGGGATGGCTGCGCATGCCCGCCCCGATCAGCGACACCTTGCCGATGTGGTCGTCGTAGAGCAGTTGGGTGAACCCGATTTCCTCGCGTAGCGAGTCGAGCTTTTCCACCGCGGTGGGTCCGCTGTCGCGCGAGCAGGTGAAGGTGATGTCGGTCTTGCCGTCCTCGACCTTGGAGACGTTCTGCAACACCATGTCGATGTTCACGTCGGCGTCGGCGACGGCGCGGAAGACCTTGGCGGCATACCCCGGGATGTCGGGAATGCCGACGATGGTCACCTTGGCCTCGCTGCGGTCGTGCGCGACTCCGGTCAGGATGGGGTCTTCCATGGGGATGTCCTTGATCGATCCGACGACGACGGTGCCCGGTTTCTCCGAATACGACGATCGGACGTGCACCGGAATGTTGTAGCGGCGAGCGTATTCCACGCAGCGAAGCATCAGGACCTTGGCGCCGCAGGCCGCCATCTCGAGCATCTCCTCGAAGGTCACCCTATCCAGCCTGCGGGCGTTGTGCACGATCCTCGGGTCCGCGCTGAAGATGCCGTCGACGTCGGTGTAGATCTCGCAGACGTCGGCGCCGAGCGCCGCGGCCAGCGCGACGGCCGTGGTGTCCGAGCCGCCCCGGCCCAGCGTGGTGACGTCTCGGGTGTCCTGGCTGACGCCCTGGAAGCCGGCGACCAGCACGATCCGCCCCTCGTCGAGCGCGGTTTGCAGCCGGCCCGGCGTGACGTTGATGATTTTCGCGTTCCCGTGGGTGCCGGTGGTGATCACGCCGGCCTGTGAACCGGTGAACGAGCGGGCCTGCGCGCCCAGCGATTCGATCGCCATGGCCACCAACGCGTTGGAGATGCGTTCGCCGGCGGTCAGCAGCATGTCGAGTTCGCGCGGCGGCGGGGCCGGGCACACCTGCTGGGCGAGGTCCAGCAGGTCGTCGGTGGTGTCGCCCATCGCAGACACCACGACCACCACGTCGTTGCCCTGCTTCTTGGTCGCCACGATGCGCTCCGCAACGCGGCGGATCCGGTCGGCGTCGGCCACCGAGGATCCGCCGTACTTCTGCACGACGAGCGCCACTGTCACCCTTCCCCGCTGGCCTATGGGTTCACCACAGAATACGTGGACACGCATCGCGATTTTTCGTCGCAATGGGGTGGGCCGCGCGCCGAGCGTGGGCTCTAAGCACGGAAACCGCCGCCGCATTCGTCCATAGGCCCCACACTCGCCGGCCCGCACAGCGCGTTTTGGTGACGGCGCCGATCACGGTAGAGTGCAGGGCGTGCAGCGGGTGCTCCTCCTCGGCCGCCGCGACGGGGTCTGATCCAGACCGGCTTCCCGTCGCGGGTGTTCGCGATGCGCCGGTCTGAGGTTCCTACCGACACCCCGGAGCAACTACCGTGACTTCCAATCCCGACGCTTACACATCTACACGAGCGATCGTCAAACCCGCGGGCCCGCCCGCGCCCGACCAACCCGCCTGGAACCCGCAGCGAAACACGTCGATGCCGGTCGGCCGGTATCGGCCGTTCGCCGAGGAGGTCGAGCCCGTCCGCGTGGCCGACCGGACCTGGCCCGACCGCGTCATCACCCGGGCGCCCCTGTGGTGCGCCGTGGACCTGCGCGACGGCAACCAGGCGCTGATCGACCCGATGAGCCCTGCCCGCAAGCGCCGCATGTTCGATCTGCTGGTGGGCATGGGCTACAAGGAGATCGAGGTCGGCTTTCCCTCGGCCAGCCAGACCGACTTCGACTTCGTTCGCGAAATCATCACCGCGGGCGCGATTCCCGACGACGTCACCATCCAGGTGCTGACCCAGTGCCGCCCGGAACTGATCGAGCGCACCTTCGAGGCGTGCGAAGGCGCGCCCAAGGCAATCGTGCACTTCTACAATTCGACGTCGATCCTGCAGCGCCGCGTGGTGTTTCGCGCCGACCGGGCAGCGGTCCAGGCGATCGCGACCGATGGCGCCCGCAAGTGCGTCGAGGAGGCCGCCAAGTACCCCGGCACGCAGTGGCGGTTCGAGTACTCGCCGGAGTCCTACACGGGCACCGAGTTGGAGTATGCCAA
>NZ_JAFBAT010000165.1 GCF_019247615.1 Mycobacterium sp. | reverse complement strand
ACCGGGGCACCGATCAGCTTCGTACTGGCCAAGGGCGAGATTCACGACTGGATAATCCTCACCGTGGACGGCCCCCAATACTGGCCGCAGATCAACCGGGAGCTCAGTATCTAACCGCGGCGCGATGGGAAGAGACGACCGGTGCGGTCGATCGCCGAGCGGCACGGGCACGACATTCTTCGATAACTGAGCGCGGCGTCGGCACATCAGGTATTCCGCTGTGGGACAACCACTTTGGGTGAACAGTAGGGTCGACATGCCAAGATAGGCAGAGCAGGGATCCGTCAGCCGGCAAACCGGCCAAACAGTCGCTCGATGCCGGCTGCGAACACGGCTTCGGCGACCAGCAGGCTCACGATCACAAAAGACTCCCGCGGAAAATCGAAGAAGTATCCCGGATGCGCCAACACCCCTTCGGCCCTCAGCAACATCAGCACGAGCTCCTCTTCGGAACACAGCGTCGGCACCTGAATGACCGCGTTCCACCCGCCGCAGGAATTGAGCAGGTCACACGAGGGAACCGCAGCGGCGGCCTCTTGCAGTCGGCGGTAGTTGGTTCTCGTGCGGGCCGATATCTGCGCCCGGATCGCTGCGCCGCGCTCGATCAGCTCAGCCGCGGCCAGTTGCACCGGCGTGGACACCGACAGATAGGTGTCGCAGATCATTTCCAGCCGTTCGAGCGACTCCGCGACGAGTTGCGGGGGACCGGCCGCCGCGATCCATGCGAGCTTCACTTGCGGCAGGCCAATCGATTTGGACAGTCCGCCCAGCGCGAACACCATCGCGTCCGACCGCGACAGAACCGACGGGCGCGACCCCGTGGAGCCCGGCGCCAATTCGTAGTCGGCGAACACCTCGTCGACGATCAGCGCGAATCCGCGCTCGGAGCCGATCGCCGCCATCCGGTCGATTTCTGCGCCGGACATGAAGGAGCCGGTCGGGTTGTTCGGGTCGACGACGAGCAACGCCCGTGTGCGGGGACTCAAAGCGCGCTCGACACTGGCGAAGTCGACAGTCCAGCCGCCGTGGTAGCTCAAGTACTCGAGGTCGTACGGCCGCGGTACCACGCCGTCCAGCGTCGTGAGCATCCCGAAGAGCGGATAGCTGGGCCGGGGGACGAGGACTTCGTCGCCGGGCCGTGCCAGCAGCTTGAACAGGGCCGAGTACGCCTCGCTGGTGCTCGCGGTCAGCGCGATCCGTTGCGGGCTGATGGAACTGCCGCGACGCCCGTAGTCAGCTGCGATTGCACGGCGAGCGTCGAGCAGTCCCAACGGTTCTGGCGCATAGAGCAGACCCCGGTGATCTGCGAGCGGCGCGAGCAGATCGGCGGGATAGTCGAGCCCGACACGCGTCGGATTGGACTCGGTGAGGTCGATGATGGGATTTCCGGTAGCTCTTCGCTGCCGGACCGCCAGCGCCAACCGGTTCGGCGAGAGGTCACCGGGAATGCGATCCGCGAACACGAGCTCGTCTCAACCGAGGTCGTAGGAGTCGGGTGAAACCCGGAAGTAACGCCCGGAGCAGCTGTCGGTGCATCTCATCCCCGAGGGCTGGCATTCGCACGAGATCGTCCCGGTGGAAGTAGTGGTCATCCGCGCGCGCCGTCGCCGGAAGGGCGATCGCCGCCGCGACCGTCGCCGGCACGATTAGCGGGATCGTCATCTTGCGGCGGGCGATGATCATGTGCCGAGCGTAAGCCCTTGGTCGCCACCACAAAGTAGCCGCGGGGCACACCGGGCACGTCCAGAGGAACGACGGGGTGGTCCCACCGATGCCACCTGGTTCCGACCTCGCCCACATCGGTCACCTCAGCGTTCCAGCCGCGGCCCTCGATCAGGGCGGCCGGGGTGTCGGTGCCGAACGTCCATGGTGCGCCCAGTTGCCGCATGTACCGCCGGGTCGCCTGCATGAACGGCGCCTCCAACAGCGTCTTTCCGATCACGTTGTACAACAACACCGAACCGGGCGCGGACAGCGCGTCTATGCGCGCGAACAGTGTTTCGACGGCCGGCTCATCGATGTATTGGAGCAATCCCTCGACCAGCCATGCCGTCCGATCGGAGGTGATAAACCCCTGGCGGCGAAGCTCTTTGGGCCAGTCGTCGGCCAGGTCGACGCCGACCGTCACTCGTCGGCACCTAGGCCGCTCGCCGGCCAGCCGTTGATCCTTGGCCGCGATCACCGCCGGCTGGTCGACCTCGTAGACGGTGGTGCCCGCCGGCCATGTCAGCCGGTACGCGCGGGCGTCCATGCCGGCGGCCACGATCACCACCTGCGACACACCGCCGGCCTGCGCATCACGGAGCGCCTCATCGAAGAACCGCGTCCGGATGACGATCTCGGCCGGGGGCTGTCCAGTCGCGGCCGAGGCGTCGGCGAGCAATCGTCGACCCTCGTCGCCCGCGAGCCGTTCGGCGAACGGGTCGGTGATCAGCGGCTCGTCGCGGGCGGATTCGTCGGCGCGCACCGCGGCCGCAAGGAATGCGGTGGCCGCTAGCGCGTTTCGTGTGCTGTCCATGCCTGGATCATGCCGACGCGGCCGCGGCCGGTCTTGGATATTTGTGCCGCCCGGCCGGGACATGGCCCGGCAAGACTCTGCCCTGCAGCGCGTACTGCTTCGGCGTCATCCCGGTGAAGGACCGGAACTCCCGCAAAAAGTGTGCTTGATCGAAATAGCCGATATCGGTGGCGATGGCCGCACCGCTCACGGTGCCGCCATCGAGGCGACGAAGCGCCGCCTGCAGGCGACGAATCCGGGCGTAGGCCTTGGGAGCCAAGCCCACTTCTGCCCGAAACTGCGAAATCATCGGCTTGGTCGGCAGTCCCGCCAGATGGCGCAGCTCCGTCATTCGAATCGAAGGGTTGGCCTCGATCGCGGCCAACGCCGCGGTGACGCCGGGATGGCGGGGCACCGAGAACCGCGCCCGTGCGAGCAGGAATTGCTCGAGCAGGTCGAAGCGAGCGGCCACTGAATCGGCCACGATAAGACGCTCGTGCAGTTCGTGGCCGGCGCGCCCCCAGATCTCGTCAAGCCCTACGCTCGCATCTTCCAGGTCGCTCAACGGGATTCCGAAAAAGGGCAACGCGCCCCCGGGCCGGAAATGGATCGCCATGGCGGGTTCTTCGGCCGCAATGTCGGTGACATACGGCTCGCGGTGCGGCCCGGCGATGACGGCGGGTGGAACGGCCAAGCGGGTCCGACCGTCGGCGGCGTAGAAATCCAGTTGCTGTCGTCGACCGACGTCGAACACGATGGTGACCGCGCCGCGCGGCAGCGCCCGGCTCCGGTAGGTGGCGCCGCTGTGGCGCCAATGCCCGAAGAACTCGACGTACCCGGCCAACGGCGGCCGCGGCCGGTACAGGCGGGGCGCCGGTTGCGGATCGATCGTCATCACGGATCCATCCTTGCCGGTCCGAGAGGTCGGCCGACGCCTGGCCCATCGCGCGGGAGAACCCCAAACGCGCCAGCCTCCAGGCGGCGCGGCGGGCGGCCGTGAGCCTGCGCGCCGATCACTATCTCTACCCGGAACGAAATCAGGTAAGGCGGCTCAACCACCGGCGTTAGCGGCGCGATTGTTACCATCGCGCGGTGAGCGATCGACCCGATTGGCTGCGAGCCGTTTCTCGGCGCGGCGTCCTGAAATGCGCCGGTGTCGCGCCCGTGCTGCTCGGTGTGAACGCACTCGTCGATGCCCCGCTCGCGAATGCCGGTGTCGCCGGCACGGGCGTGTTCCTGGATCCGGGGCACAACGCGGTGGCCGACGCGTCGATAAACGAACAGGTGCCCAACGGGCGGGGCGGCACGAAGCAGTGCAACACCTCAGGCACCGCGACAAACGACGGCTACCCGGAGCATGCTTTCACCTGGGCGGTCGTCGCCCTGATCGCCGGTTCCCTTGACCAGATGGGTGTTCGGACCCAGCTGTCGCGGGGTGACGACAATTCCGTCGGCCCGTGCGTCGATCGGCGCGCGGCGCTCGCCAACGCGATGCACCCCGACGCCATAGTGAGCATCCACGCCGACGGCGGGCCCGCGTCCGGCTCCGGATTTCACGTGAACTATTCCAGCCCGCCGTTGAACGACGTCCAGGCCGGCCCCGCCGTGCAGTTGGCGCACACGATGCGGGATGCCTTGGTGCAGGCGGGCTTTCACCCGTCCACGTATGTCGGGTCTGACGGCCTGTACGGCCGCGCCGACCTTGCCGGGCTGAACCTGGCTCAGTATCCGGCGGTCCTCGTCGAACTGGGCAACATGAAGAACCCGGACGAGGCCGCGCGGATGGAAAGCGCCGACGGTCGGGCGAGGTACGCGGACGCCGTCACCCAGGGCATCGTCACTTTTCTGAACAACAAAGCGTCAACCGCCGGCTAGCTCGCGGGTGACCCCGATGACGTACAGCGCCGCCGAGCGAGAGCGCGTCCTCGACAATTTCGCCGATGCATGCCGTCGCGTCCCGGACCGGCCGCGCTTCCTCCACTGTGGGTGGGCCGGATACGCTAGCCGAGGCGTCGGAATACCCTTGAGGCGTGGATTCTGCCGCCGATCGGGTGATCGACATCTACCAGCGTCACGCGATCTCCTGGTCCCGCGATCGCGGCGAGCGTCTTCACGAAAAGGCTTGGCTGAATCGGTTTCTCGCCCTCCTGCCCGATGAAGCGAGCGTGCTCGACATCGGCTGCGGAAGCGGTATTCCGATCGCTCATTATTTGATCGAACACCGCTGTACAGTGACGGGGATCGACGCATCGAGCGCAATGGTCGCATTGTGTGCCAACCGCTTCCCCGAGCAGCAATGGCGCGTTGCGGACATGCGGACACTGGATCTGAACCGCGTTTTCGGCGGCATCGCCGTTTGGGACAGCCTCTTTCACCTACCGCAGGAAGATCAACGACGCATGTTTGCCATCTTCGCGCGCCATGCCGCGGCTGGTGCTCCGCTGCTGTTCACCAGCGGCCCGTCGGCCGGCGAACGAGTGGGCAGCTATCGGGGCGAGCCGCTTTACCATGCGAGCCTGGACGCCGACGAATACCGTGAACTTCTGCACGCCAACGACTTCCACGTCGTGAACCACGTCGTCGAGGATCCCGCCGGCGGTCACCGCACCGTCTGGCTGGCGCGACGCGGATAGTGGCCGCCAGACTATCGGCCGTCGTGGGTCGCACGTTGCTGTTGGGCGGCGCGCACAATGGAGCCCGCGGTCAGGAACATGGGCTTGCTGCGGTCGGCGGCGTCGACCGGCAGGCCGGCAGCGCGGCGCAGCAGCAACAGGGCGAGTCCGCTGTTGGTCGCATACGGGACGATCAGCAGGTTTACCCGAGCGTCGGCGCCGTTGACCGTCATCACGTGCTGGCGTTTGCCCTCCCATCCCGCCCAGTTGAAGTCGGGTGGTCGCTGCAGGTGCGGCCAATTGACGTTGATCGACGTGACGCCGCCGAGCAGAGGGGTCAGGGCCGCAACGAGGTTGGGCAACTCATTCGTGAGGCGGTCTGCGCGTGGCCACCATGCGCCGTCGATGTCGTGGCCCAGCTCGCGGGCCACGCACAGCCGTACCGGATTGGCGCGGCTCCGGCTTCCTCTCGTATCGGCCATGGCGTACATGGGCTGTTCCTTCGCGGTCGGCATCGACCGCCCCGCGGGGGCAGGGCGACGGAGGAATCACATTGCCCGGGGGACATCATCCGCTGGGGGGCGGGGAAGCACCGCTGACAACGAAACAGCTCACCTACCACCCTACGCCGCCCGCCGCTACACCCGCGCGACGGGTGCGATGACCACGCTCCCGTGCGGACACTCCGGCCGGAAACCATCCCCGGACAGGGCAATTCGCGCCCCGAGAACTACATCAGCTGGGCTATCGTCGTCACGGCGATGAGCGCCAGTACCGCTGCGCCGATGCCGTAAACCTG
>NZ_JAFBAT010000133.1 GCF_019247615.1 Mycobacterium sp. | reverse complement strand
TTGAAAGATACGAAACATCTTCTGGCGCAACACGTTATCGAGTCCGGTACCGCACGCCCGATCATCGCCAAACGACGAAGCGCGGGTTTCCAACCAAGCGGGATGCGCAAGCGTGGGCCGAGCAGCTCGAGGTCGACAAGCGGCGGGGTGCCTACGTTGCTCCGGCCGCGGGCCGGATGAAGCTGGGCGAGTACGCGCAGGCATGGCTGGACTCCAAGCACAAGCTGAAGGCATCGACGCGGGCCCCGCTATCAGACCGTGCTCGATTCGGGGCTGTCTCGATATGCGGATATCGCTTTGGGTGATATCAGCCGTCGGTTGGTCCGTGATTGGGTGGCGGATCTGAGCGTGGATCTGGCGCCGGCGTCGGTGCACAAGACGGTGGGCGTGCTGCGCCAGGTGCTCGCAATGGCAGTGAAGGACAACCGGCTGGTGCTGAACCCGGTCGACGGCGTCGAGTTGCCGTCTGTATCGGCGGTAGAGCAGCGATTCCTCAGCCTGGACCAGCTGCATACCCTTGCCGACGCGGCCGGCGCCCATCGACCGCTGGTGTATGTCCTGGGTACGTGCGGGCTCCGCTTCGGCGAGGTCGCCGAGCTGCGCTGGCGCGACGTGGACCTGAAGAACCTTCGGCTGCGGATCGCGCGGTCAGTCACGTTGGTCGACGGCCGGTTCGTGGTGGGATCTCCGAAGAACGGGAAGGCGCGCACGGTCAGCCTGCCGGCGTTCGTCGGGGGCATGCTGTTCTCGGCCGGCGACGCGGACACTCTGGTGTTTCCGGACACGGCCGGCGGCTACATGCGGGGAAGCAATGTGCGGCGCCGGTGGTGGTCGCAAGCCGTCGCCGCGGCGCAGTTGTTCCCGCGGACGGTGACGGACTCGGCCGGGAAGTTGACCGTGGTGTACGACTTCAAACTGCACGAGTTGCGGCACACCGCGGCGTCTCTGGCGATTCAGGCCGGCGCGAACATCAAGGCGCTGCAGAACATGCTCGGACACGAGTCGGCGGGGCTGACGTTGGACCGCTACGGGCACTTGTACGGGTCGGATGTGGAGGCTGTGGGAGTGGCCATCAACGGACTTTTGACACGAAAATGTGGTCAAAATGTGGTCAGCGCGGCCGATTCTGCTTCGGCGCTGCCCAAGCAAAATACCGCTTGACGTGCTCTTTTGATCTGTGGAGCCTAGGGGAATCGAACCCCTGACACCTGCCTTGCAAAGGCAGTGCTCTACCAACTGAGCTAAGGCCCCTCGTCGTGACCCGGTGACCACTCGGGTGCGTCGGCCACCGCCACGTGCCAGACCTCAACTCCGCGTCGCGACTGCGCCACCACCGCCGCTACGGCGATCACTGCCAATGGCAACGCGAGCCTCACGCAACGTCTGGACGAGCACATGGTGTGGGCCTAGGAGGACTCGAACCTCCGACCTCTTCGTTATCAGCGAAGCGCTCTAACCGCCTGAGCTATAGGCCCATACTCGCGTACGGCCGAGCGACGAGATTACCGCAATCGCGGCCCGACCCCCAAAAGCCCGTGGATCCGCGCTAGTCGCGGTCCGCCAGCGTCACCTCGATGCCACCGATCAGGTCGGTGGACAGGTTGTAGACGAATGCGGCGATGGTGGCCATCGCTGTCAGCAGGACGATGTTGACCAAGCCGATCAAAACGGCGCCGCCGAAGATCGTTCCCGGGGAGACCAGTTCGCCGGTGCTGCCGCTGGTGTTGTTCAGCAGGTCGCCGACGTTGCTGTTCAACTTCGCCCACACGCCCATGCCGCCGAGCACGAGATAGAGAAACGCCACCGCGATCATCCAGACGAAGAACAATGCCACCGAGAGCATGAGTGACACCTTCAACGTGCTCCACGGATCGATCCGGCGGATCTGCATGCTGGCGCGCACCGGCCCGCGGGTCCGCCGTGATACGTGAACTCGGCCGTCGCGGGACGCGGTGTCCCTGCTCTCCGGCGCCGCCGCGGGGCCGGCCGCCGAACGGCCCGGCGTCTCCGCAGCGAGGTCGGCCTTGCGCTGGGGGGACCGCGGGATGGGTCCGGACAGATCGGGCAACTCGCTGGCGTAGGCCTCGGCGGGTGGGGCGTCGCCGCGTGTCGGCCCCCCGTCCGGCCCGCGTGGCGGCGGATTGTTCGGGCGTGCGGCTGCCCCGCCCCCTGGTGCGCCGGTTCCCGAGATGAACCTGTTCAGCCGGGCGTCGGCGCCCGGCGGCGGACCGGGCCGCATTTCGACATGTTGCTCGGCCGCGCGACGCGCCGGTTGCGCGGCACGCCCGGCCGGCGCCGGCGATGCCCGGTGTGCCCCGGCACGCTCCACCGAACCATCCCCATTGAGGCCGTCTCCGGTCTTGGGGACGCCCGGCTCGTTCGCTGAGGTCACACCGACACTCCTTCGATCTCCCGCCATTACCGCAGGTACGGCTGCAGTTGCATTATGTGTGGTCGGGCTGAGTCTATTGCCCTGCTCCCGGCCAAACCCTCAGTGGACCACCGCTGGCCCACGACCACCCGGTTAGCCTTCCGAATCCGCGGCGCCATCGGTGTCACCGATGGCTTCTTCCGCGTTTTCCTCGGCATTGCGCGCGATTGCTAACAGTGTGTCGCCCTCACCCAGGTTCATCAAGCGAACGCCCTTGGTCTGCCGTCCCGCCTTGCGGACCTGACGCGCCGTGGTACGGATCACACCGCCTCCGGAGGTGATCGCATAAAGCTCGCTGTCCTCGTCGACGATCAACGCGCCGACCAGCCTGCCGCGTCGGCGGTCGTACTGGACGGTCAGCACGCCCTTGCCACCGCGGCCCTGCACCGGATATTCATCGATTCCCGTGCGCTTGGCGTACCCGCCGGACGTGGCGACCAGCAGGTAGGTCCCCTCGCGGACCATGTTGAGCGACAGCAGGTAGTCATCGGCATTGAACCGCATGCCCTGAACGCCCGAGGTGGCCCGGCCCATCGGGCGCAGCGCCTCGTCGTTCGCCGAGAACCGGATCGACTGGCCGTTGGCCGACACCAGCAGCAAATCGTCGTCCGCCGAGCACAGCACCGCGCCGACCAGCTCATCGCCGTCCCGCAGGTTGACGGCCACGATCCCGCCCGAGCGGTTGGAGTCGAAGTCGGTCAACTTGGTCTTCTTCACCAGGCCGTTGCGGGTGGCGAGCACCAGATACGGGGCGTCCTCGTAGCCGCGGATCTGAATGACCTGAGCGATGCGCTCCTCTGGCTGGAACGCCAGCAGATTGGCGACGTGCTGACCGCGCGCCGTCCGCGAGGCCTCGGGAAGCTCGTAGGCCTTGGCCCGATACACCCGTCCCTGGGTGGTGAAGAACAGGATCCAGTCGTGCGTGGACGACACGAAGAAGTGCGCGACGATGTCGTCCTGCTTGAGACCGGCGCCCTGCACCCCCTTGCCGCCGCGTTTCTGGCTGCGGTACAGGTCGGTCTTGGTGCGCTTGGCGTAGCCGGTCTCGGTGATGGTGACCACGACGTCCTCGCGGGCGATCAGGTCCTCGTCGCTGACCTCACCGTCGGCCGCGACGATCCTGGTGCGACGGTCGTCGCCGTGCTTGGCGACGATCTCTTTGAGTTCGTCGCGCACGATCGCGCGCTGGCGCTCGGGCTTGGCGAGAATGTCTTCCAGGTCGGCGATTTCGGCCTCGATCTTCGCCAGGTCGTCGATTATGCGCTGACGCTCGAGCGCGGCCAGGCGCCGCAGCTGCATGTCCAGGATGGCCTGGGCCTGGATTTCGTCGATGTCGAGCAGCTCGATCAATCCGGCGCGTGCGATGTCGACGGTTTCCGACGCCCGGATGAGGGCGATAACCTCGTCGAGCGCGTCGAGCGCCTTGACCAGCCCACGCAGGATGTGCGCGCGTTCGTTGGCCTTGCGCAGCCGATAGGTGGTGCGACGGACGATGACGTCGAGTTGATGCTCGACGTAGTGGCGGATCAGCTGGTCAAGCCGCAAGGTCCGCGGCACACCATCGACGATGGACAGCATGTTGGCGCCGAAACTGGTCTGCAGCTGGGTGTGCTTGTAGAGGTTGTTGAGCACCACCTTGGCCACCGCGTCGCGCTTGAGCTCGACGACGATACGCACGCCCACCCGGTCACTGCCCTGGTCTTCGACGTTGGCGATGCCCGTCAGCTTGCCGTCGCGGACCTGCTCGGCGATTGAGGTGATGAAGTTGTCATGGTTGACCTGATACGGCAACTCGGTGATCACCAAAGACGTTCGGCCCCTGGCTTCTTCGACCTCGACCACGCCGCGCATCCGGATGGAGCCGCGTCCGGTCTTATAGGCGTCGTGTATTCCCTGGCTTCCCACGATCAGCCCGGAGGTGGGGAAGTCGGGGCCCTTCACCCGCACCATGACCGCGGCCAGCGTGGCCTCCTCGTCGGCCTCGTGGTTTTCCAGGCACCAGAACACCGCCTCGGCAAGCTCGCGCAGGTTGTGCGGCGGGATGTTGGTCGCCATGCCGACCGCGATGCCGCCCGAACCGTTGGCCAGCAGGTTGGGGAACCGGCTGGGCAGCACCGTCGGTTCCTGCACCCGACCGTCGTAGTTCGGGATAAAATCGACTGTCTCCTCGTCGATTTCGCGCAACATCTCCATCGCCAGCGGGGTCAGCCGCGCCTCGGTGTTGTGGCTGACGAACCCGTTGGTTAGGAACGCGTGGTCGTCGGTGTCGACCCGCAGGCTGTAGACGGGTTGAATGCCGGCTTCTGTTACGGAGGCGACGCGCGCGTAATAAAAGCGGCCGTCGGTCAATTCCGCTGCGATGGCAGACGCATCCTTGTCGTGTCCGTAAAAGTGCAGGAACTCGACGAGCCCGGGCACCTCGTCGACCGTGGGGGCTATGAACGTTCTCGCCGGCGTGTCGCGTGCATAAGCCACACACTCGGCGTTCATGACGGCCCAGTCGCCCGGCCGGATCTCGTCGATCAGCTTCCATAACAGCGTGGGCACACCGGCAAGGTCCACCAGGCACAGCAACGGGTGGTTCCCCGTACCCGTGATCTCGTAACCCTCGGCCGTACGCACGGTGTGGGTCATATGCTCGCCGGAATGGAATAGACGATCGGCCCGCACCGGATCGCCATGGCGGCCAACCACTTTCAAGTCGATGGCGTTATCAGTGTCGGGCAGCGCGCCGGGCACGATATCGGCGATGCGAATAGACCTTCCCGATGGGAGCGCCACCAACGCATCTCCGGTGAGGCAATACCGCATGGCCGCTGGCGGGTCGTTGCCCGGCGAGCCGAAGTTGCCCTGGCCGTCGACCAGCGGGTATCGCAGCGACCACGGTTGCGCCATCCGCACCAACGTGTCGTAGATGGACGCGTCGCCGTGCGGGTGGTAGTTGCCCATCGTCTCGGCCACCGACCGCGCCGACTTGGCGTGGCTGCGGTCCGGGCGGAACCCGGAGTCGTACATCGCGTAGAGCACGCGGCGGTGCACGGGCTTGAGGCCGTCCCGCACCTCCGGTAGCGCACGCCCCACGATCACGCTCATCGCATAGTCGATGTAGCTGCGCTGCATCTCCTGCTGGATGTCGACGGGTTCTATCCGGTCGACGGGTTCGTCACCAGGTGGCAGCGTGATGTCAGTCATCTATGTCCTCGTTTGCAATCGAACGCGGGTCAGACATCGCTAAACATCTAGGAAGCGAACGTCTTTGGCGTTGCGGGTGATAAAGCTGCGGCGCGCGTCGACGTCCTCGCCCATCAGGATGGAGAACAGCTCGTCGGCGGCCGCCGCGTCGTCCAGGGTGACCTGGCGCAATACCCGCACGGACGGATCCATTGTGGTCTCCCACAATTCCCTGGCGTCCATTTCGCCCAAGCCCTTGTAGCGCTGAATACCGTCTTCCTTGTTGATCTTTTTGCCGGCTTTGAGGCCCGCTTCCAGCAGGCCGTCGCGTTCCCGGTCGGAGTAGGCGAACTCGGGGTCGCTACGCTGCCATTTCAACTTGTACAACGGGGGCTGGGCCAGGAACACGTGCCCGTTTTCGATCAGCGGGCGCATGAACCGGAACAACAACGTCAACAGCAGCGTCGAGATGTGCTGACCGTCGACGTCCGCGTCGGCCATCAACACGATCTTGTGATACCGCAGCTTGGCGATGTCGAACTCGTCGTGGATGCCGGTGCCCAGCGCGGTGATGATCGCCTGAACCTCGGTGTTCTTCAGCACCCGGTCGATGCGCGCCTTCTCGACGTTGATGATCTTGCCCCGCAACGGAAGAATCGCCTGAAACATCGAATCGCGGCCGCTCTTGGCCGAGCCACCGGCCGAGTCTCCTTCCACCACATACAGTTCCGACTTGCGCGGGTCGGTGGAGCGGCAGTCGGCCAGCTTACCCGGCAGCCCCCCGAGATCAGTGGCGCTCTTGCGCCGCACCAGCTCGCGCGCCTTGCGTGCCGCGATCCGGGCTTGCGCGGAGGAAACCGCCTTGTTCACAACGGTTTTCGCCTCAGTTGGGTTGGCCTCGAACCAGTGGGTGAGCTTGTCGTTGCAGACCCGCTGCACGAACGACTTGACCTCGGTATTGCCCAGCTTGGTCTTGGTCTGGCCCTCGAACTGCGGTTCGCTGACCTTGACCGAGATCACCGCCGCCAGGCCCTCGCGGATATCGTCGCCGGTGAGGTTGGGGTCCTTGTCTTTCAGCAGCTTCTTGTCTTTGGCGTACTTGTTCACCACCGATGTCAGCGCGCTGCGGAAGCCCTCTTCGTGCGTGCCGCCCTCGTGGGTGTTGATCGTATTGGCGAAGGTGTGGACAGATTCCGAGTAGCCGCCGTTCCACTGCATCGCGATCTCGACCTCGTGACCGTCGCCTTTGCCCTCGAAGGCGATGACGCTCTGCTGGATTGGGCTCTTGGTGCGGTTGATGTGCTTGACGAAGTCGATGAGACCACCCGGGTAGTGGAAGACGCGGTGCTTGACCTTTTGCCGCCCTTGGGATTCCGCGGCTTTTTCTTCGGCCGACTTCGGTGCATCAGCGGTATCGCTGACGACCTCGTCGACGACCTCGTCCTGCTCCACTCGCTCGTCGGTCAGATTGATCGTCAAACCCTTGTTCAGGAAAGCCATTTCCTGAAGCCGACGCGCCACCGTTTCGAAGTCGTACTGGGTGGTTTCGAAAATGTCGGGATCCGCCCAGAACCTGATCGTGGTTCCCGTCTTCTTGGTGGCCTCGCCCTGCTTGAGGGTTCCCGGCACGGCGTGGTCATAGAATTGCGACCACTCGTACCCGTCGCGCTTGATGTCAACCTCGAGTCGGGTGGACAGCGCGTTGACAACCGACACGCCGACCCCGTGTAGACCGCCACTCACGTTGTAGCCGCTGTTCTCGCCGCCGAACTTGCCGCCGGCGTGCAGTTGGGTCATGACGACGTCGACGGTGGGGGCGCCCGTCGCGTGCATCGCCACGGGGATTCCGCGCCCGTTGTCGATGACCTCTACGCCGCCGTCATCGAGCAGCCGCACATCGACTTGCGTGGCGTAACCGGCCATCGCCTCGTCGACCGAGTTGTCCACCACCTCCCAGATGAGGTGGTGCAGCCCACGCTCACCGGTGGACCCGATATACATGCCTGGGCGTTTGCGGACGGCCTCGAGCCCTTCGAGAACGGTGATCTGTTCGGCGCCGTATCCATCTTGGGCCTTCTTCTTCTGGGCAGCCACGGTCGGAATGCTCTCCTTGGGGTTTCATGCGGGCGGTCCCGTCACCGCAGCGTCGCACCCCACCACTCTACCGTGATTGGCGCCCCGCACCGATTCTGCGGGCGCGTTTCTACCCATCTGACCGCGCCGTGCGCACGATTTCTTTATTACCGCCGCGTCCCGACGTCCGTTTGGGGGGCGCGTTACGTCCTAGCGGTCCTCAGGCCCTGTTGATGAAGGCGCAACTGGGGAGGCCGACGGGGCCGCTAAGCCTTCAGCCGTAGGTATCGCGCGGGCCCCTGCCGGCGATGTGCCGCGGGCCCTTGCGCCACGACGGCGTCGCGGGTCCGGTGATTCTCAGCGACGTCACCACACCGTTGCCGACGGCCGCGGCGATCTTGGCCAACAGTTGCGCCTGCATCATTCGCAACTGGGTCGCCCACGCCGTCGACTCCGCCGTCACGTTCAGCACGCCGTCGTTGAGCGAGGTCGGGCTCGCATGGTCGGCGATCTGTTCGCCAACCACCGCCGGCCAGCGGCCCAGGACCGTACCCTCGGCGACGTGCGCGGACCAGCCGCGCTTTTTCGCCAACTCCTGCGCCAGGCTCCCCAAAGGCTGCGGATCACGACGGTCCGGGCCCGGACCGGACCATCTTCGGCGCTGCCCGCCTACCCGCCGCGGAGGCGGGGGAACCGCGCGCCCGCGTCCGAGGTCTTTGCCCTGTGCTTGGGCGGCTGCACGAGCCTCTTCGAGGGTGCGCCTGACCAAGTCGATGCCTCTGAGCCTGCCGGGTTGTTCCGCGTCTTTCTGGTCGTCGGCATCCGTCATGAGCGCACCGCCGACACCCGTCCGGAGTCATCGTCGACCATGTCGATATACACCCGTCTGGCATCCCAATCCGCCGGAATGTCTTCGGGCACCGCGCCGGTCACCAACACCTGTTCGGCCGATTCAGCCACCGCTGCCAAGGCGCGGCGCCGCTTGTCGTCAAGTTCGGCGAACACGTCGTCGAGCAACAATACGGGCTCGCCTGCGTCCGCCCGCAGCAGTTCGTAAGCCGCCAGCCGCAGCGACAGGGCAAAAGACCAGGATTCCCCATGGCTGGCAAAGCCTTTGGCCGGCTGCTCCCCGAGCCGCAGCTCGAGATCGTCGCGATGTGGACCCACCAGACACATTCCACGTTCCAGTTCAGCCTCGCGTCGCAAGGACATTGCGGCCAGCAAGGCAGCCTCCAGGAATTCGTGGTCGCCGAGCTCGGTGTGCCCGTCGGCGCCCAGGCTGGTTCGGTAGGCGATCGACGCCGAGCGTGATCCGGGCGCGAGCAACTGATAGGCCTTCTCCACGTCTGGCGCCAACTCATTCACCAACTCGATGCGGGCGGCCATCAAATCGGCGCCGTGCTGGGCCAATCGGCTGTCCCACACATCGAGGGTGTCCAAGGCGGTTCGATCGCCTCGGTACCGCGTCCCGGAAACAGACTTCAACAGCGCCGTGCGCTGCCGCAGGACCTTGTCATAGTCCGCGCGCACACCGGCAATCGCCGGCCGGCGAACGGTCGCGAGATCGTCGAGGTAGCGACGCCGATCCGCCGGATCGCCGCGGACCAACGCCAAGTCCTCGGGCGCGAAAAGGACTGCACGCAACACCCCGACCACCTCGCGCGTGCTCCGCACGGGAGAACGATTCAACCGTCCCTTGTTGGCCCGGCCACTGGCGATCTCGAGGTCGATCGCACATTCCCTACCCTCGTTGACGACGATCGTCGACACCACGGCCCGCTCGGCGCCCGCCCGGATCAAGGGCATGTCGGTGCCCACCCGGTGAGAACCCAACGTAGTCGAAAACCACAGCGCCTCAATTAGATTCGTCTTACCGAAGCCATTGGGGCCGACGAATGCCGTGCGGCCGGGCTGCAACTCGAGGTCTGCGTGCGCCCAGGACCGAAAGTCGCGCAGTCCCAAAAGCCGGACGTACACCTACCCGGGCAATCGCACTGGCATCAACAGGTACACGTAGTCCGTGGGCTGCGCGGCGAACGGCCCCGCGCCGGTGGGCGGGCGGTCCTCGTCGAGAGCGGGGCGCAGCAAGGCCGGCTTTCCCGGGGTCGTGAAGCCAAAGGACACCCGCTCGGAATGCACCGCCGCCAGCCCGTCGGTCAGATAAGTCGGGTTGAAGGCGATGGTCAACGGGTCGCCGACGAAATCGACCGGCAGGTCCTCCTCAGCTCGGCCCACGTCGTCGGCGCCGGCGGACAGCCGCAGCATGCCGTCGGAGAATTCCATGCGCACCTGCGCGCCGCGGTCTGCCACCAAAGCAACCAGTTTGATGGCCTCGGTCAGCTCGGCCACGTTGATGGTGGCGACGGCGGTGTGCTCGGCCGGCAACAACTGACGGAACTTCGGGAACTCCGCATCGAGGAGTCGAGTGGTGCTCCGTTTTCCGCCACCACTGATGCCCAGCAATCCGTCTTTCCCGACCCCGTTGCCTGCGCCCAAGGACAGCCGAACGTCGGACCCGTCGGCGCCCGCCTTGGCCGCCTCCGACAGCGTCTTGGCCGGTACCAGCACCGCGGCTTCGGTATCGGGGACCAATGCCGACCACGTCAGCTCGCGAACCGCCAACCGGAACCTGTCAGTGGCGGCCAGGACCACCGTGTCACCCGAGATCTCGACCCGAATACCGGTCAACATGGGCAAGGTGTCATCGCGGCCGGCCGCGACGGCCACCTGGCTGATTGCCTCGGCGAACAGATCCGCCGGCAGGGTTCCGGTGCCCTCCGGCAGCGTGGGCAGTGTCGGATAGTCCTCAACCGGCATGGTCGGCAACGAGAACCTGGCATTACCGCAGGTCAGTGCGACCCGATTGCCGTCCACGTAGAAGTCGACCGGCTTGTTCGGCAGCGCCCGGGTGATGTCCGACAACAACCTTCCCGACACCAAAACCGTTCCAGGAGAAGCTATTTCAGCTGCCACGTGGGCCTCTGCGGACACCTCGTAATCGAAGCCGGAGATCGTCAAGCCGTCATCCGAGCCGGACAACAGAACTCCCGAAAGCACCGGCACCGCCGGCCTGGTCGGCAAGTTCTTCGCCACCCAGGACACCGCGTCGGCGAAGGACTCTCGCACCAGGCGGAATTTCAAGTCGGTGAGGCCAGCCGTTGTCGTCGCCGCGTCCATAGCGTCCTCTCACCCACAAACGTGTCTTGACGTGTATTGAAAGCACGTCGCCAGCCGCCCGTCGCTAGCGGTCGAAGAACAACCGTAAGTCTTCTGCGGCCAACTTCAAAGCTAATCGCGAAGGCCGACAAGCCGGGCCAACCAGAGCTCGGGACGGCGCCCGCGACCAGCGTCCCCAAGCCCGTACTTCAAACCCAAAGCGATGGATAGATTTCAGTAACAGTATTAGGTGCTGTGCATGTTGGGGATAACCGGTGCCCGCTGCAGCTAGGGGGAGTGATGGGGTTGTGGATGACCGGTGGGCAACCGCGGGACCGCAGTGGGATGGCTGGGGACGGAAGTCGACTGTGCACGCAAATACACCGCCGTACCGGTAATTTCCGCGCCTGCGCACAGGGCTGCGCACAGCACCTGGCTGTGACTGTTGTGACAGGGGTGGACCAAGTTTTTTGAAAGAAATTGCGCAGATGCGTTGCGTCAGCGCTTGGATCGCTGCCGGATACGCGTGGTGAGTTCCTTGACGTGATCAAAGACCTCTCGCCGTTCGGCCATCTCGGACAAAATCTTCCGCTGCGCGTACATGACCGTGGTGTGGTCACGGCCGAAGGCCTGGCCGATCTTGGGCAATGACAGATCGGTGAGTTCGCGGCACAGATACATTGCGATCTGACGCGACTGCGCCAGCGCTCGGGTCTTGCCGGGGCCGCGCAACTCTTCGACGGTGGTGTCGAAGTACTCGGCGGTGGCCGCCATGATGGTCGCCGCGCTGATCTGCATGGTGCTGGCGTCGGCGATCAGATCGCGAAGCACGATCTCCGCCAACGCCCTGTCGATCGGGGTTTTGTTCAACGAGGCGAACGCGGTAACCCGGATCAACGCCCCTTCGAGCTCGCGGATGTTGCGTTCGATGCTGCTAGCGATCAACTCGAGGACGTCATCGGGCACCGCCAGCCGTTCCATCTGGGCCTTTTTGCGCAGAATGGCGATGCGGGTCTCAAGTTCGGGGGGCTGCACGTCGGTGATCAGGCCCCACTCGAATCGTGTTCGCAGCCGATCTTCCAGAGTGGCGAGCTGTTTCGGTGGCCGATCCGAGGAGATGACGATCTGTTTGTTGGCGTTATGCAGCGTGTTGAATGTGTGGAAGAACTCTTCCTGGATGCCTTCCTTGCCTTCGATGAATTGGATGTCATCGACCAGCAGAACGTCGACGTCGCGGTAGCTGCGTTTGAAGGCCACCTTGCGGTCGTCGCGTAGCGAGTTGATGAAGTCGTTGGTGAATTCCTCGGTGGAGACGTACTTGACCCGCATCCCGGGGAACAGCCGCTGCGCATAGTTGCCGGCCGCATGCAGCAGGTGCGTCTTGCCAAGGCCCGACTCGCCCCAGATGAACAGCGGGTTGTAGGCGCGGGCCGGTGCTTCCGCGATCGCCAGGGCGGCGGCGTGCGCGAACCGGTTGGAGGCGCCGATCACGAAGGTGTCGAACGTGTAGCGGCGGTTGAGGCTGGTGCCGCCGATGACGGCGGGGTCGGTGGGGTGCGGACGTTCGGTGAAGTAGTTGGGCCAAGTCTGCTCGGCACTGCCGTCACCGTTTTCGTCGACCTCGTCTGCGGCCGGGCTCGTCTCGAAGGCGGTGTCGGTGTGGGACGGGGTGTCCACTTGAGAGAACGGCTCGGCCGGTGCCAAGCCGTCGTCGGCATCTGCGGCGGTTGGCGCGATGCGAACCCCGAGCTGGATTTGTTGACCGAGCCGTCGGCTGAGAGCGTCGGTGATCGGGGCGCGCAGGTGGCGTTCGATCTCGTTCTGCACAAAGCTGCTGGGAACGGACAGCAAAGCGAATCCCTCGACGATGGTGAGTGGCTGGACCAGGTTCAGCCATGCCCTTTGTTGGGGTGTCAGGGGAGTGACGAGCGTGGTGCGGTTGGTGGCCATGCCGTCGCTGGGGAACTCGCCGTTGAGCTCAGAGACAACCGCGTTCCACACGGTCGTGAAGCCTGAACCGGGGTCATCGGTCAACGACGTAATCCCCCTGGTTCTCGCGGATCCCGGGTCGAGGGCACGCGCGCTTGGTGACGAAGGAACTGTCCACACACTTATACACAGGTGTGGACAGGATGAGCGTATGCGAACCGCAGCCTACGGGCGACGGCACGCGATCTTGGGGCTGGTGGCAACCGCGCGGGTTATCAGAGCAGCTGGCCGATCCGCCATCCTCGCTTCGTCGTCGAGCGCCGTTCCACTCTGAAACGGCATTGCCCGAAGCTAACAGTTTTCCGTGTCGCTGCCAACAGTTCTGCTGCATTCCAATTCGGCTTCTTTAGGGCGCTGCGGGGCGTCTCTGTCGTTCGTTTTCGATATCGTGCCGCAGCGCCGCCGCTCAGACGCAATCTTTCGCGGTTATTTCGTTTGGGTCCGTTGCGGCAGGCCAAGTTTGACCCAGCGAATGGTCCTCAGTACCCTCAAACAGTCGCCCGAAAGTCGGCGATACGGCTGCGACCCGGACGTTCGGGGACCGCGCCGGCCAGCAGCAAGACCCATCTCCAAGCGACCGCGGACGGATGCAGTCGACGAGCGGGTGGGCGGACGGCTCGAGTGGTTGAGCCTGGGACAACGAGGAGAATGCCGTGGCCAAGGGCAAGCGGACCTTCCAGCCGAACAACCGGCGGCGAGCCCGCGTGCACGGATTCCGCTTGCGGATGCGTACTCGTGCTGGGCGCTCGATTGTGTCGAACCGTCGCCGTAAGGGCCGCCGCGCCTTATCTGCCTGAACGCAGCGTCAGGTTTTTCGGCGGTGCTACCCGCACGCAACCGCATGAGGCAGTCATCGGAGTTTGACGCCACGGTGAAGTATGGCGTGCGCCGGGCGCAGCCCGACGTGATCGTTCACGTGCGACGTGCCAATGAGGTTGATCCCCCGGGTCCGCGGGTCGGTTTGATCATCTCAAAGAAGGTGGGCTCGGCCGTCGAACGCCATCGCGTCGCGCGCCGGTTGCGGCACGTCGCCCGGACCTTGTTGAGCGAGCTGGATCGACGCGATCGGGTGGTGATCCGGGCACTGCCGACGTCTCGGGAGGCGTCGTCGGCGCGCCTGGAGCAAGAACTGCGGCATGGCTTGCGACATGCCTTGGAGTCGGCGGGATACGAATGACGGCGTCGACGCGCAATGTGGCCGGGGGAGTGGGCAAGGTGACCGGCCGGAGGCTGGTTCGAGCACTGGTATTCCTGATCCAGCTGTATCGACACATGGTCTCGCCGCTGCGGCCGGCGACGTGTCGCTTCATTCCGACCTGCAGCCAGTACGCGGTCGATGCGCTCACCGAGTATGGCTTGATCCGGGGGAGTTGGTTGGCCGCGGCCAGGCTCGCCAGGTGCGGACCGTGGCATCGGGGAGGATGGGATCCGATACCGGACCGACGCGAGCGCCGGGCCCAGTCGGATGACCCCGGTCGCCCAGCCAGCCAAGCGCGGGGCCCCGCGGCGGAGCAACGAAAGAGTGAATCCTTTGTTTGATTTCTTCAGCCTGGACATCGTCTACTACCCGGTGTCGTGGATCATGTGGGTCTGGTACAAGCTATTCGCGTTCGTGCTGGGCCCCACGAACTTCTTCGCGTGGGCGCTGTCGGTGATGTTTCTGGTGTTCTCCCTGCGGGCGCTGTTGTACAAGCCCTTCGTGCGTCAGATCCGCACCACGCGACAGATGCAGGAGCTGCAACCACAGATCAAGGCGTTGCAGAAGAAATACGGCAAGGACCGCCAGCGGATGGCGCTTGAGATGCAGAAGCTGCAGCGCGAGCACGGGTTCAACCCGATCCTCGGCTGCTTGCCGATGCTGGCGCAGATCCCCGTGTTCCTGGGGCTCTACCACGTGCTGCGTTCGTTCAACCGGACCACCGGAGGCTTTGGCCAACCGCACATGTCGGTGGCCCAGAATCGGATGACGGGTAACTACGTGTTCACCCCGGCCGATGTGGGCCATTTCTTGGACGCCAATCTGTGGGGAGCCCCGATCGGGGCGTACATGACTCAACGAGCCGGCTTGGACGCGTTCACTCACTTCAGCCGTCCGGCGGTGATCGCCGTTGGCGCACCGGTGATGATCCTCGCCGGCATCGCGACGTACTTCAACAGCCGGGCCTCGGTTGCGCGCCAGAGCCCGGAGGCTGCTGCCAACCCGCAGACCGCGATGATGAACAAGCTGGCGTTGTACGTCTTCCCGCTCGGGGTTGTCGTCGGTGGCCCGTTCCTGCCGCTCGCCATCATCTTGTACTGGTTCGCAAACAACATCTGGACCTTCGGACAGCAGCATTACGTCTTCGGCATGATCGAAAAAGAGGAAGAGGCCAAAAGGCAGGAAGCGCTGCAGCGCCGGGCAGCCAATGCACCGGGGCCGGGGGCTAAACCCAAGCGCGGTGCCAAGGCAGCACCGGCGAACGGCAACGGCTCCCCGACGGATGCCGATGGCCGCAGCGATGCGAAAGCCCGCTCGGCGAAGGCCGATTCGGACGACGCAGCCAACAGTGGCCGAGCCGACGGGGAACCGGCTCGGGCTCGACCGGACAAGCCGGACGCGGCTGGACGCAACGACGGAACGGCCAACCGCACACCGCGCCCGGGGGCGCGGCCGAAAAGGCGCAAGCGCTGACGAGCGTGTCTGGATTCGACGAGGCCGCCTCGGGCGAGTGACGCCAGCAGCACAGTGACCGCGCAAGAGGGAGAGGGAGAACGACATGACAGACGCCGACACGACCGAGCGTGAATTTGATGCAGAACTCGACGCATCCCCGTCGACCGAGGACGTCCCCGAAGATGCGGCGGCGTCGGGTGACGGCGCCGAGGAGCTCGGCGACCTTGAGGAGCGATTGGTCGCGGAAGGGGAGATCGCCGGCGACTATCTCGAAGAGCTATTGGACCTTTTGGACTTTGACGGCGACATCGATCTGGACGTCGAGGGCAACCGGGCTGTGGTCAGCATCGACGGTAGCGACGACTTGAACAAGTTGGTCGGCCGCGGGGGCGAAGTGCTCGACGCTCTGCAGGAGCTGACCCGGCTGGCAATCCACCAGAAGACCGGTGTGCGGAGTCGGCTGATGCTCGACATCGCAAGCTGGCGGCGGCGGCGGCGCGAAGAATTGGCTGCGCTGGGCGACAGGGTGGCCCGGCGGGTGCTGAACACGGGCGAACGCGAGGAGCTGTCTCCGATGACACCGTTCGAGCGCAAGATCGTCCACGATGCCGTCGCCGCGGTGCCGGGCGTCCACAGCGAGAGCGAGGGCGCCGAGCCGTCGCGGCGTGTTGTGGTCCTGCTCGACTGACGAGCGCTAAGTCACAGGCATGTAATTCAGGGCTTCGAGAACCGTCCAGACCGCGAGGGTCCGATAAACAATGTTTCACGTGAAACAAGAGCGGAGACGTTTCACGTGAAACATTCGAGCGACCGCGAACCGGCGAACGGGCGCGCACCGGGGGATCCCACTTGTCAGGGCGACGCCGGGGACCGCTTGTTCGGGGCAGGCATCGAGGCAGCCCGGCGCTATGCCGAGCTGCTGGCAGGCGCCGGCGTAGAACGCGGGCTGATCGGGCCGCGGGAGGCGGATCGCCTGTGGGACCGCCATCTCCTCAACAGCGCCGTCGTGGCGGAAGTGATTGAGCCGGGGGAGCGGGTGATCGACATCGGCAGCGGGGCCGGTCTGCCGGGGATACCGTTGGCAATCGCGCGACCCGACCTCGACATCGTGCTACTCGAACCGATGCTGAGGCGAAGCGCGTTTCTCATCGATGCGGTGGCCGAACTAGGGTTGGCGGTCGAGGTGGTGCGCGGCCGTGCGGAGGAAGCTTGGGTACGCGAGCAATTCGGCGATAGAGATGTCGCGGTGTCGCGCGCGGTTGCCGGCCTGGACAACTTGACCAAGTGGAGTATGCCATTACTACGGATGGGCGGGCGAATGGTCGCGATCAAGGGAAGCCGCGCTCCCGAGGAAGTGGAAGCGCACCGGCGTGTAATGGCGGCGTCGGGTGCCGTTGATGTCAGGGTGGTGACATGTGGCGCGAACTACTTGAGTCCGCCCGCAACCGTGGTGTTGGCGCGGCGCGGAAATCGCCCGCAGCGAAGGCCGTCGCGCGCGGCGGGCCCCCGGACGGCGACCCCGGGGACGACGGAGGGGAGGGCGCGGTGAGTTCTCCACCACGCGGGTTCGAGAGTGGTTCCCCGCGGCCGACGGGCATGATGCCCGCGCCAGCCGCACCGCTGCCCATCGAGCCGGATGCGCCGCCGCCGCCCCGCCACGATGTGCCCGCGGTGGCGGACATGGTTTCACGTGAAACATCCGACGAATCGGACACGCCGATCGGCGCTGCCGCGGAGCGCGCCATGCGCGTGCTGCACACCACCTACCCGGCGTTGCGCCGGCCCCGCCAACGCCGGCTCTTCACCATCGCGAACCAGAAGGGCGGCGTCGGGAAGACGACCACCGCGGTCAACCTCGCCGCCGCCCTCGCCGTGCAGGGACTCAAGACGCTCGTCATTGATCTCGACCCCCAGGGCAACGCGAGCACGGCGCTCGGCATCCAGGATCGGCAAGCGGGGACACCGTCGTCGTACGAGGTGCTCATTGGCGAAATCTCGCTGGAGGAAGCGATCCGGCCCAGTCCGCACAGCCCGCGGTTGTTTTGCGTGCCGGCCACGATTGACCTCGCCGGCGCCGAGATCGAGTTGGTGAGCATGGTCGCTCGAGAGAACCGCCTACGGACGGCCTTGGCCGGGCTGGACCGCGTGGACTTCGACTATGTTTTTGTCGACTGCCCACCGTCGCTGGGGCTGCTGACCATCAACGCGCTCGTCGCCGCGCCGGAGGTGATGATTCCGATCCAGTGCGAGTACTACGCGCTCGAGGGGGTGTCGCAGCTGATGCGCAACATCGAGATGGTGAAGGCGCATCTGAATCCTCAGCTCGAGGTGACCACCGTGATCCTCACGATGTACGACGGCCGGACGAAGCTGGCCGACCAGGTGGCCGAGGAGGTTCGCCGCTACTTCGGCACCAAGGTGTTGCGAACGGTCATTCCGCGCAGCGTCAAGGTTTCCGAGGCGCCCGGCTACAGCATGACCATCATCGATTACGACCCCGGTTCGCGCGGGGCGATGAGCTATCTGGACGCGAGCCGCGAGCTCGCCGAGCGCAATTGAACACCGCGAAGGGACGACCATGACGCAGCCGTTACGCAAGAAGGGCGGCCTCGGCCGCGGCCTGGCTTCGCTGATTCCCACCGGTCCCGCGGATAGCGACAGCGGGCCGGCAACCCTGGGCCCACGGATGGGGGACGCGGCCGCCGACGTCCTGATCGGTGGGCAGTCGCCGGATGCGACGACGGGCGCGGTGGGTGCGGTGTATCGCGAGATCCGGCCGAGCGACATCGAACGAAATCCGCGCCAGCCGCGGCAGGTGTTCGACGAGGAAGCGCTGTCCGAACTGGTGCACTCGATCCGCGAGTTTGGCCTCCTGCAGCCGATCGTGGTCCGGGCAGTCAGCGGATCGCCGAGCGGCGCGCGTTATCAGATCGTGATGGGGGAGCGGCGGTGGCGCGCGGCCCAGGAAGCGGGCTTGGCCACGATCCCGGCCATCGTCCGGGAGACCGGCGATGACAACCTCTTGCGCGACGCGTTGCTGGAAAACATCCACCGGGTCCAGCTCAATCCGCTGGAGGAGGCGGCTGCCTACCAACAGCTACTGGACGAGTTCGGCGTCACTCACGACGAACTGGCGGCGCGCATCGGACGTTCGCGGCCGCTCATCACCAACATGATCCGGTTGCTGAAGTTACCCATCGCGGTGCAGCGGCGGGTGGCGGCTGGAGTGCTGTCGGCCGGCCATGCCCGAGCCCTGCTGTCGCTGGAAGCCGGCCCCGAGGCGCAGGAGGAACTGGCCGGCCGGATCGTGGCGGAGGGCCTGTCGGTGCGGGCGACCGAGGAGGCCGTCACCCTGGCCAACCGCGGGGAAGCCACCGGCCCCGCGCCGCAGCGCCGCAAGCCGATCCAAATGCCCGGCCTTCAGGACGTGGCCGAGCGGCTGTCGAACACCTTCGACACGCGTGTGACCGTCAGCCTCGGCAAACGTAAGGGGCGAATCGTGGTGGAGTTCGGATCGGTCGACGACCTCCAGCGGATCGTCGACATGATGACCCCCGACAAGGCATGACGCCCGATACCACCTAATTACGTCACTGTGACATTGCCGGGGCTGCCTCAGGGCGACCTTCCGTCGCAATGACCCCGCTTTGCCGGACGTGTATGTGTCCCAAGCTATTTCGCTATACGGCCGGGCGGCGCCCAGGTGCCCGGAACCCTTTGGGGCGCCGGCCCGGGCAGCGGGACAAATACTGGTCCGAAGACGGCCGACTCTCCTATTCTGGAGGGGTTGCTGGTGGCCCCACGTTGACGGCCCGCAGTACCGCCCGGAAGCCAGGAGGCTAGTGTCCCCGCGAATCACGCCGCTGCGGCTCGAGGCATTCGAGCAGCTTCCCAAGCATGCGCGCCGTTGCGTGTTCTGGGAGGTCGACCCCGCGACCCTTGGCAACCAGGACCACCTCGCCGACCCGGAATTCGAAAAAGAGGCATGGCTGTCGATGGTCATGCTGGAGTGGGGTTCGTGCGGCCAGGTCGCGACGGCGGTGCCGGACGACGACCGCGGCCACACCGAGCCGCCGTGCCTGGGGTACGTCCTGTACGCGCCACCGCGCGCGGTGCCGCGGGCGCAGCGTTTCCCCACCGCGCCGGTGTCCGCCGACGCGGTGCTGCTGACGTCGATGGGAATCGAGCCGGGGCAAGCGAGTGAGGATCTGCCCCACGGACTCATCGCCCGCGTGATCGACGAGATGGTCCGGCGCGGCGTTCGGGCGCTGGAAGCGTTCGGCCGTACGCCGGCGGCCTCCGAGCTACAGGATCCGGGGACGGCGGCCCCCGATGTCCGGCCAGTGTTGGAGTCGCTCGGTGATTGCTCGGTCGAGCACTGCGTCATCGATGCCGAATTCCTGAAGGACGTGGGTTTCGTTGTGGTGGCGCCACATACGTACTTTCCCCGGTTGCGGCTGGAACTGGACAAGGGCCTCGGTTGGAAAGCGGAAGTTGAGGCGGCGCTGGAGCGCCTGCTGGCCAGCGCTCAGCTGCAGGAACCGGTCGGCGCGGGCTCTACGGCCGCAAGCAGCTGCAGTTCAACACGGTTCACGGACGGTCGTCAGGTCCCGCCGAGTCTGCTCGTGCGTTCCACCGACAACTCGTGAGCCAGCAGTTCGGCAAAGGTGAATGTGCCGGTGGGCCTGTCGTTCTTGCCCAGCAGATAGAGCCGCTTGACCGCGGCGAGGATGCCTTCGGCGATGGCATCGCGCGTCTGCGTTGAGACCAGCATTGCGCGATCGCGGGGATTGGTGATGTAGCCGACGTCGACCTGAACGGTGGGCATCCGCGTCAGGCGTAGCAGGTCCCACGTCCGGCCGTGGGTGCGGCAATCGCGTAAACCGGTGCGGGCCACCACCTCTCGCTGAATGAAGTCGGCGAGGTTGCGCCCGATGGTCGAGACCGAACCGTGCGAGTTTCCGAAGTGAAAGGAGGCGACCCCATTGGCCGAAGAGCTGCTCTGGTATTCGCAGCGCAGGCTGATCATCAGGTCGGCACCGACGTTGTTGGCCGTCGCGGCGCGCTCGGCGTCCGATGGGCTGCGGTTGGTCGGCCGCGACAGGAAGGTCTCCATGCCGATGGCGGTCATCCGACCCTCGAGCCGACTTGCCAAGTCCCACAACACATCCGCTTCGCCGATGGGGCCATCGGGCCCCTGCACGATCAAGCCGTGGTCCGCACCCCCGCGGCCCGGGTCGATGATGATGCGCTTGCCCGATAGCTTGGGGCCCGACCGGCGTACCAGCTCTTCCTCACGGATGGCATGCGGCGAGCCGCCGGTCACCCGTGAACTGAGAAAATACAAGGACCGCAAGGTTTCTGGGCCGCAGATACCGTCGGCGGCCAGTCCGTATTCGCGCTGATACGACATCAGGGCGTTGTGGGTCTGCAAACCGAAATAGCCGTCGACCAAGCCGGTATAGAAACCGAGGTCCTGCAGCCGCGCCTGCAACGTGGCGACGTCGTCGCCGTACAGTGGGGCGCCGAATTGGTGGTAAAGCGTGCGCGCGCCGAGGCGGTACGAGGCCTCCTTCAGTGCGCGGTAGGTCGCCTCACCGACAATGCCGTCCACCAACAGCCCGCGGTGCTGCTGGAAAGCGCGGACCGCTTGATCGAGCTCCGCGTCGAAGACGTCGGGGGCCATGTGCTCACCGGTGGTCAGGACTTCGTCGTGATCGTCCAGGAGGCCCAGTGCCGTCAGCGTCGCCCTGATCTCGGCCACAGCAGCGCCATGGTCGCCACAGCGCAGCGCGTCGCCGTCTTCACGGCGCGGACTCGACATACCAAGGGCCCTCCGGGATAAGGCTGAACAAGGCAACCGCTAGCAGTTATTGTCGCAGACGCCGCTCAATTTCCGGAAAACCCCAGGCTAAGCGCCGGGCGCGGCGTGGCGAAGCGGATAGGGCTAAGTGAGGTCGGGAACGGCGTCGGATAGCTCACGCAGCAGCGCGGCCTTACCCTTGGCGCCGACGATCCGCTTCACCGGTTGGCCATCCCTGAACAGAATCAGCGTGGGGATCGAAACAACCTGAAAGTCCCGCGCCGTTTCTGGGTTGGCGTCAACGTCCAGTTTGGCGACGGTGAGCTGACCGGCCCGCTCGCTTGCGATTTCCTCGAGAACCGGCGCGACCATCTTGCACGGACCGCACCACGTCGCCCAAAAGTCAACCAGCACAGGCTTGTTGCTGGACAACACGTCCGTGGAGAAGGATGCATCGGAGACTTCTATTGTCGCTCCGGCCTTTTCGGGATCGGTCATCGTCGTGCTCCAATCAATGTGTCTGTGTCCTTGGCGTTTCCAGCTGTTGCCCCGTCGGTCGACGCTACCGATTCCTGCTCGGCGAGCCAGCGTTCCGCATCGATGGCCGCGGCGCAGCCACTGCCCGCGGCGGTGACCGCTTGCCGGTAGGTGCGGTCCACCAGGTCGCCGGCCGCGAAGACGCCGTCCAGCGACGTGCTCGTGGTGCGTCCCTTGGTGAGTACGTAGCCATCGGGGTCGAGGTCTACGACGTCTCGCACCAGCGCCGATCGCGGCTCATGGCCGATCGCGACGAAAACGCCGGTCACCGCCAGGGTGGTTTCTTCACCGGTTACGTTGTGGCGCAACCGCAATCCGGTCACCGTCGTGTCGCCGTCCACCGCAACCGGGGTGTGGTTGGTGACGAACTTGATCTTCTCGTTGTCACGGGCGCGGTTCAGCATGATTTTCGACGCACGGAACTCGTCGCGGCGGTGCACGAGGGTCACATTGTTGGCGAAACGGGTCAGGAAAAGGGCTTCCTCCATCGCGGAATCACCGCCGCCGATCACGGTGATGTCCTGGTCGCGGAAGAAGAACCCGTCACACGTGGCGCATGAGCTCACGCCGCGACCCAACAACTCCTGCTCGCCGGGAACCTGCAGGTACCGTGCCGCGGCGCCCATGGCCAAGATCACGGCCCGGGCCCGGTATGTCTCCCCGTCGGCGGTGACGACCGACTTGATCGGACCCTCGAGCGACACCGACTCGACGTCTTCCATCCGAAGGTCGGCACCGAAACGCAGCGCCTGCTCGCGCATCTCGTCCATCAACGCGGGGCCCATGATGCCTTCACGGAAGCCCGGGTAGTTCTCCACTTCGGTGGTGGTCATCAACGCGCCGCCGAACGAGGTGCCCTCGAAAACCAACGGCGCCAGCTGGGCGCGGGCCGTGTACAGGGCTGCCGTATAACCGGCGGGGCCGGAACCGATGATGATCACGTTGCGGACGGTCTCCTGACCATCACGGACAGAATTGGTGGCGGTCATTCGGGCCTTTCGGATGTGGAAGCTAAGTCTACGAACGCCAGCGTAGGCGCGACTGTTCCCCGGTGTTGAACGCCACACTAGGTGGGCCGGCGGCGACCCACTGCGCCCGGCTATGCCGCGCTTGTGATCGCCGCTGGGTCGATGGGCGGCGACCCACTGCGCCCGGCTACGCCGCGCTTGTGATCGCCGCTAGGGGCGGGGGACTTCGGTGTCGGCCAACATCCCGGTGTCGGCGGCGTTGCAGTTGGTCGCGACCGCGAAGGCCGCGAGCCTGCCGGGAGTGTCGGCGGGCAGCACCAGCAGAACCCCGGGGCGGGCGTTGATCTCGATCGGCCGCGCCCCCAGAACCTGGGTCGAAGCCGGGTAGCCGAGGCCATTCAGGCAGGACGCGCGGTGCGCTTGGTCGGCGAGGGGACCGAAGTCGGGACGCTGGTTGAGGAGGCCGAGGATTTCCGCTTGCGACAGCGGAATCGTCATCGGGGGAGTGGACCGCGTGATGTGTTGGGCAGTGGCCGGGGCGCTGGGTGCGCGCTCGGACGTGGTGGTCAGTGCGGCGGTGCCGACCGCGATCGCCCCGATCGCCGCTCCGAGGCCGACCACCGCCGCGGCCACCTTGGCGGGCCGGGCCTGCGGCCGCGCCAAGTGCGCGGCATCGGGGCCTGCCGGTCGGCCGCCGGACGCCCGCAGCGCATCCGAAATTCGGGCGGTGACCTGTGTCGGGACCTCCGGCGCCGACGCCGGGTCGGCAGCCGCCGCGAGCTCGCAGCGCACCTGGTGCAAAGCGAGCAGCACTTCCCGTGTGCTCGGGTCCGCGCGGACCTGTTGGCGCACGCGCGCCGCAAGATCGTCGTCCAGCAGGCCGGCCTGCAGGTCGGCGAGGAGCTCAACCGTCAGCGGCGCGCCGGCGTCCGCTTCGTGGGAATCTCCGGCATCCGCTGAATGGCTATCGGCTGCACCCATCCGCCCCAGTGTCCGTCATGAGCACGTCGATGGCCACGCACGGCCCCGCGCCGGGCTTGTCGGGGGGCCGCGTCAGCGCCGCCCGGTGGGACGGTCGGGCATTGCGCGGGTGCCGGTGTCGAGATAACCGAGCAGTTCGGCGAGGCGGACCCGGGCGCGCGAACATCGGCTCTTGACCGTGCCCTCGGCGACGCCCAACAAGGCGGCGGTGTCGGCCACCGAGTAGCCCTGCATATCCACCGCCACCACCGCCGCCCGCTGCTCGACGGGAAGCCGCATCAGGGCTCGTTGCACGACGATGGCCGTTTCGACCTGCGCCGTGCGGTCGGCGACCGGGTAGACGTCCTCCAGCGTTGTCGTTGACTGCGCCTTGGTGCGCCGCAGGCGGTCCAGGCACGCGTTGACCACGATGCGATGCAGCCAGCTGCCGACGGCGGCATCATGCCGAAATGAGCCGGCGCCGCGGTGCGCCGACAGCATCGCATCCTGCAGAGCGTCTTCGGCATCCTCGGGCGTACGAGTGGTCAGCCGGGCAAGCCGATGCAGCTGGCGTTGATGACGGCGGAACAACTGGTCGAAGGCGTAGCGGTCGCCGGCGACGTGGGCTGCCAGCAATTCGGCGTCAGTGCGTTCGCGCTGGGCGTGTCTCCCGAAACCCACCGCCGGACAGTAACCAATCGGCGGTGGCGCGGCACTTCACCAGCGTGGGGCCTGTGAGCACTGTCAGGGCGCGGCCTGCACGGTGATCTCGGAGATACTCGCCTGGCTCTTGCCGTCGGTGGTTCCCAGCGTGGAGATCCACACCAGCAGGTTCGACGTCGGCGCACCGGCTTTGACGGGAATGCTGTTGTGACCGGGCTTGAGAGTCGTGGCGGGCGCCAGCACCGCGGTGTCTTTCAATTGCGAAGGAGTCGGTGTGGACGACGAGCGAATCTCCACCTTGGTTCCGCTGCCGGCGATGTCGATGTTCACCTGCCCCACCACGGTCGGTTTGGGCAGCTGCAACATCAACCCCTCGCCCTCCTTGAAAGCCGGGAACGGGACGGCGTCGGAATACACCTCGGTTGACCACGAGGTGCTGGGGTCGCCATCGATCGCCAGCCCGGCCTGCCCCGAGTTGTCGGGGTCGCCGTCGGGGGAGAACACCGTTGCCTTGGTCGGCTTGACGAAGCTTCCCGCGGGAGCCGAGTTCGCGGTCGATGACGAGGTCGACGACGAGGGACCGTTCAGCCCGAGTTCGTCCTTGTTGAGGCCACCGCCGACGTTCCCGAAGATCCTGCTCACCAGGAGCGCCAGCACCAGCAGGGGAACGAGCACTGCGAGGGTCGCACCGACGACGATCAGCGTGTTGCGGTGACGGCGCGCGAAGGTCGCGTGCTCGGGAGCGGGCGACACCCGGGAGGTCGGCGGGGCCGGTGAATCGTCGACCGGACCGAGTATCTCGGTGCGGTCGGCCACCGCCGTAGCTTGTTGGAGAAGATTCAAAAGCGTTGAGGCACTGCGTATTCCGCCATTTTCCTGAACAGCGCGAATGGCGACGGCCGAAATCTGGAACGGTATGTCGCGGTCGACGGCAACGGGCTCGACGGGCATGCCGCCGGGATCCCGGTCGGCCGGTGCGAGGCCGCTGCGCGGCCCCTGCTCGGGTAGCGGCCAGCGGTTCAGCAGCAGGGCGTACAGCGCCGCGCCGATCCCGCGGATGTCGTCCTGCGGATTGGCCGTGGGCATGGTCGCGGGGTAGGCGAGAACGACATCGCCGTCGATGCTGACGCGCACGCGGCCGGGGTCGTCGATTGACAGGGCCACACCCGCGCGGTGGGCGGCGTCAGCGGCCGCGGCCAGTGACTGCATCGCCCGGACGGCGCCGATGGGCGAGGGTGCGGTTTCCGCGACCTCCTGTAATGAACCGCCGCGGATCCACTCGGCGACCACCAACCCACCGGAACCGGTGTGCACCACGTCGAGCACGCGGGCGATCCCGGGCTTGTCGATCCGGCTGAGCCGCAGGGTGCGGGACAGAATGTCTTGAACCACATCGTCGGGCAGGGTGCCGTCGGGATCGACGAAGGTCAGGGCCACCTGCCGGTCTAGCGCGGTGTCCAGTGCCTGCCAGAACTGCAGCGGCGGCGCCCCGCCGTGAAAGACCAGCAGCCGATACCGGCCGGCGGAGATACGAGCGCCGGGAACCAACTGCACATCCTCGGGCGGGGGTGACTCCCGCCCGGGTTCGCGGGGAGCGTCGAAGGGGAGCGGCCCGCGCGCGGATTCGCCGGGGAAATCACTGTTTGTCCCATCGGACGGCTGCGGTGCCGACACCGCGCGCTCGCGAAGTGGCGGAATGTCGGGCTGGAAGTCGTCGGCAACCGGTCGTGGCGGCCCGGCGCCTGATGCGGCGCTCTCCAGTGGGCGGTCGGTCACCTCCGGTCCTTTCGCTATCCGGTCGCTGGCTACCCGCTCCGAAGGCCTGCGCCGGATCGGCTCCTGGACCACATTTACCCCCGGCGGGGAAGAATTCCTCTGCTCAGGGTACGTGACGGCGTCGCGCTGAGACGAAAGGTCCTGGGCAGTCGGCCGGCGCGAAATTCGCCGCCAGACGGCGTTCGTCGCCGCCCGCGCCTCGGGAACCTGTGCGCGAACCATGACCACGACCGCGATTGGCAGCATGATGATCGCCAGCACGAGCAGGCGGAGCAACGAGCCCGCACCGCCGTACGTCCTGGTCAGGTTGCCGAGGTCCAGCGACCGGTCGGCGACGTAGGCGACCAAACCGGCCAGCATTGACGCGGCGAGCGTCACCAGGATTGTCCGCGCCTCGCCGACAGCGAGTAGCTGTCCGCCCGTGGGCAAGAGCGTGCGGCGCAACATGTGATAGCCGACAATCGCGCCCGCCAGAAACCCGAGGCCGTTGGCCAGGCCGAGGAAACCGGCCACCAGCTTGGGGTCACTGGTGACGTGGGGCGCCAGCACCGAGCCGACGACCTTGACCGACGTGATGACGACGATGATCACGATCGGCGTCCAGGGCTGCTCCCGTGCGTAGAACACCCGAAGTTGCAGCAGTACCAGCCCGTAGGGGATCAACGTGAACGCCGACAATGCGATCGCGGCGCCCAGGTACCCCGCGTCGACCCCGCCGAAATGCCCGTAAGCGAACAGGGCGCTGCCGATCGCCGGGCCGGCCACGGTCATGAACGCCACGATGGGGATCAGCGTGATCAACGTCAGCCGAGTCGCCAGCGACAGGTCGGCGAGCACGGCCCGGGTGTCGTCGGCGGCGGCGTTGCGGCTCAGCCTCGGCATCACCACCGTGAGCACGGTCACCCCGATCATGCCGAACGGCAGCATGAGGACCAGCCAGGTGTAGTTGTAGATTGCGGGCCCGGATGCCGCGGCCGTGCTGGCGATCTGGTTGCCTACCACCAGGCCGAGCTGGCTGATCAGCACGTAGAACACCATCGCCGCGGCCATGGCGCCGAATCGTTTGAGCCGATCGTCGATGCCCCACAGCGGGCGAAGGCTGATGCGTTGCCGGCGGATGGCAACCAGCAGCACAGCGCTCTGCGCGAATACCCCCAGCGTGGTGCCGATTCCCAGCACCAGCAGTTTGGGGTTGCCCATCTGCACCGGATCCACCG